>JAEYWK010000163.1 GCA_023431345.1 Pseudomonadota bacterium
AAGACCCTCCTTCCAACGACAACGTTGATGAGCGGCACGGTGCTCGCCACGGGTTGATGAGCTGCCCCGATCCCATCACCCTCACGCCGTGTCCGACGCCGCACCCGAGCCCGGGCACCGCTCCCGCTCATCAACCCGCGGCCGAGCTCGATTCCGAGAACCCTACATAGAATTCATGAACAGGCTGTCTCAAACTCGTTGACACGTTCCGCTTGTTCGCTTGCAGGCTGAAGACTCCCACGTCACCCAGTGTGCCCACGTGGTGTCCACCCAGACGTGCCCCAAAGCCCTGCGCCGCGTCCTCGATCAGCGGCACCAAAGCCTGGTCGCAGACCGCCCTCAGCTCGCGCATCCGGCACGGACCGCCCTGCAAGCTGGCCGCCAACACCGCCTTGACGCGCGGGTTCAGCGCTTCCTTCAGCGCTTGCGGACACAACCCGTAGGTGTCGTCCACGTCGACGAACAGCGGTATGGCGCCGACCCCGAGTACGCAGGTAGCCGTACCGAGGAACGAGTAGGCGGGCACCGCGACGTAGTCGCCGGGTGTGACGCCGACGGCGATCAGCGCCGACTGCAAGCATGCGGTAGCCGAGCTCTGCGCGACTACGTGAGGGACGTCGAGTCGCTCCGCCACGGCGCGCTCCAGCCGATCCGCGAAAGACGAGGATCCGTCGAACGCTCGGTGGTAGCGGAACAGTCGCCCCGATCGCACGACCTCTGCGAGACAATCGAGCTCCGCGTCCCCCACCAGCAAGTTTCCCAGTCGTTCTTCAAAGGTCATGGTGTCACCGTCAATCGCCGAGAGTCGAAGAGTTCGACCAGATGCTTGAGCGCTCTAAACGAGATACTGGCGCTCAGCTCGAAACCGGGTGAGTCGTCGAGCTCCCCGACGCAATACTTCAAGCAATCACGCAGCTGATATTCGATGAGGGCGTGCGGCAACAGCTCATGCTCGACTCCGCGAAGTGTCAGTAACGCATCGTAGCGACGAACGACATCACTCGCGCGCTCCAGATCCAGAGCGCCTTCGTCGTCGATGCACCAATAGTGAATCATGCCGGCCAGCTCGACGATGACCGGCGCATAAACGCACTCATCGAAGTCAATCACGGTGTAGTGGTCTCCGACGACGAGCACGTTCGACGGATTGAGATCGTAGTGCACGCACGACTTGCGCAGCTGCGAGTGGCCGGCCTGCAGGGCCGAACCGCCACCGCGCTGCCAGCGACTCATGAAGTCCATCAACCATCCGAAATCCGCGCCCGCGCGGCCGGCGGCGTGCCGCGCCATGCGTGTCCCCAGGTCGCTGAACTTACGACGAACGCTCGGGCCCCCGAAGCCGAAGCCGAGGGCGTGGAGCCGGTGCGCGAGCACGACGACGGCGTCAAGCTCGTGCGCCTCGGCCGGGCGCGCTCCGGCGATGTATTCGAACAAGACGACGGCGCGCCCGGAGCTAACGCTGAGGTATTCGTTGGCGGCGTTGCGGTACATGCGCGGCGTCGGGTAGCCGGCGCGCACGAGGTTCTTCACCAGCTCGACTTCGTATTTTACCTCTTCCAGCGTCGAGATCAGGTACCGCCGCAGCACGAGCCGCGCTCCGTCCTTGGTGGTGACGAGGTAATTCTCGTTGTCCCAACCGCCGCCCAGAGGCGCCATCTGCGGAGACTCACCGACGCACGCCTCGTAGTGCGTGGCCAAAAGTTCCTCGGGCGTGGCGCCGTCGAGCTTCGTCACGACCCCTCCGCAATCTCGCGTACGTGGGCCGCGACTTGGCGGATGGTGCGCTCGTCCGCCAAGAACATCTCGTGCTTGAAGTTGAGGTAGCGCGTCGGGCCGAAGTCCTCCGCGACCTTGCATGCGCTGCGCCGATAGGGCGCCGCTCCACTCACGTAGGGCTCGCGCCAGTACATTGGTTGATTGTGGCCGCGAAAGGCCGGGATGCCGCGGGCGTTGAGCTGAGACCCGAAGTCGGCCGCGCTTCGTCCGCCCATGGCTGACGGATCGTAGTGGTACGTCACGTAGTACCCGGTGACGTCCGAAGCCTCCGGTGGGGGCAGGAGCGGCCGCAGCCCTGGCAGCCCTGCGAGCTCCTCGCGAAAGATGGCCATGTGCCGCTGCCGGCGCCGGCTCAGCTCTTCGAAACGCTCGAGCTGGGATAGCAGCAGCGCGCCGAGCAGGTTGGGTAGTCGGCTATTGCGCGAGACCACGGCATCGAATCCCTCGACCATGCCGTTCGCCATCGTCGTATGAAACGTGTGATGCGAAAGCAGCCGGCGCAAGAGGGCGTCGTCGTTGGTCGTGACCGCGGCCCCCTCGCCGCAGTTCAGCAGCTTCCCCTGTTGCAGGCTGAATACCCCGAGCTGACCGAAGTGCCGACGCTGCGGTTCGCCCACCGGCTCCCGTGTGCGTGGGAACAGTCCTCCACGAGGAACAGCTTTCTCGAGGCGCACAAGTCGAGCAGGGGCGCCATGGCACCAGGAACCCCCGCCAGGTGGACGGCCACGATGCCTACGGTCCGCCACGCGTGACCACTCTTCAGTCCGGAACGCGGCCGTGAGCGCAGCGAGCGCCGCCGCGTCGCGAGGAGGCCAAATGCTGGCAAAAATTTCGTGAAAATTGGGGCTATTCATGCGGCTAGATCCAGGAAAAAGAGGCAGGCGCCATGCGCGGCGAGCGCCACCTCGTAACCGGTCTCGGTCTGCTCCAAGCGGGCCTCACCGAAAAGCAAGCGGGCGCCGGACGCCTTCGCGGCGAGCGGGTACACGTCGACGTCGACCACCGCGCCGTCACTCGAGTTCGTCGCGGCGGCTACGATAGCTCTGCCTCGATCGAAGCGCGCCAGCGCTAGCGATTGCTGATCGGCCGCCAAAATTTTGTAGGCGCCGAGCTGTAGCACGGACTCGGCCCGACGAAGCTCGCCCAGCTGCACGTACCAGGCGTGGATGTCGCGGTTCCAATCGGCGGTTTGCCAGGTCATCGCGTGTCGAAAATCCTCCGGCGCTTCCACGCCACCCGAAAGACCCACTTCGCTACCGTAGTAGACGACGGGGATGCCCGGAAGAGCATAGAGCAGGACCAAAAGCGCTCGCAGCCGCTCGCGTGAAAACAGGCTCGAACGTGCTGTCGTTGCGCCGCAACTTGGCCCTGTTCTTCGCTCGCCACCAGCACTGGCTCGTCGAGCTGCACCGGCGCGAGTACCAAATGTGGTTCATGCGTCGGCTATCAGAACGAAACACCGAGCGCTAAGCACGTGCTCGGGGGTGTCGCGCGGATGGCGTATGGCCGCGGCGTGATGTCTTCGGCTACCACCAGGGAGCCCGCCGTCAGCGTGACACCTTCGATGTCACAGCCTCCCTTGAGCACCAGCAAGTAGTTGCCCTCGAAGGCGTAGGGGGTGACGCTCGTGCTCTCGATCAACGTGGCTTGCATTCCGCCGGCTGGTTCGAGCGGTACGGCGTGCGTCTCGATGCCCTCGCCCCGTTCGATGAAGGCGTACGTCGTCGTCAAGTCGGCGGCCATCGTGTCGATACGAATCGGTTCATACGGCTCGATCAAGTCAGTGTTGGCGAAGTCGGGCGGAGCCGCGTACGCCAGCAAGAAGAAGCCACCGCTGTTCGTGATCTGGTGACCGCTGTCGGGTGGGTTGAAGTACACGGTGCCGTCCGTGTAGACGCCCTTGGCATCCGTTTGGCTGCCGTCGATCACATAGACCGACTCGGTCTTCGCGTGATAGTGCAGGCCCACGCCAGCGTCCGGCACGGTGTACCAAAGGATGGCGATATGCTCGGTTTCGGCCGCGCCGGCCAGAAATAGCTTGAGCACGTTCGGCCGAAAGTCTTGCCAGGTGTAAGCCTCAGGATGGGTCGCGACGTCGAGCAAGTCGAGAACCTTGGAGCCGCGGATCGGCCCGGATTCCGAGCCGCCTTCTCCGCCTGCGCCCGCGGCGTTCGAAAGCTCGCCACCCGCGCCAGCCCCGCCAAGCCCAGATGAGCCTCCCTCGCCGGCGAGCCCTGGGTCTTCCGAGGGGCGCCCACCCGCGCCACCTAGATCCATGGGCGCGCCCGCCAGGCTCGACCCGCCCGCCTGGGACTCGGCCCCTGCGCTGGGAGCGCTACCCGCCCAACGGGTGTGGACCACGCACGGATCACGCTCAGGCCGCTTCGACGGCTGCCGTGTAGCGACGTGAGAAGTAGGTCCAAAAGCTGGGCAGCCGACCGCTTTGAAGCGTGGCTCGCAGCATGAGGACAT
>JAEYWK010000184.1 GCA_023431345.1 Pseudomonadota bacterium
CCAGCTTCGTCGCCCGCGCTACCCGCGCCACGCCACCGCGACCGATCGCCTCCGCCTCCGCTCCTGCCCACAGTCGGCGAGCACGCTCGTCTAGCGTCGCCTTGAGGAGGCGCCACTTCTGCCGAACAATTTGCTCGTCGTCCACCTGCGAACGTAGATCACGTCAGCTCGATCTTGTCGATCCTGATTCGGCCAACGTCGGCCTGAAAATCGATCGACTTCTCCATTCGAGGCCCCTTACCGATCAAGCTGCCCGAGCAATAAGGTTGGTACTCCCAAGTGCCGTAATATTCGTTGTAATAGGCATATCCGACGCTGCCAATGGCGTTCAAGGCAGCGCCATTGGCGGGAACCCCCGCGATGATGGGCTCACCTAGCTCGCTCGTCTCTTCGCCGCCTGCGCCCGCGCAGGCCGTGAGTGTGCTGCTCGCGGCGACCGCACCGACCGAGGCACACGACAAGATACCAAAACTCAGACGCCTTCTGAAACTACACCGGTTCCCGCTTGAAAAGATCGGGTGGGTCTGATCTATAGCGGGCGGTGAATTCGCTATCGTTGGACCTGAGGCGCCGCATCGTCGCTGCGTATGAGCGCAACGAAGGCACGTACCTTGAGTTGGCGCAGCGCTTTGGCGTTGGTGAGGCCACTGTTTCCAGGCTTCTACGGCGCCAACGCGAGCTGGGGCATGTGGTTCCGGAACCGGCCGGCGGGGGCTTTCCGCCGAGGATCGCGGAGGACCAATTCCCCGCGCTGCTTCGTCTTGTCGCCGAGATGCCAGACGCTACCCTCGACCAACTGAAGGACGAGTGGCGAACGCGCCATGGTGTAGACCTCAGCCGTTCGAGCATGCTGCGTTCGCTCCAGCGTGCCGGGGTCACTCGAAAAAAAAGCGCTTCCGGCCGTCGGAGCAGCTCCGCTGCGACGTCGAAGAGAAGCGCGCCGCCTTCCTCGAAGAGGTCAAGAACATCGCGCCGGACCGTCTGATCTTCATCGACGAGTCGGGCTGCAATATCGCCATGTCGCCGACCTACGGCCGGGCGCCTCGCGGCCAGCGCGTTCTCGATCACAAGCCCGCCAATTGGGGAAAGAACATCAGCATCGTCGGCGCCGTACGTGCCGACCGCGTCCTGGCCCACCAAACCTTCGACGGCGCCGTCAATGGGCCGAAATTCATCGAATTTGTTCGCCGTCGGCTCGTCCCACGACTGTATCCGGGGGACGTCGTCGTGCTCGATAACCTTCGCGCGCATCACGCACCCGAGGTCCGCTCCTTGGTGGAGAACACCGGGGCTCGTTTGCTCTTCCTGCCTCCGTACTCCCCGGACTTCAGTCCGATCGAGCCCTGCTGGGCCTTCCTCAAGAATTGGCTCCGAAAGCTCAAGGAGCGCGTCCCTGATCGCCTCAAGGCTGCCATCGTACGCGGACTCCGCCGCGTCACTACCCGGCATCTGACCTCGTGGTTCCGCTACTGCGGCTATCACTTCAAGTGATCTCCGGTGTAGACATCGTCAGACCTCCCAATTGCTGATTGTCAGCCGGAGTCCTTTTAACGCCAATTGCCAAAGACGCAGATAGTCAATTGTAGGTGCGGTAGCGCTGTCTGCGTCAGTCAGCGTCAGCGTCGCGATGTCGCTTGCGAGCTGCGACGAGCTATGATGCGAGACCACGCCGCGAACGCCGCACGCCGCACGCCGAGAACGCTGCACGCGCGAACGCCGCGCCGCACGCCACCGCGGAACGCCAGCGGGAGCCAACGCATTTCACGGCCACCTGCCGCCTGGTGTAGGCTGATCGGATGATGCGCGAGGCGAAGCAGAACAAACGATGGGTGCAGATCGTTTCGGGAGGGCTCGTTTTGTTCGCGCCCTTGGCGGCGTTCGGCTGGAGCGAGCGCGCTGGCTTCGAGACCCGCATCCATGGGCACGACTTCTCGAACGTCGCCGTCGAGAGCAGCGGCGAGTGCTCGCTCAAGGTCCGAGTGCAGTTCGACGCTCCTGCGGATGGCTACAAGAGCGAGAGCGCGGCGCGCCGCTTCTACCGCTTCCATGTGCGCACCAAGCTCGAGGGCGGACGCGCGCTGGTGACGCGGGTGTTCAACAACTCAGCCTCCGGCGCTCGCGCGTACACCTATACCCACGACACCAGCGCGGAGGGCTGCTGGGCCAAGCAACCTCAGAAGATCATCGGCATCGACGTGGAGGGCTGCCGCGGCGCCGGCTGCACGCCCGAAGCGTTCAAGTGAGCAGGTGCGAATGCTCGCTGCACCTCTCTGAGCATCACGGCGATTGCAAGTCCGGGCTCCGCCGTAGCATCGAGACCGAAGAGCTCGCCTTGGATTCGATCGCTCCATGAGAGCGCTACTTTCGAATCTCTTCCGCCACCTTCTTGTCGATCTTGTCGACCGCCTTGCCGGCTTCATGGCCCGCCTGCTTGGCGGCGGACCCCACCGCCGCCGCGCTGTCTTTCAGGTCTTGCTTCACCTGCTCTTCATCGATCTCTTTGACTTCCTCCTTGATTGCCTTTCCGGTGTCATCGCAAGCGACGGCGCCAACAGCGATCAGGAGTGCAGCGAGACGAGTAACGGGGAGCATGCTTACGTCGAAGCAAGGCGAATGCCAGACCCCCACTCGGCGCCGTGCTAGTCGAGGTGCCGATTACAGGGCTGCTGGCGGCCGAGCGCTGCGCTCCAGCGGCGTCGCGAAGCCCTCTGCGCGTCGCGAGTTGCGACACTCGGACCGAATCGCCTCACTATTTGCACTCGATGAACGCCACGTCGTCGATCCAGATGTCGAAGTCTTGGCCGGCGGAGATCGACCAATCGAGGCTCATCGCGTGCTGGGCCGCGAGGGTAGCAGGGCGCGGATCGCCCCAGCCCGCTTGCTGCTTCAGGTCAGCAAACTTGATGGTGTATTGCTGCCACTCTTCGCTGAGCGTGAGGTCTTGCCCGAAGTGGTTCCAGCAGCCGCTGCTGCACACTTTGCCCTCGGGGCGCGTGTTGGCGTCGCCTAGCTTGACGCGGACACTCTTGGTCGACTTCGCTCCGGCCTTTGCCCAGAACGACACGCCGGCATACTTCGAGACATCGTAGGCCGCGTTATCGGGCGCGAAGCTGAAGCCGAACGTAGCGCCCCAAGCGCCGTCGCCCGTCGCGGTCTTGCCGGTGGCGCGCGCGGCCTTCTTGCTGCCGGCTGCTCCGCCGTCAGTCGGCGTGAACGCACCCGCGCCCGAGATGGTCGAGCCGTTCGGATCGGCGGCGCTATACCAATAGCCGCTGCGGCCCGCGACGAGCGCGACCTGACCATTGCCGTCCTCGAGGTCGTCGATCAGGCCATCGGCAGCGACGCTGGTTTGCCCGCTGCACGTCTTGAGCGGCACGAGGGTGACGCTGACCGGGGGGGCGGCGTCCGGGGCCGAGCCCATCTGCACCGTGGGCGGCGCCGTCTCGGCGGCGGGGGCAGGTGCAGCAGCGGGCTGCTGGGTCGCACAACCGACCACCAAAGCTCCCACGCTCGCCGACAACGCAACCAGGCACTTCGCAATCATCGCCATGACTTGTGGACCTCCTGCTCCGATTCGCGCCGCACCATACGCGACCTTTCGGGAGAGAGGCTACGGCGGAGAAGCTCCGCGAGAGGAGCCGGATGCGCCGTTGGTGTCTCGCGATGACCCAGTCTCGCGGACGCTTGCTCTCGCGTGGCGCGTCGTCGCCGTGCCGGTGTCGCATCAATAATCCGTGCTGCCTGCGCTGGATGTTTGCTGGAGTGGAAAAATCCACTTCGCGGGCGAGAAAATCGACGCCCACGCGCTCAGTCGTTCTTTGGAAAGACAATTTCGGAGGCCATCGCCACTGACTGCTGAGAGCACTGGAGCGCGCAGCGTCTCGGCTGTGCCTCCTCCTCTCTCTGCGGAAACCACGATGAAGAACGCGCTCCCGAGCTCGACTTTCGCTCCATCGCTTTTGGCCCTCGGTGCCGCCCTCGCGTTGGGCTGTACGGCTGACCTGACTGACCCGGTCGACCAGAGCGCTCCTACCGGCGGAACCGCAGCGGGGATGCCCGCTTCAGGTGTCGGCGGCAGCGTGGCCGGCGGCGGTGGTTCGACACCCGGTCCGGTGCAAGTCGACGAGGACGGGCGGATCACGAATCCCCCCCCGTTCGTGCCCGCGGCAGGCCTGCTCCGCCGTCTGACTCGCTCGCAGTTCCGCAACGCGGTCCGAGACATCTTCGGCGTCGAAGTGGACGTCACGAAGCTGGACTCCGACATCGGCCAGTTTCCCGCCATCGGCGCGTCCGCGGTGGAGACCTCGCCTCGCGGCGTCGAGCAATACCAGGCCGCCATCGAGGCCGTGGTGGACGAGGTTTGGAAGGACGCCGCCAAGCGGGCTCAGCTCATCGGCTGCACCCCGGGGAATGCGGCCGCGGACGCCTGCACGCGCAGCTTCATCGAGACGATGGGCCGGCGCGCCTGGCGGCGCCCCCTCGAAGCGGACGAAATCGCGCAGCTGGTCGGCGTGGCGTCGACGGCCACCACGGAGCTCGGCAGCGGCCTCGAAGGCGTGCGCTGGGCGACGGTCGCGATGTTCATCTCGCCGAGCTTCTTGTACCGCCCCGAGCTCGGCGCCGCCGATGCCGCGGGCAAGCTGCGCTACTCCAGCTACGAGGCCGCGGGTCGATTGTCGTTCCTGATTTGGAACAGCTTGCCCGATCAGCAGCTGCTGGACGCCGCTGCCGCTGGCGAGCTCTCGACGGCGGAGGGCCTTCGCGCCGCCGTGAATCGCTTGCTCGACGCGCCGAGCGGCGCCGGGCGTGAGGCGATCGGTGAGTTCGGCCAGCAGTACATGGAGCTCGATCGAGTGCTGTCGCAGCCCAAAGACGCTGGGCTCTATCCCGAATACAACGCCGCCCTGCAGCAGGGCATGGTGCGAGACATGCGCGGGACTTGGGAGAGCGTCGCCTTCGACGACAAGGCCAGCGCTCTCACGCTGTTCTCCACGCCGAAGGCCGTCGTCAACGCCGAGCTGGCCAAGCTCTACGGTATCGACGCGACCGGCCTCACCTCCACGACGTTCAAGACCGTTTCCCTGCCGGCCGACAGCGCTCGCGTGGGCATCTTGAGCAAGGCCGGGTTCCTTTCGCAGTTCGCCAACCAGAAGGAAGGGTCGCCCACCCTGCGCGGGAAGTTCATCCGCGAATGGCTGATGTGTAAGGTGGTGCCGCCCCCACCCGAAGGCGTCGCGCTCGTCTTGCCGGATCTAGATCCGAACAGCCCCTCCACGAAGCGCCAGCGGCTCGACGCCCACCGCCAGAGCCCGGCTTGCGCCGGCTGCCACGCCCTGATGGATCCGCTGGGGCTTCCCCTCGAAAACTTCGACGCGATTGGCCGGTATCGCACGACCGAGAGCGGTCTGCCCATCGACTCGAGCGGAGAGGTCAATGGCACGCCCGTGGCCGACGCCCGCGCGATGGGTGAGGCCATGGCGGAGAGCCGGTCCATGGCCGCGTGCATGGTGCGCCGCTTCCACGCTTACGCGATGGGTCGTGACGAACGCGAAGTGGATGGCAGCGTCATCAACGATCTAATCACGTCTTTCGAATCGTCCGGCTACCAGCTGCGTGACTTGGTCTTGGCGACCGTCACTCACGAGGCCTTCTCCACCGTCGCTCCTCAACCCTGATTGCCCAGCACGCACCATGACAATCAAGCATCTGGACCGCCGAACCCTGCTCCGAGGCGCCCTCGCAACCGGCGCCGCCGTCACGATTCCCTTGCCCCTGCTGGAGGCGATGCTGAACGGCAACGGCACCAAGCTCGCGCACGCGCAAACGCTGCTCTCGCCGCTCTACATGACCTGGTTCTTCGGCAACGGCACGTTGCCGGGCTTGTGGAAGCCAGCGAAGACGGGGACGGGCGCCAACTGGGAGCTGAGCCCTCAGTTGAAGGCCCTCGCCGACCACAAGTCTTACCTCACCGTCGTCAGCGGGCTCGAAGGGAAGTTGGTCGTCGGCGGCGTGGAGCACCCGACGGGCTCGGCGGGTTGCACGACGGGCGCGCCCCTGAGCGGCAACGCGGTCCGCTCCGAATCCATCGACCAGACCGTGGCCAAGGTGCTCGGCACCCCGCAAGGTGGATACAAATCGCTCGAGCTGGGCGTGACGCCCGCCACGCCGAACGGTCCGCAAGATTCGCTCCACACCGTGTCGCACAGCGGGCCGAACGCTCGCAACATGCCCGAGTTCGATCCCAAGGCCGTGTTCAATCGCTTGTTCATGGGCAGCGGCGTGACGCCGGCGGAGCCGGATCAGGCGGCCAAGCTGGTGAAGGTGCGAAAGAGCGTGCTCGACGCCGTGCTCGCTGACGGCGCGCGCCTGCAGAAGCGCCTGGGCGCCGCGGACAAGCTTCGCATCGAGCGCCACCTCGACGCGATCCGTGACATCGAAGCCCGGCTCGAAGGCATGCCGTCGACGGGTACGCCCGCGGCGTGCAGCAGCCAGACGGCGCCGACGCAAGGTAAAGACGCCCGCAGCGAGGCGCCGCCCGCCGTCAACACCGTCATGGCCCAGCTCGCCACCCTCGCGCTCGCTTGCAACCGGACGCGGGTGGTCAACTTCATGTTCTCGCTGCCCGCAGCCCACGTGTACTACCGGCACCTCGACACGGACATGAACGCGGACTTTCACGACACGATCTGCCACACGGATCCGGGCACGAAGTCGAACCAGCCGCGCGTCGACAAGGGCGTGCAGTACACGATGCGGTGCTTGGCGGAGCTCTTGACCAACATGAAGGCCACCGAGCATGGCGCCGGCAATCTCCTCGACTCCAGCCTGATCTACGTCACCTCCGATACGGCGTGGGGCCAGGTTCACGATCGCACCGAGTGGCCCGTGCTCCTCATCGGCAAGGCCGGGGGGCGGCTAGCCGGCGACACGCACCTCAATTTCCAGAGCGAGCATCTGAGTCGGGTGTTGCTGACGATCGCGCAGGTGATGGGCTCGACGACCACCAGCTTCGGCCTCGACAGCGGCAAAGCGACGAACCCTCTGGCTGGCATCCACGTCTAGCGTGCCGGCGCCGCGTCAGCGCCTCGAGCCGCGAGTGTCTCCCCCCGCCAGCCTCCCCGAGTCTCCGGAGCCCGAGCCCCCCATCGGCCCGGAGACGGCGCAGCTGTTTCAAGCTCACGCGGAGGAGGTGTGGCGCTTCCTGAAATACCTCGGCGTTCGGAAAGACGACCTCGCTGATGCCTGCCAAGAGGTGTTCTTGGTGGCCCACCGCAAGCTGCCGGAGTTTCGGGGTGAGTCGTCTCCACGCACGTGGCTCTACGGCATCGCGCTGCGCGTAGCGAAGACGTGGCGGCGGCGCCGGTTGATGGTGCCGCTCGGCGAGGTCGAGCACAGCGTCGACGCGCTTCAAGAGCGGGAGCGCGAGCGGCGCGATGCGCACGAGCTTTTGTGCTGGGCCCTCGACAGCATCTCCGAGGCGCAGCGCGAAGTGTTCGTGCTGTACGAGATTGAAGAGTTGTCGATGACAGAGGTCGCGCGGCGCGTCGAGTGCGGCCTCTTCACGGCGTACTCCCGACTGCGCTTGGCGCGTCGAGCGTTGAAGAAGGCTTTGGCGGACAAGGGAGTGAAACGATGAGAAACCCTGACCTGGACGAGTTGGTGAGGCTCGCGCGCCGAGATCGACCGCCGGCCGCGGCGCTGCAGGCGGTCGCGCGCAGCTTGCGGGTGCCGTTGGTCGTGGCTCCCGTCGCGGTGGCCGTCTTGCCCGCGTCGGCCTTCGGCGCCGTGGTGGCCAAGCTCGGCTCGAGCTCGTCTTCGCTGCTCAGCTGGGGCGCCGCGTCCACGCTCGCCGTAACCAGCGGCGCGCTGGCGCTCACGCTTTCGACCTCTCCGCCTTCGCTCGATGAAGCGCCGCCGCAGGTAGCGCGCGCGGTGCCGAGCGCACCTGTGCGCCCCACCTCCATCGCGCCGCCGCGGGCGGTCGATGAAGCCGTCGCGCCTCCGCTGGAGCCTGCGGCTCGCCCGCTGCCGACGAGCGACCAACGGTCGAAGCCGCGTGACGCCTCTGCCCGCGACGCATCTGCGCTTTGGGACGAGCCCCAGCTCATCGAGAGCGCCCGCAAGTCGCTCGTCTCCGATCCGAAGCGCGCGCTGTCGTTGACGCAAGAGTACCGGCGGCGCTTCCCGAAGGGCGCGCTGTCGGTGGAGCGCGAGGTCATCGAGCTAGAAGCTCTGGCGCGCCTGGGGCAACACGCCGAGGCGCGACGGCGGGCGCTCGCGTTCGAGGGGGCGCACCCCACGTCGATTCACTTGCCTCGCGTCCGCGCGCTGCTCACCCGACTCGGCACGCCCTAAGGCCAATGCCGTCACACTGGGTGACGGCATTGGGCTCCGGGGTAGCTGTAGGCGAGCCCGTCCGAAAAGGTGGACGCGTGCTTGGGCAACGCGAACGGCCGGGCCCCGTCCGACTGCGCGTAGTCGTGGGGCGTCAAGCCGACGATGCGCTTGAAGTGACGGGTGAAGTGGCTGTGGTCGGCGAAGCCCAGCTCGAGCGCGACGTCGGTAGCGCGCGCACCTCGGCGCAGCAGCCCCATCGCGCGCTGCACCCGCGCGACCAGCTGGTAGGCGTGGGGGTGGCAAGCCGTAGCGCTTCTTGAACGCGCGCAGAGCTTGGAAGCGGTTCATGCCGACTGCGCTTGCCAGCTGGTTCAAGTCCATCGTCATCCCCTCGCTGGAGTCGTGCATCACCTCACGCATGCGCGCGGCGTGGGCGGCGCCTCGTGACTCCGCTCGCGCCGCCCGGCCCCTCACGACCAGCTCGGGCACCAAGACCGCTCCGAGCTCGGTCATCGCCGATTGCAGCTGGAGCGGCGTCGGAGCCGCGTGGACGGTGCGGAAGAGTTGCGCGAACCGAGTCACCAGCTCGGGCGAGCAAGTCGAGAGCGACGAGCGCCAATTCGGCTCGGTTGGCTCGACCATGTGCTCGCCGAAATGGTGTGCGAAGGCTCCGTCGCAAAAGATCATGACGCGTACGGTGCCCGGGTGCCGGCTGCCCGTCGTCGAGTGAACCTCACCAGGGCGTAACATCAACGCTTGACCAGATCGTAGCTCGACCTGGCGCCCGTCGTGGTTGACCGCTGCTGACCAGTCTTGGGGGATGGCCAGCGCGAATTGCACGTTGACCACCCTCCAAGGCCCCGTCGAGCGCGTCGCCTCGAGCAGCTCGATCCCGTGCAGATCGGGGCTGCGATAAAAGCTCCGCCGTTCGCTCCGCTTGCTTTCTCGCGCTTCCACCACGCGCCATGGATACACCGCCTACCCCGACGAGTGAAGGTGTCGTTGCGCAGATTGCGTGCAATAACGTTCAACGCTGCGGCCTTCACTACGTAGTTGCGTCGAGTTCGCAACAACGTTCAAGCGCGGAGTGGGCTCTTAGGCTTGACGGCGAGCTGCGAGCCGAACGCACTTCATGCGCTGTGGTCCGGCCTGCTACGTCAGCTCATCGCGCCAGCGTGCTGCATTCGCGGGGAACCAAGGGCCCGCGAATGCAGGAGTCATCTGGACCGACGAGTGTGCTCGCGCTGGAGCACGCAAAAAGCGCTACCGAGAGACCGATTTTGCTGGACGAGTTTTGGAGGACTCGCCTCGGGCTGAGTCGAGCGCGAGCCTCACCGCGTGTGCCACGACGCCTGGCTTGGACGGAGAACGAGCAGGAACGGAGTCGATGAAGCTCGAGCCGATGTCGCCGTCAGAGTCGCCACCACGCGCCGATACGGAGGTCCAAAATCGTCGTGTTACGAAGGAAGCATGCAAACCGGGGATGCAAGCGTTGCGTGGCGGGCGGCTCACGCCGCGCTCGTGAGCTTTGCTCAAGAGCGGGCGGAGCT
The DNA here is from genome assembly GCA_023431345.1 of Pseudomonadota bacterium. Taxonomy (GTDB): domain Bacteria; phylum Myxococcota_A; class Polyangia; order Polyangiales; family Polyangiaceae; genus PMG-095. Next base: position 9,888 of record JAEYWK010000184.1, read on the forward strand.
AGACTACGAAGAAGGGCTGCTGCTGCTTGCCGCCAAGCGCGCTCAAGCGCACCGACACCAGGGGTACGGCAGCTTTGGCGAATACGTCGAGCGACTGTTCGGCTACGCGCCGCGCGTGACCTACGACAAGCTGCGCGTTGCGGAGGCGGTGGAGCGCTTGCCGGAGCTGGCGCGCGCGCTGCGTGAGGGCACGATCACCTTCAGCCACGTGCGCGAGCTGACGCGGGTCGCTACGCCCGGAACCGAGCGGGCATGGCTCGAGCGGGCGCGGGGCGGCACGGTTCGTCAGGTCGAAAAGCTGGTGTCCGGCCGGCGCCTCGGCGCCTTGCCGGATTCGCCCGCTGAGCCGGAGCTCATGCGGCACCTGCTCCGCTTCGAGGTGTCGGGCGAGACGCTGGCTAGCTTCCGCGAGGCGGTCGCCCACCTCCGCCGCGAAGCAGGCGAGCGCCTGGACGACGACGCCATCTTGCTGCTGCTGGCCCGCCACGTGCTCGGCGGCTCCGCGGACGATGGGCGCGCCAGCTACCAGCTCGCGCTGGACGTCTGCGAAGATTGCCAGCGCAAGCGGCAGCTCGCCGATGGCGAAGCGGTCACGGTTTCGCCCGCCGCCGCGGAGATGGCGAGCTGCGACGCGCAGTGGGTGCCCAGTGCCCATATGGGCACATCGTCCAGCGAGCGTGCGACGCAAGACATCGCGCCGGCGACGCGCCGGGCCGTGCTTCGACGCGACCGTCATCGCTGCCAAGCGCCGGGTTGCTCGCACGCGACGTTCGTAGACCTGCACCACGTGCGAAGCCGCGCGGACGGCGGCGACCACGACGCGAACAACCTGGTCACGCTGTGCGGCGCTCATCACCGCGCCCTGCACGAAGGCGCGCTGGTCATCACCGGCTCGGTCGACTCCGGGCTCGCGTTTTCGCACGCCGACGGCACCGCTTACGGCGCGCGGGCGACGGCTGCGCCGGGGCTCCGGCTCGAGCGAGCCGTGAGAGCGCTGCGAGGGCTCGGTTTCAGCGAGAAAGAAGGGCGGCGCGCGCTCGAGCAGACTCTTCGAGAGCTGGAGCCCGGAGCCGAGCTGGAGCTGGTGTTGCGCCGTTGCTTGCAGCTCCTGACCGAGCGCGCGCTCAGTCGCTCAGCGTAGCGCCGGGACGAGACTTTCTCCGCGGTGCGCGGCGCGCGGCAATGCCCGCGGGGGAGAGGTGCTCACCCGCACTGCCGGGGCCTTCTGCGGAGGAACAGTTACCCACCTCGTCTACTATTGGCCCACCGGGCAGCCACACCAGCGTCTTCCCTGACGAAGCCGTCGCGACATGTCCATCGGCTCGCTCACGGCATGAACGTTGGCCGGGCTGCGAGGTGAACAGGAGCCGCGATGGCCGCAGACGAATTGGAACGGCTCTTGCTATTCTCACGCCGTGGTGTCGGATCCGTTTTCATCGATCTTTGGGGTGACGGGGCCCGAGCTCTTCAAGAGCCCGGAGCTGGTCGTGGCGCACGGCGCGCTCGAGCGCTTTCCGGCCGTCATGCGCGAAGGCGCGATGGAGAGCATCGAGAGCCTGTGCAAAAGCTACGTCGGAAACTTGGAGGTCGCGCAGGGCAGCGTCGCGGACGGCTTGCAAACGGCGGTGAGCGGCGTGCACCCAACCGCGTTGTTGAAGCTGGGCCTCACGGTCTTTTTTTCGGACATGCGGCGCTGCCTCCCGCGTTCCGGCGAGTGGCTGCGCGCGGTGGAAGCGAGCCTGGGTTTGCCGGAGTGCGCCTCTCTCATGGCGTTCGCCAACGCTTCCGGCTCGGGGCTTTCACTGCATCACGATCGCTACGACCAATTGTTTTTTTCAGATCTGCGGGCAAAAGCGCTTTCAATTTGCGCCCAACCGGTACGTAAAAAATCCCGACGTGCAGCTCAGCCCGTTCAGCCCCGCTCACACGGGATTTGGCCGTAGTTACCGCCACGGGTTTCCGCTCACGAGCGCGGAAGTGCTCGCGCAAACGCCGCTGCAGAGCGTCGACTTGCAGCCCGGTTCGGCTTTTTTCATGCCTGGCGGCACGTGGCACAGCACCGCGGAGCAAACGAGCGAGTCGCTTTCCCTCGTCGTCGCGGTGCGCGCTCCTTCGTACTTGGACGTGCTGCAAAACTTGCTCGCTTACTTCGCGGGCCAAGCTCCTTCGTGGCGCGCTCGGACGTACGGCGCGTGGTCGACGGATCCGAGCTTCGCGTCGGCACCCGCGCAGGAGCTTTCACGATTGCTCGAAGAGCTGCGCGCGCGTTTCGACGAGCTCACGCCGCCGGACGCCTTCAAAGCTTGGTCCGCGCACGGCTACGCGGTGGGCACGCAAGCCGACTACCCCATGCACTTGCGCTTCGAGCGGTACATTCGTTTGCCCAGCTCTTCCGTGCGCTTCGAGGACGACGCGGAGCCAGCCAAGCTGCGCTGCATGGTGACGAGCGGCCCGACGAATCGTCCCCGCGCCCAAACGGTGCTCGCCATCGAGCGCGAAGCCCGACCGGTGCTGGACTGGATTCTCTCGAGTCACGCGGCGTTTTCGGCTCGCGCGTTGTGCGACGCCTTGCCGGACTTCGACGAGGAGGAGGTAGAGGCGCTGCTCGGCTGGCTTTCGCGCGCCGCCCTCATCCGCCCGGTTCCCGCGCCCGAGTGGGACCGGAGCTGAGCCAACGACCACGACAGCTCGATCCTCCGCGGTGTGCCAGGTCGAGCCAACATGGGGAGGGTTACTCTCGCTTCATGCGGGTTTGGTTGGCCGTGCGGCGTGGTACCGACGTTGCATTCGTTGCTCCGTAGGGAAGCGAACGTATGCCAAACCGAAAACTGAGCATTGGGTGCGCGTTGGTTTTGGGCAGCGCGTTGACCAACTGCGGGGGCAGCGTCCAAGGGCCGCCGGACGAGACGAACGACCAGGGCGGTACGGTGGCGGGGTCGGCCGGCTCGGGGAGCGCCGCCGGGTCAGCGGGGGGGAGAGACGCGGGGGCTCCGGGGATAACCGGCATCGGAGCGGGGAACGGGGGCTCGACCGGGGTCGGAGGTTGGGTGGGAACTTGCTGCCCGGGCGGGGGCTCGGGTCCGTACGGGGGCGCGCCCGGCATCGTCGAAGGCGGCGCGCCGGGGATTCCAGATGGCAGCGCGGGGCACGGTGAAGGCGGGGCGCCGGGGATTCCGGACGGCAGCGCGGGGCACGGTGAAGGCGGGGCGGTGGGGATTCCGGATGCAGGCGCGGGGGGCGAAGATTGGTCGGGCGGCGCGCCGGGCGTCGGCGGCTATGGCGGCTAGCCAAGCGTCGTAGTCTCCGCGTGCATGCGGAGATGAGCACGAATGCTCGGCGCGCTGGGTCTGATGAGTTGCGCACCGGCGCGTGTCGTGCCGAATCCAGAAGTGGCGGCGCCCGTCGTGCCGAAGTCGCGCAGCGCGGGCTGCGGGAAGCCGGCGGAGCGGCCGCGGGCCAGGCCCGGGCGCGGAGTTGGGCCGACGTAGTTTCGGTTTGGCGTGAACGGCGGCTACTACGGTCCCGGCATCGACCGGAGAGAGAGCGCGCAGATGTCGCTCGGCGCGGGCGCCAACAGCCTGCGCACGACCTACCCGAGTACTACTTGGACAAGTGGGGCGACGACATCGAGAAGGAAGACTACGAGTTTTACGCGACGTTGCCGGTCGGCAATCACGTCTGCTTCTTGGTCGACCCCGTAGTGCCCTGAGTAGCCGTTCGAGCCGCGCCATCGGGATACCGGCGGCTTCACTAAGGTGGCTCGCGCTGCGAGGTCTGGCCTCCAGCTCGTCCAGAACGCCCAGGCGTACCGCCCAGGTGACGATCTGAACGGGAACGTAGCCCGCCAGCAGCTTACGAATGACCCGCGTACCGCTGTTCATGGTCTCGCGGGGTGAAGAAAACGGCGAGGATCGCCGGGGCTGGCTTCGGTCGCGCTCGGTTATTCGCGGGCGGGCTCAATGCTTGTCACGCTCGACTACTCCCACGGCAAAGTCCGCATGGGCCTGTAGCATCAGGGCGCGCATGGCGGCGTTGCCCTGATGGCCGCCATGGGCGACCGCGTGAAGGGTCGCGCCGGGCCAAGCTCGGGCCAGCTCCCAAGCGCTGCTGAACGGACAGCTCAGATCGAGCCGGCCGTGAATGATGACGCCTGGAATCCCTTCCAGCCGGGTCGCGTTGCGCAGCAGCTCGTCGTCCTCGAGCCAGGCGGCATTCGCGAAATAATGGGCGCAAACTCTCACGAAGGCCAGCAAAGCGTCGGGCGGCCGATCGCTGTACAGGCGAGGTTTGGCGTTGGGCTCGAGGGAAACGACCGCGTCTTCCCAGCGTGACCAGCGGTTGGCGGCGTCGTCTCGCTTCTCCGGAACCTCCATCAGGCGCGCGTAGGCGCCAACCACGTCCCTCCGTTCAGTCGCGGTGACGCCCGCGCAGAAGTGCTCGAACTCTTCTGGAAAGAAACGCGCCACCCCGCCGTACAGCCATTCGATTTCACGCTTGCGGCTGAGCGTCACGTTGGCCAGCACCAGCTCGCTCACTCGCTCGCTCGGGAAAACGTTGCGCGTAGGCCAACGCCAGCGTCGTTCCCCAGGATCCGCCGGACAGCAACCAGCGTTCGATCTTCAAGTGCTGACGCAGGCGCTCCATGTCGGCGATGAGGTGATGCGTCGTATTGGAGCGCATGTCCACGGCGGGGTCACTGGCATGCGGGCGACTACGCCCGGCGCCGCGCTGGTCGAACAACACGATGCGGTAGCGCTCGGGATCGAACGCTCGTCGCATGCGCTCCGTGCAGCCGATGCCTGGGCCACCGTGTACTACGAGGGCCGGCTTGCCCCGGGGATTTCCACAACTTTCCCAGTAAATGGAGTGGCCATCGGGCACGTCGAGCATGCCGCTGTCGTGCGGCGAGAGCTCCGGAAAAAGTTCCACGGCGACGTTGGGGGAAGAGTCAGGTTTGGTCATCTTCTTGGGTCCAGGAGTCGACCCGCAGCGCGGGTAGAGCTTCGTACTCTGGCTCGCGGTCGTCCTCGCCGCGGTTAGCTGCCGCGGAGCAACCGCTCTCTCGAATTCTTCTCGATACCACTTCTGCGAGCTTCTCGAGGGCGTCCTCCGCCTGGCGATGGCAGCAGCGCTGCTGTGGCAGCTTCGAGGATTTCCATCGCGTTTTTTTTTCTGTGGACGCCTTCTTAGGTGGCCTGCCTGTACCAGCCAGCCCTGGCGCCTTCGTCGCATCAAGCGACCCGCGGACCTGATTCCTTTCGTGTCTCGGCGTGTGCAGGCGCCCAAATCACCTGCAGCGTGCCGCCAACAGTGCAGCGAATCGTCGTCCATGTTTCGGCGGGGACGACTGCCATACAGAGCTCCTCCAGCGTGGCCTCCCCGGCATCGGCTCCGACGGCGAACTCGCCCCTGTAGCAGGTCAACACGACGTCTCCGCTGTAGGCGAAACGCTCCATCACGTCTCCGGCCAACATGTTGCGGAACTCGACTCGCACATGTCGCTCCGCAGCGACGTGAAAGCTTGCCTGAGAGCTACGGATAGCAATCAGGTTCGGAACGCTGAAACATTCGATCATCGCACGATTCCCTTGTTAAACATCTCGACGGCCCGAGGGCTGCGAAGCACGTACTCGCCGAACGACGGCTCCGCCACCCTTGATTGCGCCCGCCGTGACCGCGCCGACCACCGCATCGCCGACGACGTCCGTCAGCGTGCCCGCGCTCTTGCTACCAGGCGTAGGCGTTCACGGCGCCGAAGTCGGAGCCTGAACCGCGCTCAGGCGAGTTGAGCAGTCCCGGATCTGCCGCCGTCCACATCGCGCGGGCTCGCTCGGAGGCGCCTCGGGGCCCAACAGGTTGGTATCGGCGATGCTCCAACGCAACTGCACCGTTGCCGTCAGCGAGGCGCACGATGCGCTTGTCGGCGTGCACGACGTATCGCAGGAGCTTGCCATCGCGCACTTCCTCCCAGTCGCTGATAAAGTAACTCGTGGACTGCTCGCCGTTCGACGCCGTCTCTTTGCGCACCCGGCGCACGGCGCGTAAGGTTTGAAGGCGATGGGCCCGAGATGATCGTGGGGTAGGCAGCGGGCCGGGGCCAGTTGAGCGTCTACTGAACGTCGTCATCAGCAGTCCGGCAGCCGGCCCAAGCGTAAGCGTCGAGCAGCGAGCCGCTCTCGGGGCGAGGCTCGGCAGGAGCGGCACGTTTGAGTGGTCGCCACTTCGCGGCGGCTGCGAGCATGCCGAAGTAGCGAAGTGTGCGAAACCTGGGCGCGGTGACGAGCGCGACGAGGCGGCAGAACAGCGAGAGCGGGTCGAGGTCGACAGCAACCGTGCCGTCACTGTACGGCTTCTTCAGCGCGATGCGCACCAGTCAATCGGGCCCGGGTAGGAGCCGCACGTTGGCGAGCGGCGGGCGCAAGATGTACTTCAGCAGAGCGGCCCTTCCCTTCTCGTCGGTCGGTCCAGCACGAGTGGCAGCTCTCGCTCACTCGAGGGTCACGGTCGCTTTGACGTCGATCGTCCCGCTGTTGTTCTGGGCCTCCATGAGGAACATGGCTTCCTCCAGCTTGCCGAGCGTCAGGCCCACGGCGTCCCATTTGGCAAAGTGCTCGGATAGCGAGATTTGTCCGCACTTCCGGCGGACCCGCCTGACGTTGAAGATCTGGGTAAAGTCGGTGTTGTTGCCGAGGATCGACGGCCTGTTCTTCACCGGCAGCGCCCAGATGTCGTACGTGCCGTCGTCGACCGTCAGCGACCCGTAGCTCGTCCGTGGCGACCCATCGGAAGCCGTCGGACCGGGGACGAAGTCGCCGTGATCCTCGATGACGTAGTATTCCATCAGTGGCTCGACGGTCCATCCGTACAGCGCGACGTAGATCTTGCTGGTCGCTCCCTGCACCGGGACTTCCGTGAAGTTCTGCGCAAACTGGGCGGTGATGGTGCCGACCTGGGCGTGCTTCTTGGTCGCGTCGAACACCAGCCCCGTGCGGGCGAGAAAGTCGGCCGCTGCAGTCCAGTTGGCGCTGTAATTCCCCTCGACACCGTGGACCCGCATGCAGCCGGCACCTTGGCCGGCAGACCACAGCTCGTAGGAGTAGCCGGAGCCGAGGAGCCCCCGGCCGTTCGCGCAGTACTCAGTACCGCCCGTTATCGGAAGCACTGGAGTGCAGCTGGCTACGCCTCCAGCGCCCGCGGCTCCGCCGCTGCCTCCCGCTCCGCCGCCGCCCGCGACTCCGCCTCCACCCGTGCCGCCGTCACCGGCTTGCCCGCCGCTGCCCGCGACTCCACCGTTGCCCGCGACTCCACCGCTGCCCGCAACTCCGCCGCTACCCGCCATTCCGAGAGCACCGCCGCCGCCGCCCACACCTGCGCCGCTCGCGGCTTCGGCGCCCGCCGTTCCGAGAGCGCCGCCGCCGCCGGGAGCACCGCCAGCGGACGCCCCGGCAGTGCCGGCTCCGGCGTTCCCGGCTGTTCCCGCAGCGCCTGCGCCGGCCACGGCTCCCACCGGATCAGTGCCCTCGCTCGACATGCAGCCCGTGATCACGGCCGCCGCGAGCGCGCTCGAACACCAAATGCCTATGTTGACGCCCCTGTGCATGATGGCGGACGTTCTACCGCGCCACGACTGCCAGCGCGCGGCGCTGAGCGTTTTTTGCAACGTGCCAGTTGACCGTCCGCGTCTCACGCTTCTTCGTCGTCGAGGTGTCCGAAGCTTCCGCGCTGGTAATCTCGAAAGTCGAGCACTTCTTGTTGTGTGTTCATCACGAAGGGGCCGTACTGAGCGACCTGCTCGGTGGTGATCATCTCAAGGTGCCCACGAAGCGTGCAGAAGGAGCGGATTTCTTTGAAACAGCAGGGGGTCGTGTAAGGTTCTCCGGGGGCTCGGGACTATCCAAGAAGTGACCAGCAATACGGTTCAGCAAAGCGTGGCGCTGCCGCAGGCGGAGTCGCCGGAGGTGCGGCTGGCGAGGCTCTTGGCAGAGCACGGCCGCTCGCTCGAGCGCATCGCGGCCAGCTACGGGCGGACGCCGGCCGAGCGCGAAGATTTGTTGCAAGATTTCGCAGTCGCGCTGTGGACAGCGTTGCCCGGATTCCGCGGTGACTGCAGCGAGCTGACCTTCGTGCTGCGCATCGCCCACAATCGGGCGGTCACGTTCTTGTCGAAGCGCGCGCCAGCCAGCCTAGCCGTCGAGGATCATCACGATAGCGCCGAAGCCAGCTCGGGCAAGAATCCCGCGATCGCCTACGAGCGCAAAGAGCGCGGCAGCCGACTGCTCATGGCGACGCGTGCCCTGCCGCTGCCTCACCGCCAAGTGGTCACGCTCTTGCTCGAGGGGCTCTCGCACCGCGAAATCGCGAGCGTGCTGGACGTCAGCGAGAACAACGTGGCCGTGCGCGCCAACCGCGCTCGCGCCGCTCTGCGCGTGCTGCTCGGAGAGGACCAAGAGGAGACATCATGACCAATCAACCCGATCTCGAGCTCGAACGCTGGCAGCGGCAATGGCAAGCGCTGGGCGGTCGTGAAGATCTCGCCCGGTCGTTGGCAGCGCGAGTGCAGCACGACACGAGTCGCATCCGGCGCGAGCTGGCGCTCGAATTGGCCGCCGCAGCAGGCTCGATCGCGCTGTGCCTGTGGCTCGTCGTTCATCACGAGGGCAAGCTCGTCGTTACGGCAATCTGCGCTGTTAGCTTGGTATTTACGGGAGTCTGGGTCACTCGCCTGCTCACGCTGAAGCTGAGTAGCTCGCCAGCCGAAACCAGCGGGCTCGACGCCTTCGTCGAGCTCACGCGCCGTCGCCTCGCCGACGACATCCAGTGGCACACCTTCCGCCGCCGTTCCTTGGTCGTGCTCGTGCCGCTGCTGCTGCCCCTGACGGCTTGGGCCGCCGTCGCTCGCTACGACCACTACCGCGCCCAGCCTTGGCTTGCAGCCGCTGAAGGCGCGCTGCTAGTCGGGCTCGTGGTAGGAGCGGCGCTTCACATCAACCACAAGCTCCGCTGCCTCGAATCCGCTCGCGCCCGTTTCGACGCTCTGGTCGACGACCGCACGTTGCGCTGAGCCAGCGACTAGGCGTGGCTCGTTTTAGAGTGGCTCGTCGCCGGTTGGAACTGCTCGAGATCCAGCTCGCCCCGATCGGCAGGCCGTTGATACTCTGCCTCTCTGCCGACACGGCCCAGCCACGGTTCGAGCAGCGCCTCACGTAGCAGACCGTCGCATCGGCGCGGCTCTACGTAAATCCACGCTCGGAGGTTCAAATCGCGGGGAGGATTTGAACCTCCGACCGTCGTGCACGTGGGTCGAGGGGCAGCGCGTAGACGAGCAAGAGCTTGCAGACGACGACGCCGAGGGCGAGGTCAAAGCGGTGCCGAAGACGCCGATGATGCCGCGCTGGTAAAGGAACGCGCGCAGCACCGCGCTGTCCGCTCAATGGCCACCGTGGCTGTGAGCCCGACGACGCTGTAGGTCACCAGCATCGAGCGTTGCGTATCGACACTCTCGCTGAACAGGAAGGCGCCTTCTCGCGAGTGTCGATGAGAATGCAGGGCTTCACCGCGCACGCTCCTCACGGCGCAAGCCGCAGTCGAGACAGCGCGGGCCGGGCCCGGGAGGCGAGGCTCGGCAGGAGCGGCACGTTTCAGTGCCTGCCGTGGAGCTCAGGGGTCAGTGCTGCTCGAACAGCTCGCGCTGCGTGGAGGGCTCGGTTGGTCGGCGTCGGACCACGAGGGGCTTGAAGTAGGGCGGGGCTCGAGCGGGTGGCTCGGTTGGCTCCCGGCGGTGATGGAGGAAGCGTGCAACCTGAGCCAGGTCGGTGATGACGGCGAACAGGCGCATGCGCCCGCCGCAGCGGGGACAGGTCTCGAGGTCGACGGCGAAGGTCCTCCGGAGCAGCTCCGCCCAAGGGCGGTAGGGCGAGCCAGTCGCGCTGCAAGGCGTGGGGTCACAGGGTGCCGTACCGTCTTCCGTCGCTTGGCTCGGCCTGGCTTCGGCCCAATGAGTGGTCTCCACTTCGCGGCGGCTGCGAGCACGCCAAAGTAGCGAACTGTGTGAAACCTGGGCGCGGTGACGAGCGCGACGAGCGGCACGTTCAGATTCGGAAGCCCGGGCATCTCCGGACTGAACATGCAGGTAGGGTTCAGCGAGATCGTCGTGCCCGACTGACCGCCACGAGGTGAAGTAGTGGGTCGACCCTGTCCTGCCCTTCGAGGCGAGACCGGGTCGGCATGATGATACAGACGCAGCGCGGTGCCGAGTGGATTGCCTTCCGTTTCGCTCTTCGTTTACAGGAGTACAGATGAGCTTAAGACTGCTGGGTTGCCTCTTGTTGGGTTTGGCTTTGGGTGGCTGCAGCGACGACGATGACGAGCCCTGTCGGGAGAGGCTGGCGGTGGGCGATCGCTATCTGGTCAGTATCGGCAGAACAGTCCCGACCACGCCAGTGTTGTCTTGTCCCAGCGATTTTGACTTGGCGAGCGGGACGGAGCTGACGACTACGGTCTCGGCGCTCGAAGTAGAGGCGGGTCAATGCTCTTCGGGGCGAATCCAAATAGCGTCGTTCAATGGTTGGACCTGGTCCCCCGATCCTACCCGTAGGAGCCCGGAGGGAGGAGCTGATCTCATCGGTCACTATCTAGCCGAAAAGGAAGATTGCACCGGTCGCATCGATTTCAGAGTCATGGTCGGCGGTAAGTCCTGCGAGCGAGGCTGGACGCCGGACGAAGCGAGCAGCGGCTGTGCACCTGCTTGCTACGATCTCTTCGATTGTGAGGTGGAGGAAGCTCGCTGAGCCGCTCTCTCGGCCTTCCCGAATTCGATGCCGGTTTGGAAGGCTCCTCGAATCGAGTCGTTGCCCGAACGGACACCATGCTCCTGCACCTCGATCATGGCTCGGCGCTGCTTCAGCGGGTCGCGCGAGCCCGCGTGCCAAAAAATCGCGCTCGACGTCTGCTGCTCCTGTTTAGTCAGGAGCAGGCGCCGTCTACCACCACCTTAGCTGCTGGTACGAATTGGGGGGTCCACTTCATGGCTTCCCCGCGCAGTCGGCCGCGCCGAGCCTCTCGGATCATTCCCAGGCGTAGCGAAAGCCCGGGAAACGGCAGATGCCGGAGTCACAGGACCATGCGCCGGAACCCGTTTCGGGGAGGCTCACGGGGCAATCTTCGGCGCGCTCGCAAGCGATGGGTGCCGCTGCGCAGAAGGGCAGGTCAACCGAGTCGTTCTGCGCTTGATTGCAGATCAAGTGAGGATCTTTGCAGGGGTTGATGTGCGGATCGACAACTTCGCACAATTGACCGCAGGCAGCTCGACACGAGCGCTGCACGCACGCTACCTCTTTGGGTGCACAGCGACCGAGTTCCTGACTCTCGGGGGTGTTCCAACAGTCGTCGGCAACCTTGCACGTCGTTCCGCCACTAGTCGAGCAATGGGCGAGCGTCGTCAACAGCCAGAGCAGCGCGGCGGCTCGAAAGCCTCTTCTAATACTTCCGAGCGCCTTCATCGATCGTGCCTGAGTCGAGATCTACGGTGAAGCGGCGCAGCGCGCTACCGTCGAAGTGCGAAAAGAACGTCTGGCCTGAATTGCCGGCGATGAACCACTCCCCGCTGCTGGCCGCGAGTTGTTCCGGGGTCTCAGCGATGGCGACGACACCAGCTTTCCTGCTTGCAAACCGCGCAACGCCGCGTATTCGGCAGCCTTCAGCCCGCTTGCACGAGCCTGAGCGACGCCGGCTTCCCAGACGGCTACGACCTCGTCTCCGAGCGCATCTACGCGGCTCGCTGGCGTGAGATCTTCAGCAGCGACAACCGTCGCCTACGGAGGCCAGGGCGTTTCGAACGACGGCGACCTGGTGTCCCGAGGCCGGAAGGCTCCGCCTGCGGATCCCCGCGCGAGGCTTCGTCGTGCTGCGACAAAGCCCCGCGTGAGCTCGGTGACGCGACTAAGCGAGTAGACGGCCGCCCGTCACGCCTAGCACCTCGCCGGTGATGTAGCGCGACTCATCGCTGGCGAGGAAGACGAAGGAAGGCGCCAGCTCGGCCGGCTGCGCCGGACGGCCGAGAGGCGTGGTCTTGCCGAAATTCTTCACCTTGTCGGCGTCGAAGGATTGGACGATGAGAGGCGTCCAGACCGGGCCGGGGGCGACGCAGTTGACGCGAATGCCGCGGTCGGCGAGCGATTGCGCCAGACCTTTGGTGAAGGTCACGATGGCGCCCTTGGTGGCAGCGTAGTCGAGGATTTGCGGCGACGGATCGTAGGCCTGAATGGACGCTACGTTGATGATCACGCTGCCTTCACGCAGGTGAGGTAACGCGTGACGGACGAGGTGGAACATGCCGACGATGTTCGTCTTGAACGTCGCCTCCACCCGCTCGGCATCGAAATCTTCGAAGCGCTCGACGGCCTTGCCCTGCTTGGCGGCGTTGTTGACCAATAAGTCGATGCGACCGAACCGCTCCACCGTGCGTCGCACCAAGGCAGCGCAGGCCTGGTCGTCGCTGACGTCGCCCTGCACGATCAGCGCCTCAGCCTTCGAGTCCAAGATCGCGCGCTCGGTCTCGCGCGCGTCGCCTTCATTCTCGAAATAGCCGATGGCGACTTGGGCGCCCTCCCGCGCGAAGGCGAGGCACACCGCGCGGCCGATCCCGCTGTCACCGCCGGTTACGAGCGCTACGCGGCCGCGCAGTCGCCCGTGGCCAACGTAGCTTTCAACTCCATAGTCGGGGCGTGGCTTCATCTCGCTCTCCACGCCGGTGGCGGACTGCGTCTGCGGCGGGAAGGGCGGCTTGGGGGCGGCGTCTTGGGGGCTCTCGAGTTTACGGTCTGACATGGCCCGCGAGCTCTGCACGATTGATGCCCGCGAGCCTCGCTGCGCTGGGTCCGGTACGGCGCCGGCTCGAGGTGGAAGGGGCTCGCGCCTCGTGAGGCGCCATGCAACGGGCGCGGCGGATTGGCGAAGGCCTGCACGGCCCGTGAGCGCTTTCTGACCAGGCCGTCAGAGAGCGTCGGGCTGCGGCATGGCATTCGGCACGTTGGGCGGCTGCGCTGCGCCGGCGTTCGGCTGCGTCGATGAAGGGAGCGTCGAGCCTTCGGCGCGCGGCGTGCTGGTAGCGGGGGAGGGCGCCTCGCTCGGTCTCGAGCGGCTGGGCTCACCTGACGCGCTTTCGGCCGGCGCTGCCTCGGTCGTCACCGGTTGCGAAGCGGACTCGCTCGAGGTCCCGGTGCCAAGGGGTCGTGGCTCGCTCACATGGTCAGGGTTTTGGACAGGCTCGGGGGTGCACGCCAGCGCTCCCAGGCAAACGAGTAGGTACGAACGAGACGTCATGCTTCACCTTCTTTCACCTTCAGCAAATCGCGTGCCTCGCCGTCCGGGCGTCGTCGTCGCGAGCTTTTCTCGTCAATGATCGGGGCGCAGTGCAGAGAGAGCCAGGGCTTGCCCCCCGCCTGTGACCTGGTCAGGTCAGCAGCGAGGCTGCGGTTGGTCTCACGCACATCGCACGAGAGTACCGCAGCATCGCAGCCGCGGCGGAGCGAGCTGCCGCCATCATGACGGCGATGGCGGACCAGCCCGCCGCGCCGCATGCACCCTGATCGCCGCCTTCAAGCTCGCCACCGCGCCGCTCATCCCAGCCGGAAAGCTGTTCGGCTGACGGCTAACGGTCTGCTGGTAGCTCGTGTGCGGCCTCAGCCGCGTCTCGGAGGCGCCGACGGGCTCTCCGAAGTCGAGTCCACACCGTGTTCAGGGCTACTCGCTGCAGAGCCGCTATCTGTTCCCCGCTCCAGCCTTCGATCTCGAAGAGCACGAAGGCAACGCGCTGGTCGTCGGGAAGGGCCGAGATCAAACGATTCAGCGTCTCCGCTTCCTGCCGGCGCTCGAGCTCGCCATCAGCTCCGAATCGCGGGTCAGGCACGTGGGCCATCATCGCAACGTCGCCAACCGGCCTGACTCGTCTGATCCACCCCGTCCGCCGATGATCGCGGACGCGGCGCTGCACGATTCGGTAGAGCCAGGCGCCGGGGTTCACTCCGTCGAAGTGGGGGAGGCGACGGCTGACGATGATGAGCACCTCCTGCGCCAAGTCCCTGTTCTCGGCCTCAGCGGCACCTAGGGAGCGAATCCAGTCGCAGATCTGCCCGAACCATCTCTCGTAGATGGTCGCGAAGGTTGGGGGCGCTATGTGCGCCGCGACGAGCCGCTCTGGCTCTCGCGCCGCGCGCGCCAAAGCTAGCTGGTGTCCATGGGCAGGCCCTGGCCGCAGCCGCTCGGCGAGCGGAGGAGCGAAAGGTGCTTGCATGGTGAGCGGGGCCATCGGGTAGCCATCATTGAGCGTGCGCGTGCCTCACGGGACATACCCTCGCCAAACCCAGACGAGAGCGTCGGCCAGCGTCGCGCCTCTGACGCCACCGTCGCAGTGCCCCGCATTCCGACCCAACACGAATTTGTAGTGAAACCCTTCGGCCTTCAACGCCGCGGCCGTGCGTTCATTGGCCATGACCCAGTTGTGATGGGTCGACTCGGCGTCGTTCGCGCGGAGGTCCTTGTCGTTCACGTTGATGAAGATCCGCAACTGCTCGTTCTTCATCGTGTCGTCATTGCTGATGAGCTTTTGAGCGGAATGATACTCCCAGGCGCCCAGTGGGTAGGCTTTGGACTCCGGCGCCTTAGGGTCCTGCTGCGCAACCAGGGTGGTGGAGTAGGCGATGACGCGGCCGAACAGGTCTGGGCGGAACCAGGCCATCGTGAACGCAGCGGCACCGCCGGAGCTGCAACCCAGCGTCGCTCTGCCGCTGGGATTCTTGGTGAAGGTCAGGTTGGGGTAAGCGGCCTTTACCTGTGCGTTGGCGCGTACTGCCGGCATCACTTCCTGATCGATGAAGCGAGCGTAGCGGTCGGACATGGTGTCGTATTCGAGACCGCGCTCGCTGCCGATGGCGTCGCTCCCGCCATTCTGTACGGCAATAGCAACGAAGGCGGGCAACTTGCGCGCGCTGTCCGAGCTGATCGTCAGGTTGTCGAGCGCGTTCTTGACGAGGTTGAGCTCACCCGGGCCATCTTGGATGATCAACACTGGTGCCGCATCGCCGTCCACGTAGCGAGCGGGTACATAAACGGAGATAGAGCGGCTGCTATTGACTTTACCCGGCGACAGCGTGTCGTCTTTGCCGTCGAAGATGGCGCTGTCCGCGAGCGGCATCGAAAACGAGAAGCTGCGCCCCTTGGGGTTGCCCTTATCCGTGAGGTCGGATTGCGTCTGATAGTCGGGGCCTACCATCGAGTCGCCATCGCCTTCAGTCCCTGGGTCCGGCAGTGCCGCGATGCTCCCACCGCGGCCAGCGCTGGGGGGCGTGCCCGCGGAACCAGCGCCCACGCCGCCAGCACCGGCGTTAGAGCGAGCGCCGCCCTCTCCTCCCGCCCCGCTCTTCGGCAATTCGCCTCCGGCCCCGCCCGTCCCGCCGGCTCCTCCGGCTCCTCCGCCAGCGGCTCCAGCGGTTGGTTGAGGCGTCGCTCCTGCGCCCCCCGTCGCCATGCCAGCCGCCGCTCCGCCCCCGGCGCCGGCCACCGGCGAGCCTCCCGCGGCGGGGCCAGGGCTCGCGGCATCTGAAGCGCAGCCAGACAGCCAGCAGAAGGTGACGGTGACGCAGGCTCGACGATAGCGGCCGCTGCCGCTCAGCAATATGTTCATGGCTTCCTTGGGCGTGCGGTACGGAGCGTTCGAGTTTGCAGGGGCTGCGAGCCGCACTCGAGCGACGCATGGGTCGGGGTTGAGCTTGGGAGATCGCGCGACAGCGAAGGGCGTGCGCTGAAGGGTGCCGTGCTACGGTGCGTCGATGTCGGAGTCGCGCAGTTGCCCTGGCGCGAAAGGTGAGGGCTCGTAACGTGAAGCGCGCAACGTTCGCCGCGGCGGCTACCGCGCTGGCCTGCGCAGCGGCCTCGTCGTCGGCTCGTGCAGCGAGTGAGCTCGTGCAGCTCTCTTGGAGCGCGCCCGCGGGCAATGATTGCCCTAGCGAAAGCGAGGTGACTGCGAGCATTCGTCGGTACGTCGGCCGCGACGTCGCGCGGGGCGACCGTCCTATCGAAGCGGTGGCCACGGTGAGCGTACGGGGGGACGGTGTGCTAGAGCTGGTGCTGACGACCCTCGATGGTGGGGCGTACGGCGAAAGAGCCTTCCGCGACTCATCGTGTCGTTCCGTAGCGGCGGCCGCGGTCGTCGTGCTCGCCTGGATGATCGATCCGGATGGCATGGCCGCGCGTTCAGAAGCTGCGCCGTCGAGCCTGGCGTCGCCGGCGCGCTCGTCATCACCGCCTGCTCGCCCGCCATTGCTTCGCGAGTCAGCGCCCGACGCAGCAGCTGTCGGTGCGGGAAGCAGCCTCCGACATTGGCCCGCGTACTTGGGGGCCGGGATACACGCCGACTGGGGTACGTTGCCGAGGCCGGCCTTCGGGAGCCAGCTCCGCGTTGGCGTACTCTTCGAGAGCATGCGATTCGAAGCGCAGGCGACGTATTGGCCCGGGGTGCGCCGGAGCCTCGCGCCGCTGAAGGACGGGGCGGTTCCGGGAGCGACCTTCAGCTTGTTGGGTCTTGGCCTGCACGCATGCCTCGAGACAGTGTCCGCTCGATCTCTGTCGAAGCTCGGGCTGGCGCTCTGCCTGGGCCCGGAGCTGGAGGTGCTGAACGGCGCCGGGTTCGGCGTTACCCGGCCTGCACAGGCAACCAAAGCTTGGCTATCGGTCGCGGGGGGGGGCAAGGGGCGAGCTCGGATCGCAGGCCCATTCAGCTCGTTCGTGGGAATGGGTGCTTCGCTTCCCTCTCGAAGAGAGCGCTTCGCGTTGCGAGGGGTGGGGAACATCTATCGTCCGAGCGCGGCGGCGCTGCGCTTCGAGCTAGGCGTCGAGCTCGACCTGTGAGCTCCTAGGTGCAGGCATCGCGGCGCGGGGCGTCGGACTCAGAGGTCCGATCAACGCCCTGTCCCACAATGAAATCGTGCCGGGCGCACAGAAAAGCATTTTTGCTTCGTCGATGCTGAGCCGATGTCCGTGAGGGCGAGCCAGGTTGAAGGAAAAGGACGTTGATGCTAAAAAATAATTGTGGATGGTTCGCCGCTCGCGACCTTGGTCAGCACGTTGGCAAGGTCGGTCGAGCGAGAGGCCGAGCCCTCCTGGGGCGAGCCGGTACTGTTAGCCTCAGCAGCGGACGGGCAAGCCACTGCCAAGCCATCGCTCGCTGACTTGTATGACCGATATGCGCAGATTGTGTATCGGTGTCTAGTTGGATTCGGTGTGCCGACGTCCATCGCGGAGGATGCCATGCAAGACGTCTTCATCATTGCCAATCGGCATTTGCCCAACTTCGAGGGCGTCTACTACAAGGCCTGGCTGATTCAGATCGCCCGCTCGGTGGCTCGCAACACGCGCCGTTCAACACGCCGTCGAGGCACCGAGCCGCTCGATACTGAGGCCCTTGTCGACACGTCTTCCTCCCCGTTCGAACGCGCGGCGCATAGCCAACAGGTCCGACTGCTCAACGAGCTCCTCGATCGATTGAGCGAGCGTCAGCGTGAAGTCTTCGTGCTCGCTGAGCTGGAAGAAGTGACTCACGCTGAAATCGCCCAAGCCTGCGGGGTGCACGTCAATACGGTGGCCAACCGCTTGAGCGCAGCGCGAGCAAACCTGGAGCGGCTGCTCCGTAACCGCCAAATCGATGTTGCAAAGGGTGGCAACTCATGACCGAAGGGCGCCCCATTCTCGATGACCTGATCCGTGCGCAACGAGGCGCGGTGGGTCTCTCCGAGGCGCAGCGCGCTGCGAACCGGACGCGCTTGCTGACGAGCGTAAGCGCGGCCGGCGCGTCCCTTGCGCTCAGCGCTGGCGCCAAGGCCTCGGTGGGCGCGAGCGGCTGGCTCGTGAAGGGCGCGCTGGGTCTCGCTTTGGGATGCGGCGCGACGGCTGCCTTCTTTGCAACCTCGGAAGCCGAGCCTGTCAACGTACTGAAGGTGCCGGAGCGCAGCCTGATTCGGGAAAGGCCCACGCAGGGTGAGCCCATAGATGAGCCGCCGCGGCTCGAGCAAGTGGTTGCCGCGCCCCAGACCACCGAGAGCGCCCGACTCCGTCGCCCGCGGGCGACGCTCCCTCGATCAACGGCGTCATCTTCGTCGCTTTCGGCCGAGCTCCAGCTGATGCACGAAGTGAACGCCGCGCTCAAAGCGGGGCAACCGCAGCGCGCGCTCGCTCGTCTAGAAGAGCGCCGCGACGGCGACGCCGGCTACATGCGTGAGGAGCGCGAGGCAGCTCGCGTCTTCGCGCTTTGCCAGGCCGGTAACCAGCGCGCGGCGCGCGCGGAGGCCAGCGCGTTCTTGCGCAACTATCCGCACTCGCCATTGGCACGGCGAGTGGGCGTCACTTGCGTTTCTTCCTCCCCGATGTCCGCAGGCTCCAAGAGCAAGGGCTGATGTACCTCAGCTACTGCATGACAGCCCTGCTGCTGGCCGGCTGCGGCAGGGGGGGCACCACCTGGCTGGGCGAACAGCCAGGCACGGGCGGGGAGGCCGGGGCAGAC
Source organism: Pseudomonadota bacterium (assembly GCA_023431345.1). GTDB lineage: Bacteria > Myxococcota_A > Polyangia > Polyangiales > Polyangiaceae > PMG-095. The sequence goes on from JAEYWK010000184.1 coordinate 28,438, forward strand.
GAAACGTTCTTCGAACGCTTCGAAGCCGAAGCGAGCGTCAACGAGCTGACGTTCGAAGTGCAGCTAGTCGACGACGGCTTCGTGGCATGCCCGGCCGACGGCGTGCGCGAAGGTGCCGAGTGCACGTCGGGCGGCACGGCCATAAGACGGATACTCGGACGCTCGCCGTGCGAGCCGCCCAACGACCCGCTCAGCTCCGACAACTGTAAGGATTTGGGGGGCGGGGTAGAGTTCAAAGACGTCACCGTTCCGGCCACGGCTTCCTACGACGTCACCTGGTGGTACCACTGCGGTGAGGACCCGCTCATGCCGGGTCGAGCGGATGGGGCCGGCGACACGAGCTGCGGCGGGCTCGACTACGAAACGGGTGAAGGCACGGGTTGCCGGCCGCACCTGATTGACGTGAATGGCGTGCCCGTCTCCACGGAAATCGACGGAGAGGCGGCCCTCTACTTTCACTTCCCCTGTTATGTGACGTCCTGGTCGGTGCTGCATGGAGCCACCACTCGCTTGGCGCTTCGGGCCGGCGCGAACAGCATCTATATCCACGCACCGCCCGCCCGCACGCTGAACGCCGCGGACATCGACGCCATGGATGTGCAAGCGCTGGGTCAAGGGGTCGCGCCCGCGCCGCTGTGGCCGCAGCTCGTCACTCCTGTGCTCTCTGGCTACTGAGCCTTCGCTACTCCGTGCGCCTGAACATTGCGTTGTGCGGTCTGAAAGATCTTTCGCGGAGCCACCATTACCCTACAGGAGCATGATGAACCCCCGCCTGACCGCGATGCCTTGGGCCGCCCTGAAGAAGGTCACCCTAGTGGGGAGCCTGCTGGCCGCGCTGGCGGGCTGCACGGGGGTCGTCAGCGGAGAAGAATCGCAACCCACGGGAGCTACCCCTCCGGTGAAGAGCGAGCCGCCGGCGGCGCGGGATATTGGATCCAATATTCCGACGGACGTGCCGGTAAGCTCGTGCGTTCGCGTCGATGCGCCCGTGATCAGCAAGGACACGAAGATGAACGACATGCCCGAGCATAGTCGGCTCTACCTGGACACCATCGCCATGGCTTTCGCCTGCAACGTGACTCGTATCGCCTCCGTCATGTGGGGCGGCGGCGAGAACAACGAAGCCGTCAAATTCAATGATATCGACATCTCTGCGTGGCACTCGCAAGCGCATGGCGATCCAGACGGCGCTCCCGGACAGCAGCTGATCCGTCTGCAAGCGTACTTCGCGAGTGAGTTTCTGTACTTCGTTCAGAAGCTGAAGAGCATGTCGGAGGGTGACGTGTCGCTGCTCGACAATACCGCCGCGGTGCTCTGTACTCAAAACGGAAGCAGTCAGCTCGGGACCGGCCAAAATTTCGCAGCGACCGACCATCCCCCTCAGCACGCCCCTTTCGTCGTCGCCGGTAGCTGTGGCGGTGCTTGGCGCACCGGGCGGCTCCTCGACGCCGGCGGACGCAATCACAATGACGTCTACGCCAGCATCGCGCGAGCGATTGGCATGGACGTGACGAGCGTGGGGCGGCTGGAGTGGTGTAAAGGACCGCTCATAGCCTAGGCGCGAGTGAAAGATGCTCCATGTCTGACAGCGCAACCGACCTTGCGCATGTCACCTCGGAGGTACCGGCGTCGCCCGACTCATGGGACGACACGGAGCTCGTGCGTGCCATCCTCGAGGGTCATCCCGCCGCGGCGAAGGTCGCTTGGCAGCGGTTCTTACCTACGGTACGCCGTGTCATTCGGCGCACGATGGGCCCGGGAGGCGATCTCGACGACGCGGTTCAAGACGCCTTCTTGAGCTTATTTTTCCGGGTGCGCACGCTGCGTGAGCCACAAGCGTTGAAAGGCTTTGTCATCGCTATCAGCGCCCGCACCGCGCACCGGCACATTCGGCGGCAAAGGGCGGGTTGGTTCGTTACCCTCTCCCACTCGTCTGACGACTTGCGCGACGCACGCATTCAACACGCTGAATGCGCCAGTCAGCACGCACTCGTGAGATTTTTCGGGATCCTGGGCACACTGAAGGAACGCGATCGTCTGGCGTTCGTGCTGCGCTTCATCGAGAAGCTGAGTGCTACGGAGGTCGCGGCGGCGCTTGGCCTATCCGTCGCCACCACCCGTAGGCGCTTCGGCTACGCCTGGGATCGCGTTAGTTGCCTCGCCAAGCGCGACGCATTCTTGACCGACTACTTGCACACCCTCGACCGCCAAGCCGAGCAGTCGGAGGTCCGCGCGCTAGGCAGCTCGCATCGGTCAAAGGGCCGCCGACGGAATCGGCGGCGGCTCTGATCAACCTACGGCGCGGTCGCGCCGCTCGTTAGAGCTACGCCTGTGAAAAGCGTATGCTACCCGCGCCTGGGCCGTGCGGGCGCGTGGTGCCGGGTGACCACTACAGTTACTGTGCGCGCGCGCTGAGCGTTTGCCTGCGGGGGGTGAGCGCCTCGCATGCGGCGTTGTCGGCGGATGATCTCGCAGACTTCACGATGCTCGGGCGCCACCTGGCGACTGCCATTCGGAGAATGGCTGGATATGGCTTCGCGACAGGGCGGTAGGCAACGCCCGCTATTTGACGAGCTGTGAGCTCGTCATCATTGACTTTCACATGCCAGGGATTGGCGGTGACTCGGTGTCAGCTCTCTGCGTTCGGTTCGAGGCGAGCGCCCGTGCCCACTCTTCCTGTACACCTCCGATGACAAAGCCGCCGCTAACCACGCCGCGTTGGGGTTCGACGGCGTTTTCAAGGGTAAAGGCGATGAAGAAGCGCTGGTTCGCCAAGTAGCCGCCTTCTTCCGGGTGGTTGATATGCGCGCGGAGCGAGCGCGTCGGTCGACGTAGTGAGCTTGGGGAGCATCTGCGGCTCACCCCGGCCGGCTTCTTCGGCACAGGGCCGCGAGGCGGGAAATGTCGGTTCTGGTCACAACTGCAGTCACCGTCACTGGTGACATTGGGGTAGGTCAAAAAAAAGTGAGCCAATGGCACGTCGGGCTTGGCACCTACCTGGCGATGACGACGAAACGCGCAAGCGCCGTGACCTGGGTTGGCTTGAGCCTCAGCGCGCTGCTGGGGTGCTCCGGAGAGCTTGCCGGACCGGGTCTGCCGGGTGCGTCAGGTGGCGGTGTTGCAGCCGGTGGAGCGATGGTTGGAGGCGGGGCGACGGTCGGAGGTGGCGGGGCCGCAGGCGGGACGGGCGGATCAACCACTGCTTGCGCGACGCCGCAGCCTGGTAGGTCTCCCCTGCGGCGTTTGACGCGCACCGAATATGACCGCACCGTGAAGGACCTGCTCGGAGACGAGACGGCACCTGGTGCGCGCCTGCTCACGGCCGACGCCGGAGAAGACAACACCGACGTTCGGACCGTGGGGCCGCTGTTGGCGGAGCAGTACTTCAAGGCCGCAGAGGACGTGGCCATGCGTGCGATCGAGTCGGCCGCAGTGCTGCAATGCGATACGGCGAGCGTCGGCGAACTAGCGTGCGCCGAGCGCATCATCGATACATTCGGAGGTAAGGCCTATCGGCGCCCGCTCCCAGCAGCCGACCGAGCTCGCTTGCTCGCAACGTATACGAAGGCTCGCGCGGTGCTCAACTACGAGGAAAGCTTGGAGGTAGTCGTCACGAGCATGCTGCAGGCGTCGCGCTTTTTGTACCGTATCGAGCCAAGCGCGGCGCCGGGCATACACCGCTTGGATGGCTACTCGCTTGCCACTCGGCTTTCGTATTTGTTTTGGGGAACGACGCCAGACGAATCGCTGCTCAGCGCCGCGGCTGCGGGTAAGCTCGATACCGACGCGGGCGTGCTCGAGCAGGCGAACGTGATGGCCATGGACGCACGCGCGTCGGACTTTTACGCCAGCTTCTTCGATCGCTTCCTACAGCTGGATAGCTTGAGCGGCCTCACGAAAGACGTGAAGCTGTTCCCAGAGTTTACGGCCGAGATGCCGCAGCTATTTCGCGAGGAGACTCATGCGTTCATCGGCGGCGTGATGGCGAGCGACGGCAGCTTGCGCTCGCTCCTCACCGCGAGTCACACCATGCTCAATGAGCCACTCGCTCGTTTCTACGGAGTGACGCCAGCGGCTGGCTCAGGGTTCGCTCGAGTTGAGCTCGATCCGGCTCGTAGCGCGGGTTTGCTGACCCATGCCAGCGTGCTAGCCACTCACGCCAAGCCGCACGAGACATCTCCGGTGCATCGCGGCATGTTCGTTCAGGCTAGCCTGTTGTGCGGAACGGTGCCTCCCCCGCCGGATGACTTGGATATCACCGCCCCCGATCCCGACCCGTCGCTCACTACTCGAGAGCGCTTCGCCGAGCACCGCGCGAACCCAGCCTGCGCTGGATGTCATAGGCTACTCGACGTGGTCGGCTTCGGATTCGAGCACTACGACGCCGTGGGCCGCTACCGAGAGCTCGAAAACGGCTTACCTATCGACGACAGCGGCGAGCTGGTTGCCACTGACGTCGACGGGACATTCAAGGGCCCGCGGGAGTTGGGAGAAAAGCTCGCGCAGAGCGCGCAAGTCCAGGCGTGCTTTGCCAACCACTGGTTCCGGTTTGCCCAAGGCCGTCGCGAGACGCCGCAAGATCAGTGCTCCTTGGCCCGCTTGACCCACGACTTCGCGGCCGCGAGCTTGGACACTCGTCAGCTCGTGCTGGCCCTCACGCAAACGGATGCGTTCTTGTACAAGGAATTCGAAGAGCTACCGCCTTCTGGCGCTGCCGGAGGTCAACCGTGATGTCGATGCGCAAGCCACTCAGTCGTCGTTCTTTTTTGCGTGGTGCGGGCGGTGCTCTCGTCACGCTCCCGCCGCTTACGGCCATGCTGAAGCCTGGCCAGAGTGTCGCACAATCGAACGAAATCCCGACGCGTGCCGTCTTCTTCTTCTCACCCAACGGCACCATCCTCAAGCGCTGGCGACCGACGCGCAGTGGGCAGAGCTTCGAGCTATCGGAGATCTTGTCGCCCCTCGAGCCGCACAAGAAGTCTTTGAACATCTTGGATGGCATCGCCATGCGAACGGCCATCGAAAATTCTGGAGGCCAGAACTTGCATGACGTGGGCACTGGCCATGCGTTGGTGGCTCGTCGGCTGATCAAAGGCCCCACCGGCTTTGGCGAGTTCGGGCACCTTTTCGATGGGACTGCCGGCGGGGAGTCCGTCGACCAAGCCATCGGGCGCTATTTTGCGAAAGCTACCGCCTTCGACTCCCTGCAATTCGGCGTGCAATCCAAGCGGCTTCGAATGCCGCTTCCGAGCCGGATCACTTGGAAGAAGAACGGCACCGCAGTCGAGGCAGTGGAGCCGATGCAGCAGCCGAGCGCGGCGTTCGAGCGCATCTTCGGAGCCGTGCAAGGCGATAGGGGCGCGCTCGAGCGCCTGCGCACCAAGCGTCAACTGGTCGTCGATGCCGTTCTGGAAGATTATCGCAGCACGCGCAGCGTGCTCGGCGCCGAAGATCGCCAAAGGCTGGACGCGCACATCGCCGGCATCGAAGATCTAGAGCGGCGCATCGGAACCCTCGGTAACGACTCGCAGTGCGAGCCTCCTTCCGTCGACGGGGTGGTCGAAAGCGACTTCCGCCAAGTCGGAACCGCGCAGATGGACCTGCTGGTCGGCGCGATGGCCTGCGATGTGACGCGAGTCGCGACGCTCCAGTGGGAAACAGGACAGGGAGAAAACCGCTTCGCATGGCTCGGCGCGAATCGCGCTCACCACGACATGTCACACGATGGCAACAGCGCGACCGCAACGCAGGACCTGTTGACCGCCATCAACAAGTTTTACGCTAGCCAGCTCGCTCACCTCCTGACGCGCATGGAGTCGGTGACGGAGCTGGATGGCAAGTCACTGCTCCATCATTCAGCAGTCCTTTGGGTGAATGAAGTAGATACCGGTAACACCCACACGTTCAACAACATGCCGTACGTGATGGCCGGCTCTGCTAGCGGGGCCTTCGAGACCGGGCGGTACCTGCAGTTCAATCGAAAGCCGCACGGTGAAGTGTTCGTCTCCATCATGCAGGCACTCGGCATGCCCGACACCACGTTCGGTGATCCCGATTACTGCAGCGGTCCTCTGGCGGGTCTATGATAGCTGAGCTGTTCGTTCGAGGACTCGAGACGCTCAGCTCCCGAGACGCCTACCTCGCAGACGGGACCGGGAGAAATCGACTTATGCATGGGTGGCGTCACCGTTCGTGGCCAGTCTGCGCTCGCTCATACCCGCATGCATTGCGCGTGCGGTGCGCGAAAGAGCCACGAGCCAGTCGAGGGCCCTCGAGATACATGAGCCGCGGCGAGCCCCCCGCGGGAACCGAGGGGCAGAGAGAAAGCTCGCATCTGTTTCCGCAAACCGGCTTGTCGTTGGGATCGCCTTGCTGACGTGCTCGGCAGCCACGTTCAGCTGCAGTACTGACCCGGATAGCAGCCCGGCACCGACCGCCGGCGCTCCTGCTAGTGGTGGCGCGGCGACGGCAGGAACGAGCGCCATGGCGGGCGGTGGGGGCACGGGCGGCAGCGCTGCCGGCAGCGACGGCGCCCAAGCAGGAAGCGCGGGAATGACGGGCAAGGGCGGCGTTTCCGGAGCCGCCGGCACGAATGGGGCCGGAACGGGCGGCACAACGGGCGGTGGCGCCGGTGGCGCTGGTGGAGGCAGCGGCGGCGCAGGCGGCACCGTGGCCGCCATCGAAATGTGTAAAGAGCGCAGCGGCACGTTGCCCGCCGCTTTCAAGAAAGTGGCGGCCTCCGACAAGCCCGTGCCAGGCGCGGCGGGGGTGATCGGTAACCCCGAGGCGCTCGACGTGATCTACGTGCCTCAGCACTTTACGGGCGACGTGCGCGTCATTCAGGGCGGCAAGCTACTCGATGAAGCGTTGCTCCACGTCAACGTGCGACAGAACCCGCCTGGGCGCGAGCAAGGCCTATTGGCGATCGCGCTCAGCCCTGACTTCAAGACTAACCACCTGATGTACGTCTTCTACTCGGCGGTCGACCCCGTGGGGCGCACCACCATCGACGAGTACAAGCTCTCGGACGCCACGCACGCGACCTTCGTGCGTCAGGTTTACGGGCAGCCGCACTCGCATCAGTATCACAACGGCGGCAACCTGCAGTTTGGCCCCGATAAGTGGCTCTACTTCTCGGTCGGCGATAACCAGGCCGACTGCGGGCCAGCGTGCTCGCAGATGAACGAGGGGTTCTATGGCCGAATCAAGAAGCTCGATGTGGCCTCGGACGATCCACAGCCCACGGCGAAGACCTTCAACAACGGCCTGCGCAACCCTTGGCGCTGGTCTTTCGACCCGCTCACGTTCGACGTGATCATAGGGGACGTGGGTGACGGGGGAGGCTCCTCGGAGAAGCTGTTCTTCGCCCCCAAGAGCTCGAGTGAAGGGAAGAACTGGGGCTGGGCGCCCGGAACACTCGATAACCGCAGCCCCAGCGGCACCATCGCCACGCTCGCGGCCAACGAAGGAGCCATCATTGGTGGCGTTGTCTATCGCGGCGGCAATCCGAAGCTCGCCGGCGCGTGCGGCGTGATCTTCTACGGACACCTCAAAGGCGAGGTGTATACGATCGACAGCGACGGCAAGAACAACAAGCAGCAGACCGGACTGTCGGGCACCAACGATCTGGCGTCGTTCGGCGTGGACGCGCGCGGTGAGATCTACATGACTTACCTCGGCGGCCAGATCTATCGCATCGATGCGAACTGAAACCAGGTCGCCCACACGCGGCGTGCCGCACGGGCTGGCCGCTACCCTCATCGCGCTGGCTGCGGCTGCGTGCTCGGGTCCGACGGACGCGACAGTGGGGATTGGCGGCGCGTCGAGCGTAGCCGGCGCGTCGGGCGGAGGAGCGGCAGGGTCGTCGAGCAGCGCGTCCGCCGGTTCGGGTGGCACCGCGGGCTCGAGCGACGGCGGCTTTGCTGGTTCCGGCGCCGGCCGAGGAGCGCAGGGCGGCACCGCCGGGTGTCAGCCAGCGGGCTCGCTGATATGCGACTCACTGCGGCCCTTTCCCGCTTCGATCGTCGATACCGGTGTCTACACGGCCCTCCCGGATACCACCCGGCATCACGCGCGCGCTCTCTCGTTCGAGCCAAACCCGGCCTTATGGAGCGACGGTCTCGCCAAAGAGCGTTTCGTGATCGTTCCCGCTGGCGCGAGCATCGACAATAGCGCACCTCAGCGGTGGCAGTTTCCGTTGGGCACGATCTTCGTGAAGAGCTTTTACGACGATGGCGGGGTGAATGGCTCACGTCGGCCCATCGAGACGCGCTTCATCCGGCGTTCGCCCGACCCCGCCGACCCGTTCAGCGAATGGGAGTTCGCCGTCTATCAGTGGAATTCTGCGGGGACGGACGCCGTCCTGGTGAGCTTCGACGATCCGATGCGCGACACACCGGTCGAGGTCATCGTGTCTCGACTGGAGAACGGAAAGCGTCTCGAGATCAACGCCGGCGAGCCCTTCATGCACTCGATCCCGGGCAAGCAGCAATGCCAGGCGTGCCACGACGCGAACGCGAAGGTGACCGGCGCTGACATTATCGGCTTCGATGAGCTGCGCCTGGGTTGGAAACGCGAAGGTGACGAGCAGACGCAGCTGGCTACGCTGGTCGAGCGCCGCGCGCTCACTACCCTGCCGGGTACGCCGGCGTCGATCGCTGAGGCCGATCCGGTGCTTCGGCGTGTCAAGGCGTGGGCCTATGGCAACTGCGTTCACTGCCACAACGGCGCCGAAGGCATGCTCGACCTGCGGCCCGACGTGTTCGTGCAGAACACCGTTAACATGGCGGCGGAAGGCGCGGGCATCATGGTGCCCGACGCCACCTGGAAGCGTGTCGTGCCGAAGCAGCCGGAGCGGAGCGTCCTCTTCGTTCAAGCGCGCCGCACACCGCTGCCGAGCGGGCCTGGCGTGCAGATGCGTGCCATGCCGCCGCTCGGCGTCGCCGCAGCCGAAATGAGCCGCCCGAACGCTGCGACTGACCCTCCGGGAGGCGTCGGGCAAGTCCCGCCCCTAACCCTCCCCGCGACGGTTCCGAGCGATCCGATCGCCGACCTGGCGGCGTGGATCAACGGCCTCTAGCGGGGCGAGCTTACCGAAAGCGCTGACTCGGTGCGCTGCGGCGCCCGCGTAAGATGCCCAAGAGCATCAGCGCCACCAGCGGCGTAGCCGGGCTCGAAGCGCTGCGAGCTACGCTGCAGCCCGGTGCGGCGCCGTCGCCGCGCGGTGAGGGCGTGATGGCTCATGAAAGCCGCGTGCCAGTAGGCGCTGCGCTTGCCGGCATCCGACAAGAATGCGGTTTGGTGCTGGGGAGTCGTCCAGTGCGCTGGCTGGACGGCTTGCCAGGCGTCCGATCGGCATTGGCCCTGGCGGTCTGCTATTGCCCGCGCTCGATGGGGGCGAGCACGGCGGCGTCGACCAGGTTGCCTTGCGTCGTTCCGGTACGGGAGGCCAGCGAGAGCCTCGTGACCACTTCGTCGTCGCCGACGCGGTAGATGCCGCTGTGCTCCTGCCAGTCTTGGGTCGAGCTCGTGAATGAGCCCTGCGAGACGGGGCTCTCCGGCGGACCGAGAAGCACCTCGATGGTTTCCTCTCCGAGGCGCCCGCGGTGCAGAACCGACCAATAGACTGGCTCCCCCGGCGTGAGCACGACATCTTGATAGAGCGTGTCGGGGCCGTCGGCGTCGAGCTCGACGAACTGAGCGCCCTCCGGCGCAGGGACCCCCCAATAGCCGTCGGTCCAAAGCTCGATGACCTGCGTGTCGCTCGTCGTGCGCCAACCCGAAACGTCAATGGCCTCCACTTGGCAAAAGTCTGTCGGGCAGTTGCCGATGGATGAGACGGACGGGCTCTCCATGCCGTAGTTCACGAGCTGGTTCGGGCCGATCACGGCGCAGGCGGGGAGGGCCGTCTCCGGCGAGCGCTCCTGTGCCGCTAATAGCTTCGCGTCGGGCTCGCACGCGGCCTCGCTGCCCACGCTCACCCCCTGCATGCCGCAGCCCAGCTCGACCAGAGCGAGGGCCGCTGCGAACGTGAGACGCTTCATGGCAGCTCCAGCGATAACGCTATCAAAAGAACCGGGTTGAAGCGCGTCTGCTCGAACAGGTTTTTCGGCTGGCCATCTGCGGTGAGGTAGTAAAAGTAGAGCGGCCGTGTCGCGATGTCGGCACCGGCTTGGCCCAACCACCACCACCGACGCGTCAGGCGCCATTCAGCGCGCAGCTCAGCGCCAGCGCTCCAGGTGGTCAAGGTATGGGTGTACGGTCGTGGCAGAGAGGTGCCCGCGACCTCGAACCGATGTAGCCCCAGGTTGCCGCAGACACCGAGACTCAAGTCGTCGCTCAGCGGCATCCCACAAACCATCACCGCGGCGCGTTGATGGTCGAGCGACAGGCCGGGCCCTGAGCCGTAGTCGTGCCCGAGGAAGAGGGCGCCCGCGACGCCGACGCGAACAGAGGGGACCGGCGCCCAAGCCGCGGCGGCTACCGGCCCCATCTCGAGCTTGGGCACGAAGCCCGAGCTGAGCGCCCCGCCGAGGCTCAACAGCGCGCGCCCCGCTCGCGAGGGCGGCGGCTCGGGCGGTACGGGCGGCGGGGCGCTAGGTGCTGCAGGCGCGCTGGGTGGAGGGGCGGGCGGTGTTCGCGCGTTCTCGTACGACTCGACGAGCAGAGCCGAGACCGTGAGCAGCGCGGGAACCAGAGACGCGCAATCGCCGCCCGGGCTCTCGATCACGCGCGTGCCGAGGGCGCCCTCCGCCCCCGCGAGCGACAGCTCGACTCGGCACCGCTCCGGAGCGCCCTGCCAGTCGACGGAGAGCGTTGGCTCGCTCAGGCCGGCGACGAAGGGAGGGTGGCCCAGCCGCGCGGCGAGCTGGGCCTCGAAGTCCGGCTGCGTGGTCGAAGCGATGAGGTTCGGATCGCTCCAGCGCAGCCCCAGGGACGGCTCGGCTGCGGTCGCGGGCTCCGCCAGCGCCAGCAAGGGCGCGAGCAGGCGCCCCACTGAAGCCAGGCGCGACGGTTGCGAGCTCACGCAGGGTGACTACCACACTTGGAAGGCCCTTAGGCGCGATCGCGGGCGAGCGTCATCCAAACGGGTGCGTGGTCACTGGCGTGAGGCAGCCCGCGCACCCAGGTGTCGACGCCAGCGCCGGTGACGCGCGGAGCCAAGCTCGGGCTCACCAGCAGGTGATCGATGCGAAGCCCCGCGTTGCGCGGCCAAGCCTGCCGAAAGTAATCCCAGAATGTGTAGATGCGCTCGTCGGGGAAGCGGCTGCGAACGACATCACACCAGCCTTGGGCGAGTAGGCGCGCAAAGCACTCACGGCTCTCCGGCTGCAGCAGCGCGTCCTTCAGCCAAGAACGCGTGTTATAGATGTCGAGGTCGGTCGGGACCACGTTGTAATCACCGACTAGGGCGACCGGGTGCCCGCTCTCGTACAACCCCTGCGCGTGCTCGATCAGGCGCTCGAACCACGCGAGCTTGTACTGGAACTTCGGTCCTGGTTGGGGGTTGCCGTTGGGCAGGTAGAGGCAGGCGACGAGCACGCCGTTGACCGCCGCTTCGAGGTAGCGGCTCTGCTGGTCGTCGGGCGCACCCGGCAGCGCTCGTCGCGTCTCGATCAGCTCGGCACCTTTGGCCAAGATCGCCACTCCGTTCCAGGCGCGCTGGGCATTCCAGATCGAAGAGTAGCCAGCCTGCTGCAGCTCGCGGCTCGGGAAGTCAGCGCTCTTGAGCTCTTGCAGGCAGACGATGTCCGGCGCTTCTTTGGCCAACCACTGTAAGAGGTGCGGCAGGCGCGAACGCACGCCGTTCACGTTGAAGCTTGCCACCTTGAGCCCCGAGGCTAGGTTGGCGCCGCTCGTCTCGACTGCGCGCTTGGCCGGTGCGCGCTTCTTCGTAGCCATGCGCCGCACTATCGCTGCTCGGCGGCATCGCCTAGACGAATCGAAGCCGGGCGTGAGATTTCCCCCACCGCGGCCGGCCCGCTCTCGCGCGAGGCGTGCGCGCCGGCGAGCCTTGGAACGTGACGTGCAACGTCGCGCGGGAATGCCCGCCGCTCCCACCCGTCGTTGGTCGAAACGCGCGCTCGCGCTCACGGTGCTGGCGATGGTCCTCGCCACGCTCGTGCTCACGGTCGGCATGGTAGGGTTTGCGCGCAGCATCGGCTTCGTCACGCGCATCGGCGTCGCCTCGGAGGCGGTGAAAGACGCTTCGCAAATTTCAGCGGAGGTCACGATGGGTGGGGGCGCTTCGGCCACACTGGGCACGAACGCAGCGGGCGGTAATGCGACGATCCCGGCTCCGGCCGCGCCGGCTCCGGCGGTTGGCGCGACCCCGGAACCGCAGGCCGCGACCGCAGGCGCCGCGACCGAAGGCGCCGCGACCGCCACCGCCGAAGGCGCAAGCGCGCCCGGAGATGCGCAGGCGCTCGCCGCGGCAGGAGGCGCGGGAGCGTCTGGTAGCGGCGGGGTGGCTGGCGGAGGATCGGGAGGTGCTGCCGGATCGGGAGGTGTTGCCGGAGCGGGAGGCGCTGCGGGCTCGGCGGGCCTTGGCGGCTTGGGAGGCGGCGCCGGCGCCGCGCCGATGGGGTTGCAAGAGGCGTTTCGGAGCTTGGTGACGCTGGTCGAGCATAATACGACGCAAATGTGCGGGCGCAACACGTGTAACGTCGGCCAGGTCTGCTGCAACTTCAGCTGCGGCACCTGCGCGGCGCCCGGCGCTACCTGCGATCGCACGGAATGTAGCGGCGCGGCGCGGACGCCGACCGCCGTTCGCTGCGGCAGCGGCCAGTGCAACGACGGTCAGGTTTGCTGTAACCCCAGCTGTGGTATCTGTGCGGCGCCCGGCCAAACATGCTCGACGCGCACCTGTCCGTGAGCACGCGCGCCGTGATATCGACTCGACTCGAGCCACACGCCATGCGCTTGCAGCTCGCAGACCTCATCATTCCCCACCTCGTCGGCTCGTCACGCGGCCCGTGAGCGACGATCGCTACCCGGTGGATACGTCGCGGCACCGCCTGGTGCTGTACGGCGAGACCGCGCCGTTCTGGGAAGACGTGGAGGCTGCGCTCGAGGCGGCTACCGGCTGCGTCTGGCTGTCGACCTTCATCTACGACAGCGACGCCCTCGGGCACGATTTCGGCGAGCGTCTGGCTCGCGCGGCCGCGCGCGGCGTGGACGTGCGCTTGCTCTACGACTCGCGCGGTAGCAGCCACGCGGATCCGAAATTCTTCCAGCAGCTGGCCGCGCGTGGCGTTCACGTCAAGTGCTACCGGCCGTGGCGGCTCGCGCGTTTTTGGCGCTACTTCCCGCGGGATCACGGGCGCCTCTTGCTCATCGACGAGCAGGCCTTCACGGGCGGCGTCAATTGGCGAAACGACTGGTGGCCAGAGTCGCGAGGCGGCGGCGGCTGGCACGACGTGGCGGTCGGGGTGCGCGGGGCCTGCGTGGCCGATTTTCGCATCGCCTTCGAGCAGCGCTTTCGAGAAGCCGACACCCTGGGCGAGGTCGTTGACCACGTCACACCCCAAATCGACTCGGACGTCGAGCTGATCGCCGATTCACCCAGCAGCTTGCCCGTCATCTTCGAGCGGTTGTGCGAGCGGATCGCGCGCGCACAGCGGCGCGTGTGGATCGAAAACTCCTACTGCGTCCCGCCGCGCTCGCTGCTCGAGGCGCTCCGCCAGGCCGTCTTGCGCGGCGTCGAAGTCAAGCTGCTCCAGCCCGCGCACACCGACCTGCCCATCGTACAAACCATCACCCGCGGTGATTACCGCGCTTGGCTCGACGCCGGGCTGCTGGTTTACGAGTACGAGCCGTGCGTGATGCACGCCAAGTTCGCGCTCGTGGACGACGAGTGGAGCACCGTCGGTAGCTTCAACGCCATCAGCCCGGGCCTGTGGTGGGCGAACGAGACGAACCTGATCGTTCGTGACGTCGACTTCGCGAGCGCGCTTTCGCGGGTGTTCGAGCGTGATTTGTCGCGGTCGACGTTGGTCGACGCCGCCTGGCTATCGCGACAGCCCGTGTGGCTGCGGCTCTGGCGCGCGTTCGCCATCTTCGTCTATCGAAGCCTCGAGCGCTTGGACGTGGTGTTAGGTCCGAAGCGCTGAGCTGACGGGGAGGCGACCATGAGCGAAAGCGCTGCCTCGCCGCCGATCTCGAGTGTATCGTCGTGCGCATGCGCCATGGCTGGGCCCTTTTACCGCTGCTGACGTCGTTGCTGGCCTGTGACCGCGGCGGCGGTCGCGACGCTCAGACCAGCAGCGTGGCCTCGCCATCCGCGCTGCCGGCTAGCTCCCTCGCCCAGCACCCATCGCCCGCGCCGGAGGCATGGCGTTGGCCCTCGCAGGCGAAGACCGATGGCACCTTCACAGCCGGTATCGTCGACTACCGGCCCGCGCCGGTCGAGGTCGCGCTCTTGACGGAGGTGCGCGCTGCGAAGCACGACGGCTTCGACCGGGTCGTGTTCGAGCTGGGTCGCGGCTCGCCGCCCGGCTACCACCTCGAATACGTCGATCGACCCGTGCGTCAGTGCGGTTCGGGCGAGCCCACGCCGATCGCGGGCGACGCTTGGCTCGAGGTGCGCCTGGAGCCCGCGAGCGCGCACACGACGAGCGGTGATCCCACCATCGCCCATCGCGAGCAAATGGTGGGCTTGCCCGTCGTGCTGGAGCTCGAGCAGACGTGCGACTTCGAAGCGCAGGTGGTGTGGGTGCTCGGCGTCAAGAAGCCGAACAAGTACCGGGTCTCGACGCTCGACGAGCCGCTGCGTTTGGTCGTCGACGTGAAACACTGATTGATGCCATCGGCGTGGTTGCCGGTGCCCGAGTGGCAGGTGTTCGACGAGGCGTGAGAACCGGCACCCCCGTGGGATGAGAAAGAAGATGAACGAACCGGCGCGGCCGCGTCGGTGCTTCCGTCATGGCGCTGGCCGCGTGCCGCGGATCGAGCTGCACGCGGCCAATCCGGAATAGTGCAGCGCGGCCACAAGACGATCGAATCCCACGCTGTCAATTGAGGTCGATTGAGGCTCGCGGCCGTGGCAAAGAAGGTTTGCCGTGAACCACCTACGACTTCTTCGGGGCCATGTCACTTCCGCGATCTTGGGCTTGGTCGCCTGCGCGTGCAGCGCGGGCGGCGGAGATCGCTCACCTCTGACCAGCTCGGGCGGGGCGGCGGGGATGAGCGCACAAGGCGGCGGTCCGAACCTGTCGGGCGGCAACGGGCCGAACCTCAATGCCGGAGGTGACAGCGCTAAGGCTCCGCCGGACTGCGGCAACGGTGAGCTCACTGACGACGAAGCGTGCGACGACGGCAACAAGGTCTCGGGGGATGGTTGCTCCGCTACGTGTCTGCAAGTGGAGAGCGGCTTCAGCTGCGCGAGCCCGGGCAAGCCGTGCCGCGAGATCGCGCGCTGCGGAGATGGCGTCGTCGCTTCGAGCGAAGCTTGTGACGACGGCAACACGATGCCGCTCGACGGCTGCTCGGAGCGCTGCAAGATCGAGCTCGGCAAGAAGTGTGAAGGCTCACCCAGCGTGTGCACCGACGCGGTGTGCGGCAATGGCATCGTGGAGGGGGCCGAGAGCTGCGACGACGGCAACACGGTGCCATTCGATGGCTGCTCGTCCTTGTGCCTGCGTGAGCCGAACTGCCAAGAGCAGTCGTGCACCTCCGAGTGCGGGGACGGTCTGGTCATCAACGAGGAGTGTGACGACGGCAACACCCTGGACGGCGACGGCTGCTCCTCGACGTGCACCAAGGAGAACGGGTTCACCTGCGTCCAAGAGCCGCAGTGCGAGAAGATCAACGGCCAGTGCGTGCTGCGTGTCCCCGCTATTTTTCGCGATTTTGGTGAGAGCCACCCTGATTTCGGCGGCGGCACCGAGTGCGGCTTGAAAGAGGGCGCTCCGATCGTGCCGGGCATCGCCGCGGCGATGCTCGACGCGGAGGGGCGCCCCGTGCTCGGCACGGCGCCGGCCAACGCTTGCATCCAGTCGGCGCAGACCTTCGGGACCTGGTTCCGCGACGGCAATGGTGTGGTGAGCCTCGTCGACAGCGTGCTCTTGTTCGACAACGGCGACGGCGGCTACGTCAACCGCTTCGGCAAGAACGGCGAGAAGCTCACCGTCTATGTCGCGCCGCCGGTCGGTCAGGGCTCGGAGCAGGTCGTCACCGGCGCCACCAGCCAGGCTACTTGCACGCCGGGCTGCACGACGCGCACCCGATCCTCGCTGCAGTGTGACAACGTGTGCCGACCCGATCATGACCAGCTCGCCGACAGCACGCGGCAGCTGACCCAACGCGAGCAAGAGCTGGCCCAGCGTGAGCAACAGCTCGCGCAGGCGCAGGAGCAGGCGAACCCCGACGCGGCTGCCATCGCGACCCTCGAAGCGCAGATCGCCGCCGTGGAAGCGCAGATCGCCGCCATCGAGGAGGACATCGAAGAGCTCACGCTGGCAGCCGACGCATGTGACACCGAATGCCAAACGCGCTTCGACGGTTTGGTCGCCGCGTGCGTGGCCGACTGTAAGCCGTGCAGTGGAAATGGCGCTCAGTGGTGCACGGGCGGCCTGGTGCGCGAATACGACGGTACGCCGCTGTTCTTCCCCGTCGACAGCGTGATGGGCCCGACTCGTGACGAAGCGGCGGCCCGCCTCCCCGCTCAGTACGGCTACAATGGTTGGCCGGCCGAGGCGGACTTCTTCCCCGGCGCGCCGAAGCACAACTTCTACTTCACGAGCGAGGTGCAGTACTGGTTCCGCTACGAAGCGGACACCGACGCGCGGCTCGACTTTACGGGTGACGACGACGTTTGGGTCTTCATCAACGGCCGTCTCGCGGTCGACCTCGGCGGCATCCACGTGCCGATGGACGGCTCGGTGACGATCAACGCCGCCTCCGCGGCTCGCTTCGGGCTCACGCCGGGGAACGTCTACAAGATCGTGGTGTTCCAAGCGGAGCGGAAGAAAGACGGCTCTTCGTTCCGTCTCACCCTTTCAGGCTTCGAAGCCACCCCGAGCGACTGCACGGCGGTGTGCGGCGACGGCACCTTGAGCTTCGGCGAAGAGTGCGACGACGGCACCAACGACGGCGGCTACAACGAGTGCGACCCCGGCTGCAAGCTCGGCGCCTACTGCGGCGACGGCATCGTTCAAGAGGAGGAGCAGTGCGACGACGGCCCTGGCGGCAGCGCCGACTGCGCGGGTTGTCGCAAGCTCAAAGAGCCGGCCTGAGTCGGCCGCCGGCACGCCGCTCAATCACGCAGCAGCTGCTCCAGGTCTCGGCGCAGCTCAGCGGCGCCTTTGGTGCTCCCCGCTCGCTCGCGATAGCTAGCGAGCGCTTGGAGCACGCTCGCGTCGCTCGGGCGGTGTTGGCGGGCGGCCTCCAGCACCTGAATGGCTCCCGCCAGATCGCCGCTGTCGGCCATCGCCACCGCGAGCACGTAGCTGAAGCGCGAATCCGTGGGCAGCAGCTCCTTCGCTTCCTTGAGACTGGCTAGCGCCGGTCGCGGTTGCTTGGCGCGGACGTACCACAAGCCCAACGCGTGATGGGCGCCCGGGTTTTTGGGGTTGCACATGAGCGCGGCGCGGATGGCGCGCTCCGCGGCCGCTTCGTCTCCACGCTGACGAGACACGTCCGCGAGGTTCAGCTGCGCTTCGGCCGAGCATGGGTCGAGGCGAAGCGCTCGCTGCAGCGCGCGCTCCGCCTCCTCGCGCTTGCCGCGGGCCAGCTCGAACGCGCTCTGCTCGACCAGCGTCTCCGGGCGCGAGGCGCTCACGTCGAAGCTCTGCTCGACCTCGACGAAGGCGCGCTCGAGCGCCCCCCGCGCGCTCGCCGGAAGCTGCGTCGCTGCCGCTCCCGCTAGTCCTTTGGCCGCGGCCACCCGCACCGCGCGCGCGCGATGAGTGAGAGCGCCCACGAGCAGGGAAGCCCGTTGGGGCGGCGGGAGCTGAGCCGCGCCGCGCGCGGCGCCGTAGACGATGAGCGCATCGGGGCTCGAGAGCGCCTCGCGCAGCGTGCTCAGCGCGCGCGCAGACGGATACGAGCCGAGGCGTTCGAGCGCCGTGGCGCGCGCGATGGACGGCATGCTCGCGTCGAGAGCTAGCTCGCGGAGCCGACGGGGAGCTTCGAGCTCACCTGCGCGATCGCTGGCGAGCGCGTCCACGAAATGCGGCCGCTCTAGCGCCGCCGGCGCCCACTGCGCGACCCAGTCGCGAGCCCACGTTGCAGCCTTGTCCTGATGGCAGCCGTTGCACGCGTTCGGTACGCCGAAGGCCACGCTGTGGTCCGGACGCGGGATGCGAATCGAGTGGTCGCGACGCTCGTGTACCTGCATGAACGTGGCGGGCGGCATGTGGCAGTCGACGCAGCGTGGCGCGTTCGCTCCCGCGTGCCGCGAGTGCGCGGGGGTATCGAAGCGCGAAGGCTCGTGGCAGCGCACGCACAGCGCGTTGCCTTGCGCGAGCGGCTTGCCCGAGTGCGGCTCGTGGCAATCGGAGCAGCGAACTCCCGCTTGGTGCATGCGACTCTGTTGAAACGAGCCCCACTCGAACACCTCACCTTCGACTTGCCCGTCGGCGTAATAGCGACCCGGGCGCAGCAGATCCGGCTCGAAGGCATCGAGGAACGCGTCGCCGGCAACGAAGCCCTCTTTCAGCGGCAAGCGCCGGGAGTGGCACGGTGCGCACGACTCCAGCTCTTTCCCCTCCTGCGCGCGCGGCTCGGGGCTGCCGGTCGCGGAGGGGCGCCACGGCTCGGAGCGGTGCAGGCGCGCAGGTAGTGGCTCCGGCTTGCCTGCCTTGGCGGAGCGCACGTGCTCCGAGCCAGGGCCGTGGCAGGCTTCGCAGCCTACCGAGAGCTCGGCCCAGCGGGTGTCGAAGCTATCCGAAGCGCCGTCGTAGCGTCGCTCGAGACCGGTAGAGTGGCAATCGGCGCAGATGTGGTTCCAGTTCTGCGCCGCGCCGGCGAAGAACAAAGCGTCTGCCGCGGCGACGCCGCTCTTGCCGTAGACGTGAAACCACTGGCTTTTGTCGGTGTCCCACGCCACGCCGAGCGACTGGAGCTTGCCGCGCTCGGTCTCCACCACGTACTGCTGCAGAGGCTGGACTCCGGCTACGTAGCGGACCGGCAAGGTCGCGGTCTGGCCGCCGGGCATCGGAGTGCTGACGACGGGCGCGCCGTCTCGCAGCGAGAACGTCGTCTTCCCGCCGAGCAGAGAAGAAAAGGTGCGGCCGTCGAAGCGAGCTAGGTCAGCCGGGCTGAGCGTCGCGAGCGCGGCCTCATGGTGCGAGCCGCGGTGAGCGTCGCTCTGCGCGCGGTGACACTCGGCGCACGCTGCCGAGCCGACGAAGCGCGCGGCCTCTCGCGCTGGCGCTGGAGCTGGCGCTGGAGCGGCAGACGAAGCGGCGAGACTGTCGGTGTCGCTCTGTCCTTTCGAAACGCCAAACAGAGCCGCCAAAACGACGAGGCTCCACAAAATCAGCCAGTTTTTCACGCGTGATCGTTCGATGAAGCGAAGCGCGGGTGCCGCTCCCGGAAGAGCGGCACCCGCGGTCATGGGTTACGGGAAGTAGCCCGGACGCGCGTCCTCGTTGAGCACGTCGATCTCAGCCTGAAGGCTGGCGAGGACTGCCGCGTGCGGCGCGCTTCGGATCAGGTTGGTCGTCTCCAGCGGGTCGACGACGAGATCGTAGAGCTCGCGCACCCCGAGGTTGGAGACCAGCTTGAACCGCTTGTCGCGGAGGGCGTAGCGGCGGTTGCTCGTGCCGCTCGACGTCTCCGTGAACGAGTGCGTGCGCCCGCTCGTCGCGGTTTCGTCGCTGAACAGCGGCTCGATGCTGTAGCTGTCGTTGACGCCGTCCGACTCCACACCGGCGAGCGACAAGACGGTCGCGAAGACATCGTTCGTCTGCACCAGCGCGTCCTCACGACCTCGGCGCGTCACGCCGGCGCCGGCGACGACGAACGGAACGCGAACACCGCCTTCGTAGGCGCTGCCCTTGGAGCCGCGGATGCGAGCCCCCGCGTCTTTCACCGGCGCGGGCGTGCCGTTGTCGCCCACGAAGAAGACCACCGTGTTCTCGAAGTCGACCTCCGCGAGCAAACGACCAATCTCGGTATCCAGGCTCTGGATGTTGGCCTTGTAGACCGGGACGTTGGTAGCGCTCGTTCCGGCGGCGGGGTTGCCGACGGAGCTGAGATCCACCGAGTGGAGGTGGGGCGGAGGTACCTGGTACGGGCTATTGCCGCCGTTGGCCGCGTGCGGCGCGTTGTAGGCTTGGTACACGAACCACGGCTTGCCCGGGCGCTTCTCCTGCTGTTCGTGGATGAAGTCGATCGCGACGTCGGTGAGGGCGGTGCTCGCGAACGCGGTGGTGGGCTTGGCGGGGCCGTTGATGTCGAAGATGTTCCAGCTGTAGTAATCCACGACCGCGCCGCCGAGGATGCCTTTGAACGTTTTGATGCCGAGATCACGCACGTGTTGCAAGATCCGCGGTGCGTCTGCGATGGTGCCTCCAGCGCGCGGGTCGAACGAGCCTCCTCCGCCCAAGTGATATTTCCCGAAGAGCGCGTGCGCGTAGTCGGGGCTATCCTGGTTGAGGCGGTCGAAGACCGTGACGGTGTCCGGGGGCAGCACTGCGCCCACCGAGGTCACTCCCGTCCGGTAGCCGTACTGGCCGGTCACGATCGTGCTGCGCGTCATCGAGCAGGCGGGGGTCGACCAGGCGTTGTCGAACACGAGACCGTTATTGGCCAGCGCTTCGACGTTCGGGACGGGGACGGCGCCGCTGTTACCCGTCAGCTCCGGGTAGAAGCTCGTGGATTCGGCGCCCCAGTCGTCGGCGAGGATCACGAGCACGTTGGGCTGCTCGGGGCCGCTGCCCGCGCCACCACCACCGGCAGCGTCGTCGTCGTCGAAGGTCACGGTCGTGGACGATGTAGCCGTGAGCTCGCCGTCGGAAACGGTCAGATTCACCACGAAGGTGCCCGGGCGGTCGCTCGTCAAGCTCGCGTTCTGGGCGATAGGATCCGAGATGACGCCTCCCGTCGTCGACCAGTAGTAGCTCAGGGCCGCGGGAGCGCTGTCGGGGTCCCGCGCGACGCTGCTGAGCGCGATGCTTCGCCCTACCTTCACGGTCAGCGGCGTTACCGTCACCTCTTCGATCACCGGCGCTACATTCAGCGAGCCATTCACGGACACGCTGCCGTTTCCGCTCGTCACCGTTCCTTTGAGCCGAATCGTTACCGATGAAGTTTTGCCCGCTGCCACGTCGAATTTCGCGGAGCCCGTGAACGAGGCGTCTCCTTCGGCAGACGTAGCGGTGAGCGCCAGCGTGTAGCCCTTGGCGGCGGGGATGCCGCCGATGGTTCCGCTGATCTTGGGCGCGCCGCTCACGTCGATCGAGCCCGTCTTGCTGAAGCCGTTGCCCGTGATCGTGTACGTCACGCTGTTCAGCGTCACTCCCGGAGCAGCCTCCAGCTGGAGCCCCAACGAGCCAGTTCGCTCGTTCTCTCCCGCGTTCTCGCTGTCGAGCGGCTGACTCGAGCAGGCCTGCACCCCTCCGATACCCAAGACCAACACCACGGGAACCACGCCGAGCTTCTTCGCGAGCCCAGCCGTACGAGCACGATGCGTCATGAGCGAACCTTTCTGAGAAGTCGCGAGAACCGGCCCGAACGGCCGTTTTTCGCGACTAAAGACAGGCTTCGATGTTCATGCCCGACGTTTTAGTGCACACCAGTCCTTTATGCAAGACAAACGATCGCGGGGCGCGCGCTCACCCTGAGCCGGCGCTCGCGGGGGCCCAGCGGGGGCTCAGCCCGAGGCTCAGCGAACCTCGGTCGCTCGCTGCTGTCCGTTCACTTCGAAGGTGATCTTTCGGATCGTCACGGTGCCGGCGCTGCCGTCGTCGAGCTCAGTGCCGACCTCGAAGCGCGCGATCCACAGATCTTTCGGCCAGCCCTGGCCGACCAGGTGATCGAGCATCTTCTTCACGTCGACCGTGCCGCTGAACTGCCGGGTGGAGCTCTTGAGCCGATACTGTCGGTACTTCCACTGCTGCGCTTGCCCCGCGGGCCAATGATCATCGGAGTGGAGCAAGTCGTAGCTCTGGCCAGCCTCGAGGCTGCCGAGCACGCCGTTCCAATTGTATTGATCGCTGCTCCAGCCGAACCAATTCATGGTCTCGCCGTAAGCGGTCGTGTGCGTCCCGGTGGCGGGATGCTGCTCGCAGAACCACATTTCGAAATTCATGTTCCAGGCGGCGTCGGCGGTGGTGGTGATGCTCAAGCCCTCGATCTTGACGCTCGCGCTCGTCACGTCTTTGACCTGGATCGGCAGCACCGTCGTCGACGAATAGTCAGGGCTGGTGATGAGCTGCTGGCTCACACCGAACGGATGCATCCCGAACTCCACCTCCGGATAGTCGGGCTTCGATTTGTTGCCGCCGCACGTCGTGCTGGCGCGATCCCATTTCCAACCGAAGGTCTTGTCGGCGTTGACGAAGATCTCGTACGGGGCCTTGCAGCCTAGCGCTTGCGAGCCCCAGTTGTTGTTCAGCAGGCGCGCCTCGCCGAGCACGAAGTAGTCGCTATCGACCTTGCTGCTCGCGGGGGCCGTTACGGTCGGCTTCGTTTCGCCGGGAACCATGCCGCTGCCCGCGCCCGCCGCGCCCGCCGCGCCCGCCGCTGCGCCTCCGCCGCCATTGCCGAGGGTGCCAGCGCTACCCGCGGCTCCGCCTGCTGCGCTACCACCGGCGTTGGTCGCGCCGCCGGAGGCAGAGCCTCCTCCAAGCGCGCCTCCGCTGCCAACGCCCGCCGCGCCACCTCCGCCGAGGCCGCCCGCGTCCGCACCGGCCAAGCCTCCTCCAAGCGCGCCTCCGCCCGAGCTCACGCTGCCTGCCATACCTGCGGTGTTGCTCGTCGCGCCGACGGCTGAGTTGCCGGCTGCGCCCGGCGTCGCTCCCCCGCTGCCGCCCGACGGCGCCATGGCTCCCGTGCGCTCAGGCTCGGAGCTGCAGCCGGAGATCAAGGCGCACGTGGCCGCCAACGCATAGTACTTCCTGCTCGTCATCTGCGGGCGCTCCAAGCCGACGCGAGGGAAAGTCCTCAGCGATTGGCCCCGCGATACTACGCGGAGTGGAGTCGTGATGCATCGTCAGATGTTCTCACTGCTCGGGTAGGTGATAGCGGCAACCTCAGACTGAATAACAATCCGCCTTCACCACAAGCGGGAGGCCGCGAGCACGCCAGGCGACGTCGCAGCTGCGACGCGGCGCGCCGGTCTGGTGCGCCTTCGCGCTGGTATGTCTCCTGCTAAGCGACAGGCATGGTGAAGGTCGGCCTCTGCGGTTTCACGATGGCGATGGACGAGTACCCGCGGCATTTTCCGGTCGTAGAGGTGCAGCAGACTTTCTACGAACCGCCAGCCGAGCACGTGATGCGCCGATGGGTCGCCGCCATGCCGCCGGGCTTCGAGTTCACGCTCAAGGCTTGGCAGCTGATCACCCACGAGAGCAAGAGTCCCACGTACCGGCGCCTGAAACGCCCACTCGACCGAGAGGAGCGCGCTGGGTGCGGCGGCTTCCGCGATACGGCGATCGTGCGCACGGCCCTGAAGCGGACGTTGGACTGCGCGAAGCTGCTTCGGGCAAGCACCTTGCTCTTTCAATCTCCGGCGAGCTTTCGCCCCGAGCCTGAAAGCGTGGCGCGGCTTCGCCACTTCATCGTGAACGTGGCTCGCCCCCAAACTCCATCCGCCCTCCGGCTGGCCTGGGAGCCGCGCGGGCGCGCCTGGACCGAGCAGGCTAGCTTGGCGATAGAGCTGTGTGAGGAGCTCGGCTTGAGCTACGTCGTCGACCCCTTCGTCGACGCCATTCGGTCGACCGCTGGCCCTGTGTATCTCCGGCTGCACGGGGTGACCGGCGCACGTCACGTCTATTCTGCCGACGAGCTGCGCCGGCTCGCAGCCATGACTCCGCCGGATGCTTACGTCCTGTTCAACAACATCCCGCGCGTCGACGACGCCCGACGCTTCACGACGATGCTGCTCGCGAACGAGGCTCCGCGCAGCGTCTCGTGAGCTTCGATAACTGACGACGCCGCAGACGAGCCCGCGCGCGTCAGCTTGCGACGCGTGGGATAAAAAGTCGCGCGGGAAGCCAGCATGCCTGCTTCGCAGAACGTGAGTGCTTGACAGCTACACTCCGCCGCACCACGCCTGGCGAATGCAGAGCATCGGTCGTTGGACGCTGTCTGGTCGTCACTTGATTGCTTCGTTGGCCCTGGCCTGCGGCAGTCTCTCGTGGGGATGCACGCCGCAGACGATCGTCAATGCACCCTCGACGAACGCTCCGTCGCGGGGCATCACCGTGAGCGGCATCGGCAAAGCCAGCGGCAAGCCCAACGTGGCGCGCAGCACCATCGGCGTAGAAGCGCGAGCCGGCACCGCCGACGAGGCGATCGGCGACGTCAATGCACGTATGGCTCAGGTCATCGCGGCCGTGAAGCAGGCCGGCGTCGCAGACGCTGATATCCGCACCGCCACGCTGTCGCTCAACTTCGAGCGCAACTACGAGCAACCGCCGCGCCCGATCGAGATGGCGCCGACGGCCGCGCCCGCCGTGGCGCCCGCTTCGCCCGCCAGCGCAACCCCGCCCGGCAAGGGCAAGGCGCTCCCCGCAGAGCCGGCGGCGCCGCACGTCAAGCTGCCGCAAGGCTTCTACACCGCGACGAACAACGTCGAAGTGACGATCCGCAACCTCGACGTGGCGGGGAAGGTGTTGAGCGCGGCCACCAGCGCTGGCGCCAATCAGCTCTACGGGCTTCGCTTCGAAATCGAAGATCCGTCGGGTTTGCAGGTGGAGGCCCGCAAGAAGGCGGTGGAAGACGCGCGCGTACGCGCCGAGCGCCTCGCGCAGCTGGCAGGGGTGAAGCTCGGTCCCGCCGTTTCCATCAGCGAGAGCGATGGCGGGGGCGGCGGCCCGGTGCCCATGTTCGCGATGGCCAAAATGGAGTCGTCTGCGCCCGTCGAGCGTGGCGAGCTCACCGTGGTCAGCACCGTGCAGATCGTGTACGCGCTGGCCGAGTAGCGAGCGCCGCGTCCATCGCAGCTCAGTTGCTTTGGCGCGCCACCAGCACCGAGCAGTGGACGAGGCGAACGAGCTTCTCGGCCACGCTGCCGAGCAGCAGCCTCGAAATACCCGTCCTGCCGTGCGTTCCGATCACGAGCAGGTCGGCGTGTCGCTCTTCGACGGCCTGCACCACGCTCGCCACGACGCTGCCTTCGACGACGAGCGGCTCACCCTCGGCGCCGAGCCCGCGCAGCGCGTCGCCGAGCGCCTTGCCTAGCCACTCGCGCGCCTGAGTGCGATCCTCGGCGGAAGGCACGGCCACCGTAGATCCCAACAGGGCGGCCGCGGGGGCGCTGTACGCGGCGTACGAGCTCTCCATCGCGTGCACCACGGTCAAGCGAGCACCCCGACGACGGGCCTCTTCGGCCGCGGCTGTCACGGCGGGCAGCGAAGGATCCGACAGGTCGGTAGCGGCCATCACGACGCCGCTGCCGAGGGAGGGGCGCGACACCAGCACCTGGCAGTGCGCGATACGCACGACGTGCTCGGCCACGCTACCCAGCAGCGCGCGCGACACCCCGGTCTTGCCTTGGCTGCCCACCACGATCAAATCGGCTTTCCAGGCTTCGGCGCGGCGTACGATCTCGGCGTAGGGGGTGCCTACCTCGAAGAAGCGCTCCACGTCCGCGCAGCCGAGGTTCGCTAGCTCGCGGTCGAGAGCCTCGCGGGCAACGCGCTCAAGCTCCAGCTGCTGCGTCAGATTGGGGCCGTAAGCTTGCGGGAAGAACGGCTGAACGTCGGTGTAGTGCGCGGCCACGTGCACCACCGCGAGCGTTGCGCCACGCTCGCTGGCCAGCTCGCGCGCGGCCTTCAAGGCAGCCAATGAGGAATCGCTCAAATCGACGGCAACCAGGATGCGCTGGGTCATGGCGAAGGCTGACCACGATAGCGCTCACGTGTCAAAGACGCGCCGAGCCCGCCCAGTGACGCCTCCTCAATGGCGCCGCTCGGGGCCTCGGGCCGGCTCCGAAAAAAGCACCGGTCGTTGTCGATCGGACCTGGGCTCGCTCGTCGCCTTCGTAGAAACAGGTCGCCCCCGCGCTACGCGGAGGCCGCCACTGCAAACGAGGAGAGAGCATCATGGCCGAGAATACCGTCACGCTTCATCGAGTCATCACCGCGCCCGCAGAGCGAATCTATCGTGCGTTTCTCGACCCCGACGCGATGACCAAGTGGCTGCCGCCGCATGGCTTCACCGGTAGAGTGCACCACCTCAAGGCGGAGGTCGGCGGCACCTACAAGATGTCGTTCACGAACTTCACGACGGGCAACAGCCACTCGTTCGGCGGAGAATTTCTAGAGCTCGTACCGAACGAGCGCATCGTTCACGCCGACAAGTTCGATGATCCGAACCTCCCGGGTCAAATGCGTACGACCATCTCGCTCACGAGGGTGTCCGTCGGCACCGAGGTTCGCATCGTGCAGGAAGGCATCCCCAGCGTGATCCCCGTCGAAGGCTGCTACGTCGGCTGGCAAGAGTCGCTCACGCTGCTCGCGCAGCTCGTCCAGCCCGAGATCAAGGAGTAGGCGCGGCGAGGGCGCGAGTCGCGACGCGCGCCTCGCGTTGCGATAGCACTCAGCGGGGCGCGTCGACTAAAGCTTCGCGCCCGCGCTCGCCATCGCGATCTTCTTGACGCACGCGACCGGAGCCGGCTGGTAGGTGTAGCTGAGCTCGCTCGCGGGGAACGCCTTGGTGGTCGTCCACTTGTCGGCGTTGGCGAGCGTGTCCTCTTCCGTCGTCCAGGTCACGCCGGTCGCGAAGTTGTCACGCAGATCCCAATAGCCGAGCTCCGGGCTGTAGCGGGAGGTGATCGGGTTGACGACGTTCTCGAAATAGTTCGCCTCGATCAGGGCCACGCCGCCCGTGCGCACGTTGATACCGCTGCTCGAGATGCGACTGTAATAGTTGTTGAAGATGTGGATGTAGCCGAAGCGGTGCAGCGGCGTTCGAGAGACGACGTTGTCGTACCAATTGCCGTGGAAGGTGACGTAGCGCTCCGTCTTGTCATCGTCGCTGCTGCCGAGCAGGCCCGTCTTCTGGTGATCGTGCAGTCGGTTGTACGAGATGGTGATGTTGCGGGCTCCCTTCTTGATGTCGATGAGCCCGTCGAACTCGGTGTCGCCCGCCCCCGCGCAATCGTCCTTGGTCGAGCTGAACAGATCGTTGTGGTCGACCCACACGTGCTCGACGTCGCCGTTGGTGTCGTTCCCCTCCAGCGTGATCGCGTCGGAGCTGCCGCCGCCCGGGAGGAGGCCGAGCGTCATGTTGCGAATGATCACGTTCTTGGCTCGGTTCACCTTGACGCCGAAGTTGCCGCTCGAGCCCGACGTGCCCATCAAGGTGACGTTCTCCATCTCCTTGATTTGGAGGATTTGCGCGTCCTTCGTGTGCTGCGCACAAACGTCCGTGATGGTCTTGAAGTCGAACTTGCCGCTGTAGTGCAGGACGAGCCGGGTTTGCGTGCCTTCTTTGAACGCCTTTCGATAGGCAGTGAGCGCGGCCTCGGCCTCCGCGAAGGTGCTCACGACGACGGGCGTGGCGTTGCCACCGCCGGTGGTGTTCTTGCCGTAGCCGATAGGAGCGTTCGGTGCGGGGGGAATGGTGCATCCCGATTCGTCCGGTGGCGCGCCGCCAGTTCCGGATGGGCCTCCTGCGCCGCCTCCCGTCTGCGAGCCCGCGCCACCTTCTGGACCCGTGCCGCCTTCGGGGCCCGCGCCGCCCTGCGAGCTCGAGCCTGCCTGCGAGCTCGAGCCTGCCGTCGCGCCACCCGTGCCAGTCTGGCCGCCGGAGGAGCCGTTGTTGGCGGTTCCTGACGTGCCAGCGGTAGAGGCGGAGCTGCCGGCGCTGCTGGACGGAGACGGATCGCCTCCCTCAGAGCCGCACGCGCTCACGATGAAGGGAAGAAGGGCGAGGTAGTGGCCAGAAGAGATGCGCACGGCTCCCAATATGATCTCTCTTTGTCGTCCGAGCACTCTCGATGACGCAAACCGGGTGAGTTAAAAAATTCAGTCGCGGGCAAAAACCTCGCGCACCCAAAATGGGCGGGTGAAATCGCAACCACACACGTCACGACCGCAGCGCGTGCGCGCATCGCTCAGACGGCTCGCGGCTGCTAGCGGCTTGGTAGACGAATGATCTTCGCTCCGGGCTCGGGATCGATCGGAGGCAGAGCGAGCACCAGCCGCTCGATCAGCCCCGCTGCATGCAAGATGGCGCCGAGCGCGATCGGCTCGGAGAGCGGATCCCGAAAGAGCAGGACGAGCACGTAAAGCCCGGCGAACGGTCGCACCAGCGCTTCGACGTCGTCGCTGAGCGTGAGGCGGAGGGTATGATTGTGCGCTTGCTCGAGCTCGTCCGCACGGGCTCGTAGCTCGTGCATGGCGCGCTCCAGCAGTGAGCTCGGCGCCGAGCTCGCTTCGATTTCGGGCGATGCTCCCCAGATGACGGGCGAGTCGAGATCGAACACGAAGGCGCGCACGGCGCCGGCACGTTCCGACAACGCTGCCAGCGCTTCGTCGAGCTTTCGGCTCGCGAGATCGAGGGTGTGGCGGGGGCGCTCTGCGTCCGTCGCTGCGGTGTCGAGCGTCGAACGGAAGCTCGAGCACAGCGCGCTCATTCGCTCGTGCACGGACGCACCGTCCGGAGGTGCATCCACGAACGCGACCACGACGCTGGTGTGCTCAGCGATGGAGTGAAAGAAGCGTCCTCCGCTGTCGGTCGCATTGCCGCCGAGCTGGAGGTAGGCGTCGTCCGCGCCGAGCTCACGCTTCAGGATTTCGAGAAAGGCGTGGAGGGCTGGGTCTGACACGGGGGGAACTTTAAACGAGCCGAGGGGTGAGCGGTCATGGTCAGGGTGAGTCAGAGGGAGGGCGAGCGTCAGCATTCAGCGGTGAGCGGGGCTTGCGGCCTTATTGAAGTCGCCGATCGCCCCTTTGTGGTCTGACAAACAATGTCTGGCTGAACGCTTGCACAGATTCAGCGGAGAGGTAAGGTGGGGGCCCCATGCTGAGCTGCCTGCGCATTCGCGACCTCGCCATCATCGACGAGCTAGAGCTGGAGCTGGGTCCCGGCTTGAACGTTTTGACGGGCGAAACGGGTGCAGGGAAGAGCATCCTCGTCAGCGCGCTCGAGCTGGTCCTCGGCGGCAAGAGCCGAGGGGAGCTCGTGCGTACCGGCGCGAAGGCGGCCGAGGTGGAGGCGCTCTTCGACGTGAGCGGAGACGCCTGGGTGCGCCAGCAGCTGCAAGCGCTCGACATCCACTCGGAGGACGAGCTCGTGGTGCGGCGAGTCTTGTCGAGCTGCGGGCGCAGCCGGGCGTTCGTCAATGGCCAGCTCGCAACGCAGCACGTGTTGGCGCGGCTGACGCGCGGGCTGACGGACATCTCGTCGCAGCACGAGCACCACACCCTGACAGACCCGAGCACGCACCTAGGGTTTTTGGACGCGTTTGCCGGTGTGGCCTCGCTGCGCCAGCAAGTCGCGCGCGCGTACCACGCACTGAAAGGAGCGGAGGCGCAGCTGGCCGATTTCGAGCAGCGCATTCGCGAGCGCGAGGCGCGCCTCGAGCTGCTCTCGTCGCAGATGGACGAAATCGAGAGCGCGGCGCTGCGCTGCGGTGAAGATACGGAGCTGGAGCAAACCTGCACGCGCCTTCGTAGCGTAGAAACGCTGCTCAGCCTCACTGGTAAGGCGGCTGATCAGCTGTATGACCAAGACGAGTCCGTGCTCAGCGGGCTAGCCAGCGTCTCACGGCGCGTCTCGGAAGCCGCCAGCCTCGATGTTTCGTTGGCCGGCGTCGCCAGCCAGCTCGAAGCGCTGCGATCCCAGCTCGATGACGTCGCGCGCCAGCTCGGTCGCCAGCTCGCGTCACTACGGCCGGAGCCCGAAGCGCTGCAGCGCGCCGAAGAGCGCTTGTACCTGCTCTCGAAGCTGAAGCGCCGCTACGGCGGCAGCATCGAGAGCGCTCGTAGCTACCTTGCCGCAGCTCGCGCCGAGCTCGACGAGCTGAACGAGCAGGTGACGACGCGTGAGGTGCTCGAGGCTGCGCAAGCGCGCTCTCTCGGCGACGCGGCCGCTCAGGCGCGGGCGCTGAGCGCGGAGCGGCGCGGCGCGGCAGCGCGACTGGCGGCGGCGATCAGCTCCGAGCTGGCTTCCTTGGGCATGGGCGGCGCGCGCATTCACGTCGAGCTGAGCCCGCTCGAGGGTGACGCGAGCGAGATCGCGGTCGACGGAGCGAGGCTCTCCGCCGACGGCCTGGAGCGGGTCGAGTTTCTGCTGGCCCCGAACCGCGGCGAAGAAGCGCGCGCGCTCAGCCGCATCGCGAGCGGCGGCGAGCTGAGTCGAGCCATGTTGGCCATCAAGTGCGTGCTGGCTGACTTGGGGCCTGCGGGCATGTACGTGTTCGACGAGGTCGACTCCGGAATCGGCGGCGGCATGGCCGAGATCATCGGGCGAAAGATCCGCAGCGTCGCGCGGCACCGGCAGGTGCTTTGCATCACTCACTTGCCGCAGATTGCCGTCTTCGCTGACCAACATTTCAAGGTCGAGAAGGTGGTCAGGGGTGAGCGAACGCTGAGCACGGTGAGCAAGCTGACGCGCAAAGAACAGCAAGAAGAGATCGCGCGCATGCTCGGTGGCCTAAAAATTACCGCCAAGACTCGCGCCGCTGCTCGGGAGCTGCTCGTTCAAGCGCGGCACGTGGCGTAGCGAATTGGTAGCGGCGCGCTCCTCGCGTCCGTGGAGGCCCATGCCGACGGCCGCGGTCGATCGTCAGCTGTTGCGCGGAAGCGTCGAAGACCATTGAGCTTCCACGGGCGCGGGCAGCTCATTGGAGCTTGAGCATTGAGCTTTGCCGGATGATCCCACTAACCTACCGATGACTCGGAGGGACCGAGTCGGAATCCTCTCAAACCCGGAGGCTCGATGAGAAAGCAGCAATTCACGTTGCGAGCGCTATGGCTCGGCGCCGCGCTCAGCATCGGAACAGCGTACGCAGGTGACGATCCGGCAGGCTCGCCGCCCGCTGGCAAGGCCAAGCCGCCCGTGGGCGAGCCGCGGCACGACAAGGGGCAGCACGGCATGCCGGCCGATCGCGCTGCTGACCCTGCGAGCAAAGACCTGGCTCGCAAAGACGGGGGCCCCGGCAAGGACGCAGGCCCCGGCAAAGATTCAGGACCGGGCAAAGATTCGGGGCCGGGAAAGGACAAGCCGGCCCTGGCTCGCGGACCCGGTCACCCCGGAATGCGTGAGCTCTGGACGGAGCTGAAGGGCGGCAAGCTGGAGAAGGGCGAGCTGAAGGCTCGCTTGACGGCGCTGCGCGAGACTCGCGAAGACCGGGCTCGTAAGCATCGCGAGGAGCTGCAGGCACGCTTCGGGAGCGCGCTCGGCGCGCCCGCGGCGCGTGAGGAGCTAGAGCACCACGCGCGGCGCATGGCCAAGTTGAATCGAGCCATGGAGCTCGTGGAGACCGAAGTCACCAAAGACAAGGACAAGCTCAAGGAGCGGGTTCAGAAGCTGATGGATCAGGAGAACGCTCGCCACGAGCGTGCCATGGCGCGCTTTCAAGCGGGCGCGCCAGCTGCTGCCAGCGCCGCGTCTGCAGCAGCACCCGCGGCGCCCCCAGCGGTCGCCATCGAGAAAGGAGCCGAGAAATGACGCGCGCGAAGATCGTGTGGGGCGCCATCGTGCTCGTGTCGCTCGCAGCTTGCGAGAAGAAGGAGGCACCGGCGCCTGCCACCGAAACGACGGAAGCGAAGCCCGCCGCGCCTGCGGTACCGGCCGCAGCGGCGCCCGTCGCGCCAGTCGTCGACGTCGCGAGCCTGCCCGTTGAAGAGCAGTACGAGGCCGAAGCCGACAAGGAGATCACGGCGGAGAACCTGACGGCCAAGCTCGATGAGCTGGAGAAGGAGCTCGCCGCGCCGTAAGGCGGGTGTGGCGCCGGGGCTCGTCCTGCGGGCCTCGTCGCTGCTCCTGACGGTGTCGTCACTCATGACGCGGCCGCGCGCGTCTGACTTCGGTCGTCCACGCGGGGCCGGCTATTGGCGCAGGATGCTCGCCATCGTCTTCCCCTTGGCGAGCTCATCCACGAGCTTGTCGAGATACCGAATCTTTTGCATCAGTGGGTCGGTGATGGTTTCGACGCGCACGCCGCAGACGACGCCGGTGATGAGCTCGACGTTGGGGTTCAAGCGCGGGGCTTGGGCGAAGAACATTTCGAAATCCACCTTGCTGTCGAGCGCGCGCTGTAGCTGCTTTGCGGTGTAGCCGGTGAGCCAGCGGATGACTTGATCGACCTCCGCTTGGGTGCGGCCCTTCTTCTCGGCCTTCTGAACGTACAATGGGTAGACGCTCGCGAACGACATCGTAAAGACGCGCGGCTTCTTCTGCATCGCGGACGGCGCTTTCAAGGCTTCGCCCACCGGCTCATCGGGATGCGCTCGCGCTCGCCCGCTTTGACGGGCGGCTTGGCGGGGACCCGCGTTTGCCGCTCGCACCACGCGGCGAGCCGGTGAAGGGTGGGCTCGTCGGTGTCGACCTCTGCGTCTTCGAAGACGATCTGACCGTCCTCGATGGCGCGGATTTCGAATGCGTCACTGGCGAGCGGCACCGCCTCGACTTTGCGAAACTCCGGCGCTCGGTCGATCCACTGCTCGATTTTGGCGCGATTGGCGGGGGCAATCACCATGGACGGGTAGCTCCATCGGCGCCGCCGGCAATGCGGCGAATCGGCTCAGCGACAATCCCTGGAAGCGCGCGCCTTTGGCGGGCGAAGCGCGACGGCTCGCGCCGTGCCGGGCTCCCCCCGAGCGTAGCGCCCCCGCTCCGGGCTCCCCCCGAGCGTAGCGCCCCCGCCCGGCGGAACAGAGCTCGCCTTGACGCCCGGGCCGACTAGTTCGATAAGCATGAGACTGTGGCCGGTCGCAAGACTCAGTTCGCGTTGACCGCGCGGCAGTTCCAGGCCGTAGCCAAGGCGCTCGCCGATCCGCGACGCATGGCGCTGCTCGAGTCGATCGCCAGCGAGCGCGAGTGCTCGTGCCAGAAGCTCTGCTCGGAGGCG
Source organism: Pseudomonadota bacterium (assembly GCA_023431345.1). GTDB lineage: Bacteria > Myxococcota_A > Polyangia > Polyangiales > Polyangiaceae > PMG-095. Next base: position 61,628 of record JAEYWK010000184.1, read on the forward strand.
GGGGTCACGAAGGCGACGGTTTCACATCACGTGCGCGAGCTGCTGCGAGCGGGGCTCATCGACGAGCGGAGGTGTGGACAGTACATGTTCTATGAAGTTCGACGCGAGGTGCTCGCGGCCTACGCCGCGGAGCTGATGAGTCGCGTCGCGCGCGCTACCGACGCCTGAGGCCGCAGACCCTAATTCAGCTGCCCTATTTTTCAGCGACGAGGATAGGCGATTTGTAGGGAGGGTGGGGTTGCGCTGAGGCAGCGTGGCACCTATCCGAGTTTGACGGTTATCAAACTGTCGAACGACAGGAGCGAGGTTCGCGATGAGCTCGAGATCTGTTTCGGCCCTGCGTCGCGGGGTCTCTGGATTCGTGTTGCTCGGTATCGTGCTGGGCAGCGGCGTCCTGCTGGCGGCCTGGAAGCAAGACACCACGGAGGCCGCCGCCGCCGCCGCGGCCCAGCAGCCCGAGCCGGTCGAGAAGGTGACGTTCGCGACCGCGCAGGCTGGAGATCACCAGGCGACGACCACGGCCATCGGCACGGTGCTGGCGCTGCGTTCGATCACGCTCAGGAGCGAGGTCTCGGGCGCCGTGAGCCGTGCATCGCTCGAGCCGGGGGCGATCGTCGAGGCGGGCACGGTGCTCGTGGCGCTCGATACCTCGGTCGAGCAGGCCGAGCTCCGCGCGCTCGAGGCGCAGTCACGGCTCGCGCAAACCATGCTCGAGCGCCGGGAAGAGCTGTTGAAGCACGGCGCAACCACTCGAGACGAAGTGGACCAAGTGCGCGCTCAGCACGACGTCGCGCGCGCGCAGAGCGCTCGTTTGCGCGCCGTGATCGCCAAAAAGACGATCCGCGCGCCGTTCCGAGCTCGAGTCGGCCTCGCCGACGTGCACCCTGGTCAGTACTTGAACGAGGGCGCGCTGCTCACGACGCTACAAGGCGTCGCGCGCGAGGTTCACGTGGATTTCAGCGTGGCCCAGGGCGTGGCCGCAAAGCTCGCGGTGGGCTCGAGCGTCGAAGTGCGAACGGGTCCCGGCGAGGCCCTTCCGGCCCAAGTTCTGGCGGTGGACGCGAAGGTGGACGTGCAGACGCGCAGCCGGACCGTGCGCGCTCGCCTCGACGGCGGGCCGAATGGGCCGGCGCCCGGAGCGTCGGCGCGCGTCGTCGTGCCCGTCGGAGAGCCGAGCCGCGCCGTGGTCATCCCGGTCAGCGCGCTACGCAAGGGGCCGGAGGGCGATCACGTGTGGCTCGTGGAAGCGGATGCCGCTGGGGCCTTGCGCGCCCACGAGCGAAAGGTCGAGAGCGGGCCCGTGCTGGGCGAGACGGTGATGGTGCTCAGCGGAATCGACGCCGGACAGCGGCTCGCCGCCGCCGGGTCATTCAAGCTGCGTGAGGGTGTGCGGGTCGAGGCGGCGGAGCCTGCGCCCGCGGCAGCGGCAAAGTGAGGCGATAGCCATGCGCTCGTTTACAGATATTTTCATCAAGCACCCGGTGCTGGCGTTGGTCGTGAACCTGGTGCTCGTGCTCGTGGGGCTACGCGCGCTGAGCTCGCTGCCCGTGCAACAGTACCCGCAGATCGAGAGCTCTTCGGTCGTCATCACCACCGTCTACACCGGCGCCAGCGCCGAGACCGTGCGCGGTTTCCTGACCACGCCCATCGAGCGCGCGGTCTCGGCGATCAGCGGCGTCGATCACCTCGAGTCGACCAGCCGCGGCGGCGTCAGCACCGTGACGATCCGGCTGAAGCTGAATCACAGCAGCACGGCGGCGCTGGCGGAGGTGACGGCGCGGCTGCAGCAGGTGCGCTCGGAGCTGCCGGCCGAAGCAGAGCCGCCGGTCGTGGAGGTGCAGCGCGCCGATCGCCCCTACGCCTCGTTCTATTTGAGCTTCACGAGCGACGAGCGTCGCCCGCCCGAGGTGACGGACTTCCTGCTGCGCACGCTGCAGCCGCAGCTGGCAACGCTGCCGGGCGTGCAGCGCGTGACCTTCGAGGGTGGTCAACAGATCGCCATGCGCGTCTGGATCGATCCCGAGAAGCTGGCCGCGCTGGGGCTCGCTCCCGGCGACGTTTACTCGGCCCTGCAGCGCAACAACTACTTGGCGGCGGTTGGCCGTACCAAGAACGAGCTGGTGCAGGTGAACCTGCTCGCCAACACCGACCTGCGCTCGGCGGACGAGTTCCGCGACCTGATCGTGGCGGAGCGCGACGGCGCCATGGTTCGCCTGCGTGACGTCGCGAAGGTGGAGTTGGGCGCCGAAGAGGCCGACATGGTCGCCAAGCACAGCCGTAAGGAAGCGGTTTACCTCGGCGTGTGGCCCTTGATCGGCGAAAATGAAATCGACGTGGCGCATCGCTTGCGCGAAGAGATGGAGCGCATTCGGGGGACCCTGCCGCCCGACATCGACATGCAGATGGCCTACGACGGGACCGTCTTCATGGAAGACGCGCTCGAAGAGATCAGTAAGACCCTGATCGAGACGATCGTGATCGTAGGCGCGGTGGTGTTCTTGTTCTTGGGCTCCATCCGCACCGCGCTGGTGCCGCTCGTCGCGATGCCGATCTCGCTCGTGGGCGCGACGATCGTGATGTACGTGGCCGGCTTCAGCCTCAACCTGCTCACGATTCTGGCGATCGTGCTGGCGGTGGGGCTCGTGGTGGACGACGCCATCGTGGTGGTCGAGAACGTCGAGCGCCACGTGCAAGAGGGCCGGACGCGCAGACAGGCCGCGCTGATCGCGGCCCGCGAGCTGATGGGGCCGATCCTGGCCATGACGGTCACGCTCGTTGCGGTGTACGCCCCGATCGGATTCCAGGGCGGCCTCACGGGGGCGCTGTTCCTCGAGTTCGCGATCACGCTGGCGGCCGCCGTCGTCGTCTCCGGCATCGTGGCCGTGACCCTGTCGCCGATCATGAGCGCACGCTTCGTGCACGAGCGCGGTCACGAGGGGCGCCTGACCAAGCTCGTGAATCGGGGCTTCGAGGCGGTCAAGCGCGCCTACGCGCGCGCGCTGGACGGCGCGCTCTCGATCCGCTGGGCCGTGGTCGCCGCCTCCGCGCTCGTGACCCTGGCGGCGTGGCCGCTGTACGAGCACTCGCGCCGCGAGCTCGCGCCCGTCGAAGACCAGAGTCACATCAGCATGTTCATGCAGGCTTCGCCGGACTCCTCGTTGCCCGCCGCCAACCGCGCCTCGCTCGACGTCGTCCAAGCCATCGAGGCGTTTCCGGAGGCGAAATTCATGTGGTCGCTGACCGCGAACTGGGGCGCCTTCGGAGGCATGGTGACCAAGAACTGGAAGGAGCGCGGGCGCTCGACCGAGCAGATGTACGGCGAGGTTTACCAGGCCGTCTCGCAGATTCCGGGCCTCCAGGTGTTCCCGCGGCTCGATCCGCCGCTGCCCACGCCGGGGCAGTACGACGTCGAGCTGGTGCTGGCGAGCGACGCGCCGCCGCGCGAGTTCTTGGCGGCGGTGGCGCCGGTGGTGGGCGCGGGCTGGCGGAGCGGCAAGTTCCTGTACGTCGACACCGATCTCAAGATCGACTTGCCCGAGGCGCGGGTCGTGATCGACCGAGAGCAAGTGGCGGACCTGGGCCTCGATCTCAGCAGCGTCGGTCAGTCTCTCGGTACGCTGCTCGGCGGCGGCTACGTGAATCGCTTCAACTACTTCGATCGCAGCTACAAGGTCATCCCCCAGGTGGGCGATGAAGACCGCGCGACGGTGGGCCCGCTGCTCGACCTGAAGATCAAGGCGCCCGGCGGCGAGCTCGTGCCCGTCTCGACCTTCACCCGCATCGAGACGGACGTAGCGCCGCGTACCCTGCAGCGCTTTCAACAGCGCAACGCTCTGCGCGTCTTCGGCGGCGTCAAGCCGGGCGTCACCAAAGAAGAAGGGCTCTCCGTCCTCGAAGCGGCGGCCGCCAACGTGCCCAGCGTCAAGCACGACTACGCCGGCGAATCTCGCCAGATCCGCCGCGAAGGCTCCGCGCTCACGATGACGCTCGGCTTCGCGCTGATCCTGATTTACCTGGTGCTCTCCGCGCAGTTTCAGAGCTTCCGCGACCCGATGATCGTGCTGCTGGGCTCCGTTCCGCTCGCGATCTCGGGGGCGCTGGTGTTCAGCTTCCTCGATTTGACGACGCTGAACATTTACTCGCAGGTGGGGCTGATCACGCTCGTCGGCTTGATCGCCAAAAACGGCATCCTGATCGTCGAGTTCGCGAACAAGCTGCAGGCCCAGGGCAAGGCCAAGCTCGAGGCCCTGCGTGAGGCTTCCATCACCCGGCTGCGGCCGGTTTTGATGACGTCGGTGGCGACGGTGTTCGGCCACCTGCCGCTGGTGTTCGTTTCGGGCCCTGGTTCCCAAGCCCGCAACAGCATCGGCATCATCCTCGTCACCGGCATGACGATCGGCTCGCTGTTCACGCTGTTCGTCGTGCCCGTCTTCTACTCGCTGATCGCGGCCCAGCACCAGCCGCTCGCCGACGACGACGCGCTGCCGGGCGCGCTGCCGGCGGCGGCCGAGTGAGGCGACGCCCGGCGAAGGCGGCCCGTCGCGTCTTCGCGCCGCCTTCCCGGGCTTGGGAGCCGCTCCCTCGCAGGGCTCGGATATTTCCCGTTGACGCGCGGTCGCCGCGCGCGCGAGGTCCCGACCGCTCATGGCGTCCGATCTTACCGCGTTCGACCACCTGCTCGGGCGCTCGACCCAGCTCGAGCTGAAACGCATCGGCCCCTCCGGCGCGTTCCTGGGCCAGCGCGAGAGTGACGCGCGAGCGCCGACCTTGCTCTTGCTCGGTCCAGAGATCCCCGAGGGCGCGCGGGTGGGCGACGTGCTCGAGGTGTTCGTGTACCTGGACTCCGAGGATCGACCGCTCGCGACGACCCGCGCGCCCAAGCTCTCGCTGGGCGAGGTCACGTTCCTGCGCGTGAGCGCGGTGACGAAGTTCGGAGCGTTCGTCGACTGGGGATTGCCCAAAGAGCTGCTCGTTCCCTTCTCGCAGCAGACGCACGAGTTGGTCGTCGGCTCTCGCCAGCCGATTGGGCTCTACTTGGACGACAGCGGTAGGCTCGCCGGCACCATGCGCGTGACGGAAATGCTCCGTCAGCGAGCGCGTCGCTTCGAGCAAGACGAGTGGGTTCAGGGCGAAGCTTGGCGTTGGGATCCGGAGATTGGTCTGTTCATGATCGTCGAGCGAAGCGCGCTGGGCTTGGTGCCGTGGCAAGAGCCTCACGGTCTCTCGCGGGGTCAGGCGGCCAAGGTTCGCGTCACGAACGTGCTGCCGGACGGCAAGCTAGAGCTGTCGCTGCGGGCCTTTGCCCACGAGCACATCGAAGGGGACGCCGAGCGCATCCTCGAGCTCTTGAGATCGAAAGCGCCCCCGCGCGTCGGTGACAAGTCAGCGCCGGACGAGCTGCGTCAGCTCTTCGGCCTCAGCAAGAAGGCCTTCAAGCGCGCCGTCGGCTATTTGCTCAAGCAGGGCCTCGCCGAGGTGGACCGCGACGGCTTCCTGCGCGCGCTGGCGGCGCCGGCGGGCGCGTCGAAGCCGGGCCCGCCCCAGCGTTAGGACCCGCGACGGGCTACGCCACCGCCCGTCGGCTCAAGAACCCTCGCACCTCGGCGTCGGTCAGCTCGCGGCAGGTGTCGGCGGCCTGCAGCATCGCGGCCGCTTGGTTTTCTCGGCTCGGCGCGATGCCGAGCAGGTGCACGCGCACCCCCAGCTCTTGCGCGGTTTCCAGCGCCGGCCGCAGGTCGTCGTCTCCGGTCAGCACGAGCGCGTCGGCCATGCCGCGGCTCTGGGCGAGCGTCACCACGTCGCGCGCGAGCAGCTCATCGACGCCCTGCTGACCACCCTCGCTCATGGCGCCGAGCCGGAGCTTGACGTTCGCCCGGTAGGCGAGGGCGACGTGCGAAGGAGTCGGACCGGTCGAGGCCCCGTCGTACCAGTACACGCGGAGCAGCGGCAGCCCGCTCTGCTCGGCCGAGATCCGCGCGAGCAGCGCGAGCAGCGCGTCGTAGTCGAGCAGCAGCTGAGACCTCGGCAGCTTCTGGCCGGCGATGCTCTGCGAACCCGAGGCGAACACGTAGCCCGCGTCGACGAAAATGGCAGCTCGGTCCATGGCAGCTCGTTCTACTCCGGCGAGCGCTATACTGGCGAGGATGAAGCGCCGCGCCAGTTTGCTGCTCCTCGCGTCATTGCTCGCGGTGGGATGCTCGAAGCCCAAGGCTCCTTCGCTCGTGCCCCGCTCGGCGCAGGTGAGCGCCATCAAGCCCGACGGCGTGCAGCTGGCCCTGGTGCTGGCGGCCCACAATCCGAACGGCTTTCCCATCGTCGCCAGCAGCGTGACGGGCAGCTTCGAGCTGCAAGATGGTAAGGTGCTGGGGCGCGCGCAGAGCACGGAGGCATTCACGATTCCGGCCGAGGGCGACCAGGACATCCAGGCGTTGCTCGACGTCCGCTTCAACAGCATGTCCGCTCTGGCGCCGTACGCGCTCGCGGCGAAAGCGCTGCCGTATCGCATTCGCGGCAGCGCGCGCATCGGGGGCGAGCGCCTGAACGTCGACGTCCCGTTCACGATCGAAGGCCAGCTCACCCCCGAGCAAGTGGTGGCGGCGGGGCTGAACGGAGCCGCCAAGCTCCTCGCCCCCGGCCCGCTCTAGCGTCGAGCGGACCGGAGTGAGCGGCGCGCGTCTGGCAATCACGGCGCGCGTCGGCGTTCCCGTCGCTAGCTTCGCGCTCGGTCCGCTAGTGAGAAGCGGCGATCGAAGCCGTCGAGGTTTTTGTGCACCACCGCCTGGAAGCACTCGGAGGTGCCTTGCAGGGCGATGCGCCAAGACCAGCCGAGGAACAAGCTCCACAGGCGGAACCAGCGCTCGCCGTAGGTGGCCACGATGCGCTCGCGGCTGGCCTGCCAGTTGTCTTGCCAGCGCTGGAGCGTGAGCGCGTAGTGAACGCTGACGTTCTCCACCGAGTGGATACCGAGCCCCGCCTTCTCCATGGCCTTGGCCATCTCGCTCAGCGGGAGCGAGGCGTCGGCGCCCGGGAAGATGTACTTGTTCATGAACAGGCCCCACACCATGTCTTCCGGTCGCATGCCGACGGGAGGCACCCCGAGCGGACCGCCGCGGCGCAAGCCGCACCACTGCACCACGAACAGCCCGTCGTCTTTCAAGTGGTCGCGCACGACGTCGAAATACTTCGATAGGTTCTTCACGCCGACGTGCTCCACCATCTCGAGGCTCACGATGCGGTCGTACTTCTGCGGGGGAATGTCGCGGTAGTCGAGGCACAGCACGCGCGCGCGTTCGCTGACGCCGCGGCTGGCGATGCGCGCGTTACCGAAGGCGGCGCCCGTTTCTGCGATCGTGACGCCGGTGACGTCGGCGCCGAACTCCTCCGCCGCGTGCGCGACGAGCGTGCCCCAGCCGCAGCCAATGTCGAGCAACGTGTGCCCAGGCTCCAGCCTCAGCTTGCGGCAGACAGCGTTCATCTTGTTGCGCTGCGCCTGCTCGAGCGACTCTTCCGGGTGGAGGAAGAGGCCGCTCGTGTAGATCATCGACTCGCCCAAGAACGCCTGGAAGAAGTCGTCGCCGCGGTCGTAGTGATCACGGACGATGCGTTGGTCTTGAGACTTGGAGTGGATGAGCCACTCCGGCAGCATGCGGGTGACGAGAAAACGCAGGTGCTCGCGGGTGATGCGGAAGTCGACCAGGTCGGCGCGCGCGTCGAGAAAGTCGGACAAATTCGGGATGTCGAGCGAGCCGTCGAGATAGGCTTCGTGCAGCTCCGCCATCGAAAGCGGGCGAGCCTGGTGACGCTCTGCGGTGCGCGCGTCTGCGAAGACGACGTAGTCGGAAAGTAGTGCCATCGGTGATCCTCCGCGCTCCAAATTGCGCCTCGGATCCCGCGCCGTCCATTCGCGTTCGATTCAGGTTCGGCTCGGCGAGCTTCAGAGCCCAGACGAGGCAGGGCGCGTGAATTTCGCCGCTCGCCACGCTGCGCGCTTCGGGTTTGTGTCGGTACGGTTCGAGCCATTCCCGCTGCCGAGCGACTCGCGAATGGCTCGAGGCCCGCGAGCGGCTAGGCGCAAGCCCTGGCTTGCTGGAGCCCGGCTTCGGTGAGGCGCCACGCAAAGCCGCCGGGGACCCCGAACACGCGCTGCAGCAGCCCGCTGTTTTCGAGATTGCGGTGGTCGTCAGTCGCGATGCCTGCGTCGAAGCAGTAGCCCGAGCGCTCGGGAGAACCAGCCGCGATGTAGCGTTCCGCGATCAGCGCGAGCAGCTTACTCGTCGAATCGTTCATTCGCGTTACGCTAGCTTGGCGGCGCGTGCGCCGTACACCAACGAACGGATGGAGCCGGGCGCGGCTTTGTGTCACAGCTTACATTGCCCTCCTTCGGCGCCGTCCAGCCGGGAGCAGCCTGCTCCTCGCGCGAAGGCCGGAGTTTGAGGCCCTGAATGCGCGGCTGCGACACTACTGGCTCGCTCCTCGAAACAGGAGGACAATCCTTCGATGTCACCCCGGCGGATAGCGCTGCTCGTCATCGCTTTGGTGGCCGCGGTCGTCGTCGGGCTCTGGATCCATCGCTCCGACGCAGAGCAGGTGCGTGACGCGGCGGACGCCATCGTCGAGGCGGCGAATCAGGGGCCAAGCGAGCTCGCGCACGCGCTCGAGCAGCACGCCACGCAAGACGTGACGATGATCGTGTCGGATTTGCCCGAGCCGCTCGTCGGTCGCAGCGCGTTGGTTCGCGCTGCGAGCCGCACGCCCGGCGGGCGCAAGCTCAGCTTCCGCATGCAGGGCGTCGAGATCTCCGTCGAAGGCAGCAACGCGCGTCTGAACGCCGACTTGGTGGCGACCCTGCAGCTCGGCCTGCGTGGCTTGAGCCGTACACGCAGCGGCGTCGCCCTGTTCCAGAAGATCGACGGGCGCTTTCGGCTCGTGTCGGCCGAGGTGGGCGCCGAGCGCTAGCAGGGCGGGTGCTGGCGTGATACCCGCGAAGCGTGAGAGCTGAGCGACCCGCATGGATACGTTGACCCACGGGCTGCTCGGCGCGGCCCTGGCGGCGCTACCCCTGCCGCAGCGGCTCGAGCGCGACGGCGCTGTGTCGGCTCGCGCCAGCTTGCTGGTCAGCGTGCTGGCGGCGGAGCTGCCGGATCTCGACTACCTGCTGCCGGCGGAGGACGCCGTGCTTCACACGTTGTCAGCGCACCGCGGCTACAGTCATTGCCTGCTCGCGGCGCCGCTGGTCGCGCTCGTGGCCGCGCTACTGACGCGCGGCGTGTTTCGCGGTGCCGCGTTGGTGCCGCTGTACGCGCGCGCCCTGTTGGCAGTGCCGCTCGCTCACCTGTTGCCTGATCTCTGGACGGGCTGGGGAACGCGATTGCTCTTGCCCTTCTCGGAGCGGCGCCTTGCCCTCGACTGGACGATGGTCATCGACCCGGTGTTCACCGCTCCGCTCGCGCTCGCGGCGGCTTGGGCCGTGCTGCGCAGACGCAGCTGGCGCCGGGCGTTCGCGATCGGCGCCGGCGTGGCGACTCTCTACCTGATGTTTCGAGTCGCCTCGGTGACCCAGCTCACGCGCGAAGTGGCGCGGGCCTACCCGGCAGCGACGAGCGTGCACGTGTTTCCCGCCATGCTGGGGGTGACTCGTTGGCGTTACGTGGCCCGCCTCGGGCCACAGTACGCCGTGGGTTCCGTTACGGTCGGGGGCGCGCCGCGCGAGTTGGCGCGCCACCGCGCGTGGCCGAACGGTCCGCTGGACGCCGAGCTGGCCGGCGCTCGTACGGTGAGCGAGGTACTGCTCTGGGCACGCTTTCCGGTCGTCAGCCACGCGGCGCTCGACGCTGGCGCGACGCGCATCAGCATCGCGGACCTTCGCTATCACCTCGACGGCGCGCCGACGCTCACCTTCGTGATCGACGTCGACGGCCGAGGCAAAGTTCGCGCGGCGCGTTTAGACCGCGGCGGCAGCGCGGCCCAGCTGCTCGAACGACTGCGAAAAGCGCGCAGCTGAGCGTTGAGGAGTAAATCTTCACCTCCGTTGGAAGAGCGCCTGCAAGCGCGGGGCGTGTACACTGCTCGCGTCAGCACATGCATTCGATGAACCCTTCGCGAGGCGCGGCGAGCTTGGCCTGGTGCGTCTTGCTGGCCTGCTCCTCACCGAACGTCGCGTCGAAGCCAACGACGACCGGCGTCGAGCAAGGCGGGGCGTCGGGCGGCGGTACGGCGGAGGGCGGCGTTGCTCAGATCGGAGGTAGTCCGACCAGCGGGGCTACCAGCGGCACGGCGGGCGCGGGCGGGGCGAGCGCGGGCGGCGTGGCCGGCGCGGGCGGCGTGGCCGGAGCAGCAGGGGCCACGGCGACGCCCGACTGCGGGCAGACTCCGCCCGGCATCATTACGTTCTCGCCTGGTAGCGGCACCTTCGAAGGTTCGGTGACGGTCACCTTGACCGCAAACCAGCCGACCGACGAGCTGCGCTACACCACCGATCACAGCACCCCTACCGCGACCTCGCCGCTGTATGCCGGTCCACTCACGTTCGAGGCGAGCACGGACCTGCGCGTGCAAACCTTCGCAGAAGGCGTGCCCGTCGGGCCACCTGCGGGCGCGGTGTACGTGTCGCGCGGCGGCGACGCGCAGCACGACTTGCCGGTGCTGGTGCTCGATTCGTTCGGCCGTGTGCCTTCCAGCAACGCGAACGAGCGTGACTACATCGACGTAGCGCTGCTGGGCTTCGAGCCAGGCGCGGACGTGACCTCGCTGGCGGCCGCGCCGGGCTTGGCGACCCAGGCCGCGTTTCACGTGCGCGGGCAGAGCTCGTCGCGCTACGCCAAAAAGCCGTATCGGCTCGAGCTGCGCGAGCCGACGGGGGCCGATCGCGACTGCGCCATGTTCGGGCTGCCGAGCGAGTCGGATTGGGTCCTCCACTCACCGTTCGCGGACAAGGCCTTGATTCGCAACGCCTTCGTGTACTCGCTCGGCAGAGATTTGGGCCTCGCCGCCCCGCGCTTCACCTGGGTCGAGCTCTACGTGAACAGCGACGGGCAAGCGCTAGATTCCGCCGACTATCAAGGCGTTTACCTGCTGGTGGAGACGGTCAAGAACCAAAAGTCGCGCCTGAATCTGCGGCAGCTACGGCCTGCCGACACCGCGTTACCGGAGCTCGCGGGCGGCTACATCTTCAAGTTCGAATGGCGTGTGACGAACATCGAGCAGCCGCTGCCTTGCCCGTCCGGGCAGGCCAACTGTTGGAACTACATCGAGGTCGTCGATCCCAAGCCGTGGGTACCGGAGCAGCAGCAGTACCTGACTCAGTACCTGCAGCAGGTAACGGACGCGCTGCACTTCGCGCCCGCGTCGGACCCGACCAGCGGCTACCCCGCGCTGCTCGAGGTCGGCTCGTTCGTCGATACCGTGATCGTCAACGAGCTGACTCGCAACCTCGACGCCTACGTGCGCAGTCAGTTCCTTCACAAGGATCGCGAGGGCAAGCTGGTGGCTGGCCCGCTGTGGGACTTCGACCTCATCGCAGGTGTCGGCACGGGCGGGCAAACGCCCAACCTTGCCACGAGCGGGTTTCAGTACGAGGCGGTGAAGAGCCGGCTCGACGTGACGGCGGACTGGTTCCCGCGGCTGATCGCCGACCCGGCGTTCGACGCGCAGCTCCGGGCTCGTTACGCGGAGCTGCGCCAAGCAGCGCTCTCGGACGCGCAGATCGGCGCGCGCATCGCGACGCTCTCGCAGGGCCTCGCGGCCGCCGCCCAGCGCAACTTCCAGAAGTGGGACAACCTCAGCAGCGAGCGCATCGAGCCCTTCACGACGCCGACGGCCGCTACCTGGGAAGGTCAGGTAGAGGCCATGCGCAGCTGGCTTCTCGAGCGCCTGGCGTGGCTCGACACGCAGTGGCTCTGAACGACCGGGCTCGCTCAGCCGCGGCAATCGTGCACGGGCGATCAGGCGCTGGCGCTAGCCTTGGAAGAGCTGGCGCGCTTCGTCGAAGAGCTGGCGCGCTTGCGCCGGGTGCTGCTCGCGGCTCGCTTGCGGGTCTTGGCCGTCCGCTGCGCGACGGCGGTGGGCGAGCGCGGTCCACCTTGTTTGCGACGCCGCTCCGCCGACGCCTTCGCCTGGCGGGACAGGGCCGTCGTGGACGCCGCCGCGCGGGGCTCGCGCTTGCTGGCTTGGAGGCTGGCGCGCGAACGCCGCGGGTTGGGCTTCTTTCCCGCTCGGGCTGAGTCTTGGGCGGCCTTGCGCTTCACCCGCTTGCTGGCTTTCTCACCGGGCTCGGCGCCGACTCCCGCGCGACGCGCCTTGGATAGGCCGATGGCGATGGCCTGCTTGGCGCTCCGAGCGCCGTGCTTGCCTTCGCGGATGTGGTGCATCTCTTCACGCACGAACTCGCCTGCTTGAGTAGACGCGCTCTTGCCTTCGGCCTTGTCCTGCGCAGCTCTTTGTTTCGTCTTTTGATCAGGCATGCCGCGCCCTGATGCAACAAGCTTGCCAGGGCGCGGCTAGCGCGGGCGCAGCTCGCCCAAGCGCAGAGGTTCCTCAACGAGCTGGCCTACGCGGCGTCTACGCGGCGTCCGTCCACTCGCTCATGGCCTGCTTGCCGGGCCGATCGATGTGCACGGCGCTATCGACGCGCGTTACCCACGACACGGGGATGTAGTGATGCATCCCGCTGTCGTCCTTGGCGAGCTTGATGGTGCGATTGTCGGGTTCCATGTGATCGACGACCGCGAACTGTCCGCCTTCGGAGCAGACGACGGGCATATGGGCCTTGATGGCAGCAATCTTGTCCATGCCGCTGGCGCAGCACGAACCATGCCTCGGCCTCGCGCCGGATTCCCAAGACCTCTGGCCTCGCGGCGCGACATTCTGACCGCTCGCCCACTTTGACCACGTAGCGTCCGTGCCAGCAGCCAGCGGCGGGGGCAGCACGCCGGTCAGTACACATCTCGCGGCTCGACGCACGTGACGCCACCCCGCGGCGCCCCAACAATCGTCCACCGACGACCCGCATCGTAGCTCTCCCCGCCCACCTTCTCCCTCCCTGTTGCCTCGCTCTCGCCCTCGCTCTCTCTTCGGCGGAACCGTCGAGATAGGGACTCGAGAGATCAAGGCCCAGAAACGACTCGAGCTCCGAAGCGCCCGAAGACGCCTCGAAGCTCTGTTGAAGGCCCGCCAGCGAGCTCTACCGAGCGTCGCTGGCGGACGGCCGAGCTCTCAGAGAGTCAGCGTGAGCCGCGCGCCGATTTGCCGCGGCGGGTTGTAGAAGCGCAGGTTCAGGTTCGGAACATTGATGAGCGTCGTCATGTAGGCGACGTTCGTCAGATTGTTCACGAAGCCGTCGATGCGGATGCGGCCGTCGGGGACGGTGTAGCCGGCGCCGAGGTCGACGCGCGTGTAAGCGGGCTGCACGTCGCTGAGGTTCGGGTTGTCGTTGCCCTGCGTGTCGATGCCTTCACCGTTGAAATGGGTGAAGTAGTGCTTGCTGCGGGTCTGGGCGCTGACCGTCCAGTCGAAGTAGCCGAAGCCCGTCGTGATCAGCTGGCTGATCGCGTAGTTGACGGTGATCACGGGCGCGCGGGGCAAGAAGTTACCCTCGAGGTTTACCTTCGGCTGGTTGGCGGGGCTCCAGTCGACGCGCGCGTCGTTCACGGTGCCCTTGGTGAACTTGGCGTTGAGCAGCATCGCCGAGAGCGAGCCCGTAAAGCCGGCCGGGAGCCGCGCCTTGAAGTCCGCTTCGAGCCCGAGCACGCGAGATTCGGCCGCGTTCACGCGGCGAGCCGTCGACGGCGGCGGCGAGTCGGCGTCCGGAGGCGGCCCGAGCGCCTGCACGACCTGGAACTGTTGGTCGCGGTACTCGTACCAGAAGCCGGCGAAGTTGGCGGTCAGCTTGCGGTCGAGGAACTCGTTCTTGCTGCCGATTTCGGTCGCGTAAATCGACTCGGGGTCGAACGTGGCGGCGAGGTCCTCGCCGGTCGGCAAGATCACGTTGTCGTTGAAGCCGCCGGACTGGTGGCCCGTCGAGAACATCACGTAAGCCAGGCTGTCGTCGGTGACATCGTAGTCGGCACCGACTCGGAAGTCGACGAACGTGTCGCTGTACTTGCCGTGCTGCTCGGAGCGCGCGTCGTTGAGCTCGCCTCCCTGCTCGAGGATGTCGTCGATGTTGTCGCGAGCGCCGAAGCGGGCGACGCCGTTGAGGAAGTGCTCGGTAGCGCTGCCGGAGGCGCTGTAGTTGCTGCGAGCGCGGTCGGCGGCTCGGAAGCCCTCGGTGCCGAAGCGGAAGTCACCCACCGGATCGCCGGTATATCCGGACATGTTCAGGCTGTACTGGTTGCCGACGCCGGTGCGCTCACGACTTTCGGTCGTGACACGGAGGCCGGCGGTGCCGCGCAGCTTTTGAATGATGTCGAACGTGGCGTCCGCGAAGCCCGCGTAAGAGCGGGTTGGCACCTCGGGCATGTTGTACTCGCCGCCCAAGTAGCCGCCGGCCTTGTCGGAGACGTTGTACAGCATGACCTGCTGCTGCTCGTCGATGAAGAAGCCGCCCAGCGTCCAGCGCACGCGCGCGGTGTCGGGCGCGTACAGACGCAGCTCGTGGATGTGCGACTGCGACGCGGTGTGCCAGTACGAGGTGCTCCAGTTGTCGAGCTCCCAGTTTTGCACCGTGCGACCCGGGAAATGAACGCCGGCGTTGCCGGGGCTCGTCGCTTCGTACTCGAGGTCACGGTAAGCGCCGACGTAGCCGACCAAGACGGGGCCGAGGTCGACGTTCACCTCGCCGTGGAGACCCCAGTGCTTCATGTCTTGGCTGCTCTGCGGGCCGCGGTAATACACGTCGCGAACGTTCGGGATTTCCGCGGGCTGGAAGCCGGCGTTCAGCGCCGCGGCGACGTTGCTGCCGCCGTAGCCGGTGCCCTTTTCCTGGGTGTAATCACCCTTGAGCAGCACCGAGACCTTGTCGTGCGCTTGCCACTTGAGGCTACCGCGGAACGCCATCACGTCAGCGCTCTCCGAGGGCTGCAGCGTGTGGATGGGGCCCGCGTTCGTGTAGTAAGCGTCGTGCGTTTCGCCGTAGCCGGCGAGGCGCAACGCGAGCTTCTCGCCGATCGGGATGTTCACCATGCCCTGCATCACGCGCTGCGAGTAGTTGCCCATCTGGTAGGACGCCAGCGCGTCCCACTGGCCGAGCTTGGGCTTGGCGGTGACGATGTTCAGCGTGCCCGCGGTGGCATTACGGCCGCGTAGCGTACCTTGCGGGCCACGGTTCACTTCCACGCGCTCCAAGTCGAACAGCATCGAGCCGATGCCGCGCGGGCGCGGGATGTAGACGCCGTCGATGTGGTTGGCGACGGCCGGATCACCGAGCTCGGTGTTGTAGTTGGAGCCGACGCCGCGGATGTAAACCTCGGTGTTACCCTCTTGCGTGCCGATCTCCAGGTAAGGAGTGGCGCTCGCCATGTCGCGCACGCTGCGGATGCCGGTGCGCGTCAGGTCGTCCTGCGTGAACGCCGTGACGGCGCCCGGGTAGTCCTGAATGTTACGCTCACGGCGATCGACCGTCACTTTGACGGTCTCGACCGCGGTCGGGTCGAACATCGGCTCGTCGGCGACGGGCTCTGCTGGCAGCGTCGTGTCCAACGGAGCGGGCTCGAGCGGCGCCGGCTCGAGCGGCGCGGGTGCCGGCGCGGGGGCGGCCGGCGGAGCCGCAGGAGCAGGCGCTGCGTCGGCGGGCGGCGCTGCGGGAGCAGGAGCTGCGGCAGGGGGAGCTGCGACAGGGGGCGCTGCAGGGGCA
>JAEYWK010000015.1 GCA_023431345.1 Pseudomonadota bacterium
CGAGGGTCCTGGTCGTGCGCGGATACGCTTGTGAGTACTGTGTTCCTCCCGTCGCACCATTAAAGGCGCATGATGCCCCAGCTGTCTCCTCATCGCACTCGACTAGCGCTCATTGCCCTTGCCCTCGGCGGGTTTTCGATTGGCGCCACCGAGTTTGTGGCCATGGGGCTCCTGCCGAACATCGCCGCAGACTTGACCCCCGCGCTCATGGCATCGTCGCCAGAACAAGCCATCGCGAAAGCCGGTTGGCTGATCACCGCGTACGCCATCGGCGTAGTGGTAGGGGCGCCCACCATTGCGGCCATGTCTGCGCGGTTCGCTCGCAAGCGCATATTGGTGGTGCTGGCGGTGAGCTTCACCGTGGCCACGGTGGCGTCGGCGCTAGCGCCCACGTTTGAGCTGGTGGTAGCGGCGCGTTTCCTCTCCGGGTTGCCGCATGGCGCCTACTTTGGAGTGGCGGCCCTGGTGGCCGCCCGACTCCTCGGCCCGGAACGGCGAGGGCAGGCCGTGGCATACGTGCTCTTGGGGCTCACGATTGCCAGCGTGGTGGGTGTTCCTGCCCTCACCTATGTGGGCCAACACAGCAGTTGGCGGGTGGCATACCTGGTAGTGGCAGCACTGTTTGCCGCGACGACGCTCGCCGTGTGGGCTTGCGTGCCCCACCAGCAAGGCGACCAGGCGGCAACGATTCGTAGGGAGCTGCAGGCATTTCGTAGGCCCGCGGTGTGGTTTGCCCTGCTGACAGCCTCGCTGGGCTTCGGTGGATTCTTTGCTGTCTATAGCTACGTGGCGCCGTTGGCTACGGATGTGACGGGGATATCGGAAGAGTTAGTCCCTGTGGTGCTCATTGTGTTGGGGATCGGGACCACACTGGGCATCTTGGGCGGCGGCAAACTCGCGGACCACGGGGCTGCGCGCGCCATCTTCTGGCTGTTTGGCGCTCTCGCCTTCTCACTCCTCATACTGGCGATCACGGCTGAGTCGTTAGTGGGACTCCTTATAGGTGTGTTCCTGGTGGGTGCCTCCGCGCAAGCTCTCGCGCCGGCGATCCAGACGCGTCTCATGGACGTAGCGGGCGACAGCCAAACACTTGCTGCGGCGGTCAACCACTCTGCGTTGAACATAGGGAACTCCCTTGGGGCGTGGCTTGGCGGGCTGGTGATCGCCGCCGGGCTCGGGTATGTCGCACCCACGTGGCTCGGACTCGTCTTAGTGGTTCCCGGTGTGGCCTTTGCTCTCGCAGGTTGGTGGGTAACTCGAAGCAGGCACACCCCGTCGCAACCTGCTACCACACTCGCTGAGACCACAGGAAAAGAGTCCTGACGGGTCACCCACGTCCGGTAGGATAAACAGGCTGTCACGGGCTGTGGCGCAGTTTGGTAGCGCACTTGACTGGGGGTCAAGGGGTCGCAGGTTCAAATCCTGTCAGCCCGACCAAAGAGTCCCGGAAACTCACGGGTTGCCGGTACTTTGAAGGCTAAGGGACTTGAACAGGTCATCGAAAACCCATCGCAAACCCCTCTACCTCACAGCATCGGCCGCCTCGCATTCTGATTCGGCGACGTTGTTCCGGGTTGTCCCACGTTGGCCCGGAGGTGCCGTCGCACCTGTTGGGTGCGGCGATGAACATCAGCACGACGCCCGAGATCGGGTCACTGATCGAGGCGAGGTCGAGGTCGATGGGCGCGCTGATCTGCCCAATGGCGACCAGGAACACGACGACGATGACGAGCTTCGAGAAGATGAGCGCCATGACGAACGCCGCCCATCGTCCGAACCAACCCTTCGCGGCATCCCAGGTGAACCCGGCGAGTGCGATGGGCCCGAAGACAATGGCGACCAGCAGAGGCGCCTTACGGATGAGCAGCGTGAACCACACGATGCCCGCACCCGCGATGCCGAGCCCGGCAAGGAAAATCGTGATGATCGCACCGACGCCGGGCGAGGCGATGTTGATCGTCGTCAGCCCAGCGGCGAGCAGTGCCATGCGGTCACCGATGCCTTCCATCGTGTTGCCAGTCGCCTGCACGATGCCGATGGTGAGCTGATCGGTGACCTCCAACAGGGTCGCGGTGAGGGTGATGGCGACGAACGATCCGAGCACCGACTTGGCGAGTCCCACGCCCGCGCGCGACAGTGCCATCGGATCTCGATGCACGAGCCCGGTGATGAGTTGGAGGCAGAAGAAGACGAGCATGACGAAGATCGCCACCCCGAACAGCACGTTGTAGACCGAGACGTACTGACTTCCAGTGACGTCGACGAGCGTTGTCGAGTCGAACACCGCCCACACGCTCTCGAACAGCCAGGCTGCGGCCTGCCCCATTGCCTGCGCGAGCCAGTCGAACGGCGCGGAGATGAGCGACGCAGTTCCCTCACCCACGGCATCGCACACCGAGGCGATGACGGGCACATCACAGATACTCATCGGCTCAGCCATCTCAACTCGGTCGTGGAGTCAGACCGACTGGCCGACGTTCCAAGAGAAGTTCACGAGCGTCACCGACGCACCGCAGATGATCGCCGCGCCGCACGAGACGAGTACGCCGACCTTGCCCCGGCTGGCGAGGTGCGGATTCGAGCTGTTCGCCCCGTAGCCCCAGACCACGGCCGAGACGATGAGGGCGAGGACAGCGAGGATGAGCCCCACCGTCATGGCCGCGCCGACGATGATGCGGAGCTGTTCGATGCCGGGCAACCCGTCGGTATTTGGGTCGATGTCAATCACTGTGTGCTCCTTGGGACTGGCGGGAGAAGGTTCTCGCCAGTCAGGTGCGCACGCAGTCCCCGGCTACGCCTCCATGCGGTCGTGGACGCCGATTTGCGACAGCTCGACCCGGTTGCCGACCGCCCGGCATGACGAACACGGCACCGGGGCCTATGAGACGGTGCGATGCGCCTTCGTGCGGCGGCGAGTGAGGGAATCAGCGGGCCAGCCGTTCACGTCCACGCGCCCGTCGTTTCGCAGGCGGACTTCGACCCGCTGCTGCCCGTCGTTGGTCTGCTCTATCGAACTGTCGTATCGGTCGGAGAGGTAGTGGAACACCTGATTGCTGGAACCAGCCCAAGCCCGTCTTGTTTCCCGCAACTCGGCGACGTATCGACCATCCACGAGAACGTCTGTGTGACTCAGGAGTGCGTCAGTGCCGGGGAGCGGATCGGCTCGAAGCTCCGCCAGCGTGTAGCCGGTGAAGACCATCACGGACAGGCCGAGTTTGTGGGCACCGGCTGCAAGTTCAGATAAGCCTTGCGCTTGGAGCATCGGCTCGCCGCCGAGAAGCGTGAGACCTTCGATGACGAACTGCGCTTTGGCCGCGACGAGTCGATTCAGGAGCGACTCAGACGTCACGAGTTCTCGCGGCGTTATCCGTAGGAAGTTTGGGTTGCAGCATCCGGGGCAGAGGAACTGGCATCCCTGGACCCACAGCGCGGCTCGGAGGCCGGGGCCTTCCGCTTCGGTGGCGGGCAGCCAGGAGGCGAGATTCACCCAGCTCATTGGACCAGTCGGAATCTGAACTCAGGCCCGTCGGCGAGTTGAGCGACCCGCAGAGTGCGACCATCCGCGTCGAGCGGGGAGGTCAAGTTCTCGAACAGGAAGTTGGCAAGCGGGTCGATAATCGAATCGGAGAGAGCAGCGAGCACGCCGCGACCGCCAGCCGTGCGGTCCATCGTCGACACGACGGCGCGGAGCGCCCGAACCTCGTCGTCGAACCTGATGTCGCTGATTCCCCACTTCTCCTGGAGGCGGAGGCGGAGCGGCGTGAGCTTCGAGCGAGCTATCTCGACGAGGAAGTCGTCGTTGTCGATGAAGTCGAATGGGATGATGTTGGCTTCACCGATTCGTCCGAGCAGTTCCGGCCGGTGAAGGTGCTCCACGAAGTGATCCCGCACGCGCTCGATGAACTCGTCTCGGACGTTCGGCGAGTGACGGTCCACTTCCGCGGCCCCGATGTTCGACGTGAAGACGATGAACGTGTCGGCGAACTGCACAGTCTCACCACGGCCGTCAGTCAGTCTTCCGTCTTCGAGGATTTGCAAGAACTTGTCGAGGATTCTCCCGTGAGCCTTCTCAATCTCGTCGAATAGGAGGACGGCGAACGGCCTCTTCTTGATGGCGTTGGTGAGTTGCCCGCCTTCCTCAAACCCGACATATCCGGGCGGTGCTCCGACCAGACGCTGGTCGGCATGCTCGTGGTTGTACTCCGACATGTCGAAGCGAATGCACGCCGCTTCATCGCCGAACAGGAACTGGGCGAGTGACTTCGCAAGCTCGGTCTTCCCGACGCCGGTAGGGCCAACGAAGAAGAGGACGCCCTTGGGCGTGCGTTGCTTCCGCGAATGCTGAAGGCCCGAGAGTCCGGTGTAGGCCCGGATCAGCACCTTGTTCACCGCCTCGATTGCTCGATCCTGCCCCTTCACGCGCTCTCCAAGCGTTTGAGTGGTCGTTCGGAGCTTGTCTCGATTCAGTTGCTCCCACGGGCTTGTGTGCTCGCCGAACTTGTAGAGGCTGACCAGTGACTCTGAACTGAGACCTCGCTCGATGTTCGAAAGGGCTGCGATGTTGTGGATGTCCTTGACCGTGAGCCCGTCAAGCGCATCGACGAGATCCGTGAGGCCGCGCGTGTTCGGGCTGATTGGTGTGCTGATCTGGAGCGCCGAGCCTAGACCAAGGATCGCTTCCTCGCGTTGCTCGCGGTTAGGCAACGGAATGGAGACGGTTGCCCAATCCGGGTTGTTCACATAGAGGGCTGGCGGGAGGACGGCGAGGCCGTTGCAAACCAGCACGATCACGGGCGGCCTCGATATCGCCGTAGTGCTTGCGAGAGGGACGTCGCGCGTCGCCTTGCCGAGCAGCGTCAGCCAATCACGCTCAGCCGCGGGCAGGCTGTTCGGGTCGCCAAACATGTACTCGGTCCAGTCGAGGACGAAGGCCGGAGGCTCCGCAGTCTCGGACTTGACCGATGCTGCGACGACGTTGAGGAATTCGACGGGATCGGTGGCGATCCGGCCTGCCGGAGCACGTTCGGGCCGGGGTCCGGCGTCATATGCCTCCCCTTCCTGTGTGGGCTGTGACGGAGTGGTAGCAGAGACAACGTCACGCCACTGTGCGGGGGAGACGCCCTGTACACCGTTGACACGATCCCAGAGGACCACCTGCCGGTAGCCCGCGGACTTCAATACATCAACGGTCGCGTCGAGCACGCTCACCGGGCCTCGACGCCCTTGCGGGTCGCGGGTGATGTCACGCACATTCCCGAACAGGACTACTCCGCGTCGCACGCGGATCTCTCGGCTCAGTGCCGAGTGCCACGGTGTCGCCTTGGTGCTCATGCCCGATTCGTCCTTCCCGGCTGTGGCCTCGCAGTCGCATCCTGGTCGTCAGGATTGCGCCATGCGACAACTTCTTCGGTGAGCTGGATTCCGTACACCTCCTGAAGCGCAGGAACTACCGCGTCAATGTCGGCATCGCAGGAAGATCCCTTGTAACCGGAGAAGTCATACTCAAGTTTCCCGTCAAGCGAGAGGCTGAAGGTGGCGCTTGCGCCGCTAGGCCTCGTGCCGACCACGACGACTTCGTTGCTGTCCGGGGAGAGCTCGATGAGTCGAGGGTTCTCGACCTGGAAACCCGCGTCTTCGAGGGCGTTCATGACACCTCGAACTGCCTCGCGCCGCGAGTCCTCGGCATTTTCGAGCCGAGGAGAGTCGTCACCCTGCGGCGTGGCCACGTCGAGGCTCGGCTCGGGCGCCTCGGCGGAAAGCTCCTGCTGCATCTCTTCGACTTCAGTCTCACTGCGTCGAAGGGCAGCGACCTCGGACTCGGCTCTGCTACGCAGCTCCGCCAAGGCGGAAACAACGTCTGCTGACGATCTCGGGCCGGCCTCGGTGTCGAGCGACTGACGGAGCGCGGCGAGTTCGGTGTAGACGAGATCCCGAGATACGAAATCCGTCCACTGGTCGAGCGATTCTCGCCAGGCCGTCTCCGCCGCGCTCTCCGCGGGCGCAGCGGGTTCAGCTCGTGCGAAGGTGGGCGAGGGCTCGGATGCGCTTGTCGCGGTGTGGCTCCCATATGCCGCGGCACGGCTCTCGCCCCGCTTCCGGCGTGCTTCTCGAGGGAGGGGCCCGACAAGTGGGCCAATGGACTGACTCAACGATCTTGCGCCTGCGGGGTCGGTCTTGCCCAGCTCTCTGGCGCGCGCGATCATCCCCTCGATGATCGCGAAGTCCTCGCCGACGTAGGCGTCAAGGCCCTGATCCCGGATGTCATCCAAGATGGTCTGGTAGCGGTCCAGGTGCTGCCCAGTGAATGCAGCCGAGCGCGCCGCCCACTCGGCATGTCGGCGCTCCGCCTCGGCGCGTCTGGCGGCTTCGCTCGCCGCACGCTGGGCTGCTCGTGCGGCGAGCGCGGCTGCGTCCAGTGCACGCGAATAGTTGAATGACGCCCGGCGGCTCACTGGTGGTGCCCCCTTGCCTCTCGAATCTCTGGCCATCCTTTCGCCGATACGCCGGTTGCCTGCGCTTTGGCACGCAGGTTGTTATCCCGCGTGACGAGTACGACATTCCCTCTGCTGTAGGCAATGGCGACGGAGAGGATCTGATTGTCCGGTTCGTCGATTGTTCCAAGGTCGGGAGGGATCAGCGCGGGGCGACCTGACTCGAATCGAAGGGTGCTGAGCTGGCGGACATCATCAATCGCGCGGTGCGCCGCACGAGCGCGTCTGGCTGTGTCTTCATTCGCGCTCCGCTTTAGGCCGTCGAGTTCTTGGATAACCCGATTCGGAATAATTCCGACCTGGCCCGCCCGGAGATCGCGGATGCCCTCGGGTTCATCGAGGAGTGAGTTCGAGTCGAACACTAAGGCAACTTGTCCGGGCGCGAGTGCGGATGCCATGTTCGCCGCTGCCGTCTCACGCCACTTCAGCACGTCTGCACGAAGCGACACCAAGCCGTCCGGCAGTTTCCCGTCCACCAGCCGCGCCAGGTTCGGATCTTCGACCGCATGGAGCCAGCGTTCGGCCGCGTTCAGCGCGGTTCCCACAGAGCCAGCGGCCACGCGTCCGACCGACTCTTGCGCGAACGTCGCGTTCTGGCGCCCAAGGGTGGCGTCAAGATCGATCTGAGCGGCGGCGTAGTTGGTGATTGTCTGCAATGCAGCATGGTCTGGAGCGCCGAGGTCAGTCGACGGGTCGCGCCACAGGTCAGATAGCAGAGCGGACAGAACTTCGGCGCTGAAAAGATGTGGTGGAAGCGATCCAGCCAGAAGGCTGAGCCGGAGTGCTTCGCGCACCTCGATTGCGCTGCGCGGTTGCGCGAGGCGAGTCACGAGAGGCGACAACACCGCTGCGAGCGGTGCATTCGTGCCGAGCGCACTTTGGAGCGTCCGGGTCCACTCGCTGAGAACGTCGATACTGACGGGCCGGCTTGCGGTCGCCGAGGAGATGAGCGCGGAAAGGTCACCCAGGAGCGCCGTGACGCGAGACTCTACGAACGAGGGTGCAGCGTCGTGGGCAGCAAGAACGAAGTCGCGCGAAAGATCAAGCACTTCATCAAGGGGTCGTCCCGCAACGCGCGAAGCCAATGCCTGCGCTGGGCGAGGTGAGAACCATGCCAGGGGGAGGGCAGCGATGGAGGGATCGTCGGATTGCGCAAGTTCGACTGCGAGTGCATCGCTGATGGCATCCCAGGCGGGTCCGGCGGTCTCCGCGTCGAGTTCGATCTGGACCGGCGCAAAAACTTGCTGCCCGCCCCAGGTGAGTGGAAGCTCCCCGACCTTTCGGCAAGCAACTCCGTGACCGTCGCTGACCGTCACGCTTTCAAGATCGGCGGGCCAGCCTGTGGGCAGGGGAGCGCCGAGGGTGCGTTCGGAGTCGTCTTCTGAGAGCCAGGATGCGCTCGTGTGCTCAGCATCGAGCTGAATCCGAACCGTCAGATCGGGAAGTTCAATCGTCCTCGCGCCAATCCCGTGAACGGGGTCGGCGAGAACAAGGCTTGTGATGTTGTGGGAGATCTCGGAGGGGAACGCCGAACCGCTGCGCGAAGTTCTGCTGACCACACTGTCGAGAATCGTCGTCTGCACGAGGGTTGGCTCCAGCCGAGCGAGCCAGCCGGTTGCGGCCTTGTTGCCTGCGACGTGAAGCGAGAGGTAGCCCTCGGGAGTCACGACCAGTTCGACATCGAGGATCAGCCAGTTCACCGTCTCGTCTACGTCGACCTCGACAGTAACGACGCGCGACTCTCCTCTGAGGAACCTCGGCGGCCGCTCCGCGAGAGTTGCGCGGACAAGAGAAGAGGGGTCGCGCGGAGTGAGCGTGTGAGCACCAAAAGCAAGGGCTGGTGGCGATGCAACCAGCCTGCTCGGTCGTTCACTCGACAACGAGTTCGACCAGGGCAGGTAGTAGAACTCTGCGGCATCTCTTGCCAGATTGCTCGGGAGGGTGTTGCGGTTATAGAACTCCTGTCCTGCGCTGGAGAGGGTGAGCGTCCGAATCGGTTGGTCGAGCACCGACACGCCAGTTCCTGCCTCCGTGCTATGGATGATCCCGAGTCGCAGGAGTTCGGTGGCGCTGCTCTCAAGGAGGCGTGGAACGCCGCTCGCGCCGAGGTGCTCCTCGAACGCCGCACGCAGCGTTGCAGCGCCTACTTCGGGGTTCTCGATGCCTCGGCGGCTCAGTCGCATAATCATGCGCTCGAAGGCTGTGGGCTTGCGAATGACGCTGTGCTCCACCGACGCTTGGAGCCAGAAGATCGGAACCCCGATATGGAGGGTGGTGAGCTTCATCAGCGTTGCCTCGTTTCGGGCGAGATCAGTTCGCCGAGCGCGCTCGCTTGCTTCATCGCACCTCTGCGTTCGACCATGTCCGTGATCTCGCGGTACACGGGAATGATACTGGGGGTGCCGGTCGCGTCCATCGGGGGCAGCTCAACCTGATATGGAGTGAAAGTGTCGAGCGCACCGAAGACCACAAGCAGTTCCCGCGCGCGAGAGAAGGCGACATTGATGTACTCGAATCGAGCGACGTTGGCTCGGGAGCTTCGCCGACGGGCCGGTGCGCCCTTCCCGAAGTTGCGCACCATGCTGACCAGGATGATCGGCTTCTCCTTGCCCTGGTACTTCACGACGGTGTTTAGCTCGTACTTGATCGCCCGGAACGGACGATCCTTCGTCTCTCGATTGATCTCTTGACGAATGGTGCGAACTTGCGCCTGGTACATCGAGACGATTCCGACTTCCTTCCGTTCACCGGAGCGGGTCGAGGCGGAAACGAGGGCATCGTCGATGTCTCGGAGCATCCGAACGATGAGCCGCGCTTCGAGTTCGTTCGTGCGCTCCTGCCCCGATCCCGGCCTTGGTTCGACCCAGGTGGTTCCCCGGTCATCGTCTGTGGTGTCGACCCAGACCATATGCTGCTCAGGGCTTATCACGGGGAGATCACCGCGTCCACGGATAGTGAGCCCGTGTGCACGCGCCGTGTCGGGGTCGGCGATCCCTGAGGTGAGTTGGCCCTCGTAGAAGCGATTGACCGAATCCATGATGTCGGGGTGCATCCGGTGCTGTACGGTCAGGCGCTGCTTGATCGACTCGTCGGCACGTTCGAAGTGAGTGCGGAACAGCGATGCCGTGACGAACTTCTCGTACTTCTTGAGGTTGTCAGGTGTCAGCGCGACTTCGTCAGGAACGTCGTCGTCCGATTCTTCCGGCAGTCCTTCGGCGTCCTGGCCCTCCCGAAACATTGGAGGTAGCTGGCGATGGTCGCCGACCAGCGCAGACCGTCGGGCTCGCATCAGAGGAAGGAGCAGTTCGAGCGGGGTTGCCTTGCTCACCTCGTCAACTATTGCGAGATCGAAGCTCGTCAGGCCCGGATCGTCTAGTGTGGCCGGGTTCTCGTTGCAGGTCACCCCAACGACGTTGCACTCTGCGAGCCACACGTCGCCGATGGCTTCCCAATCTCGGCTGGCAACGGTCTCGTCAGACAGATCGGCAATCCACTCGTCCTGGATGTCACCCCACGCCTCGCTCTCGGCAGACAAGCGGGTCGCCCGCTCGATCTTGCCGGATAGTCGTGACTCGCCTTCTTGTCGCGCCTGGTCGAGCGCGGCTGCTGTCCTCGGCAACTTGTCGACGACGATCCCGAGCGACTGAGCGAACGGGGACGTGAGCAGCGACTCGGCTTCCGAAAGCGCCAACTCGCGCCGACGCTGGGCGTCGACGCTTGCTGAGTGCGCCTGCTCCCGAGCAGTGCGGGACTCGTCAATCCGGGGGATCGAAGCGGCAAGAGACGACGTGGATTCGAGCAGATCTCGGGCGGCGCTCATCCGTGCAGACCTCTTGAATCGCGCCAGCAGACCCTTCGGCGGCTCATCGAAGACTGAGGTAGCACCAGGGAAGAACCGAGCCAGGGTCCGCACATCGGGGGCGTTGGTGGATGTATCGGAGGTGAGGCCCTCCAGCTCGGCCTGGAGGCGCTGATAGTCCTCCACGGCCGCGCTGTCGACCTTCATCTTCTCCAGGACGTCTACGAGCTGCGCTTCGAGCTCCCGTCGGCGCTCGGACTTGGGAGTGGCGCTAGGTGCTGGCTTGTCCTCAACCACAGAGCGTGCATACTCCCGCGCGACTGGGACCGCAGTGCGCAGACGACCGAGCCACTGATCGAGTTCTTCGAGTTGCAGGCGATCAGGCGCGGCCTCGCCGAGCGACGGAACCGGGACTCCGGTCGCTCCGAGTGCTCGGACTTGATCGGCATAGGTCACGACAAGCGCGTCGTAGCCTTCCACGGCTGCCGAGTGAGATGCCTCGGCAGCCGTGAGCGATTCCAGCAGCTGCGTGGACTTCGCACGAAAGCTTGTGAGCTGCGCTGCGAACTGTTGCTCGTGGGCGGCGTCATCGCGGCGCTGCTGGATTTCCGCGCTCAGGGCACGGTAGTAGCGTCTCAGTGCCTTCTCATTCAGAAACTCTTGGCCTTCATCGCTGAGTCGGTCTTCGTTTCTCGTCAGGCGAACCGCGCGAATAGAGGGATGCAAGGGGAGCCGACTCAATGCGTTGTCGACGGCCGTGTGGGTTTGCGACGCGACGAGAACGGTCTCATCGCGCGCAACGACTTGAGCGATCGCTTCTGCGATGACGGTGGTCTTGCCGGTGCCCGGTGGACCTTGGATCAGGCAGAGATCCGGCGCCGAAAGCACCTTCTGGACTGCGAGCTTCTGTGCGTCATTCAGGGTCTGGTTGTGCCATCGCTCGACATCGGCGAGCGAAGCTGGTCGGCGCGCTTCAGCTGCGTCGAACATGTATCGAGCCAGGTACGGCGAGAAGCCGCCCTGGTCGCTGAGGTCTCGGAGTGCTCGGTCTTGACGGTTGACCTGCGACATGTCCTGTACGGCGCTCTGAACGATGAAGCCCGCCTCCGGGATGCGATCAAGCGCCTTGCGCGCCGCGGCCTCCGGGTCATCGCTTCGCTCGATTCTGGCAAGCGCATCGTCAGAGAACGCGAACGTGAAGTCTGTGGATACTGCGCTGTCCCAGGGGGTGTCTAGGACCGCCGAGTCGGCGGCGGTGATCCTGGGGCGCACTCGCCTAGCACTGCCGAGTTCGCTTCCGCGAGGCTCCCGACCTTCGCTCGGGAGCTGAAACTGCCACTCGTCCTCACTGACGGAAACATCGAAGGCAGCTAGAGCATCGCTCTGCGAGAGCCGCCGGATTGCCTGGCTGAGTGCCTCCTCATTGTCACCGATGATTCGGAAGGTGACAGAGCGGTGATCCTCGCCTGCGCGACGCGACTCGTACCGAACTGCGGTGCGGTTCGCTTGGATGAGTCGACGCTTCCACTCCAAGAACGCGCTCCAGTCCTGCAACCGCACGGCAGTCTCGGACGAGATCGCTGGGAGTGCTGCGGCGAGGTCTTCCGTGAGGACGTTGCGCTCCTTTCTGACTCCCGCCACCATTCGGGCCACCTGACGGCAGGTGACGTCGAGCGCGACCTCGAAGTCGCGCGCTTCGCCCGCAGGCCCGTCGTGGAAGCTGAACACGGTCAGCGTCGGATTCCTATTTTCGTAGGAACGCTGCGTCTCCTGGTCTGTGCCCGATAGGTTCCAGCTCGCTTTAGCGACGAGCGAGATGCCCTTCGGCAGCGGCCAGTTGGGGCGTGCATCGCCAGAGAGACGGATCGACACGTTGATGTTCACTGAGCGGCTCCCGCTCGGGAACGTGAGCTTGGCAAGCGCGAGACGAGCTGGGAGCAGATCCGCGAACATCGCGTCCATCAGGAAC
This sequence comes from Pseudomonadota bacterium, assembly GCA_023431345.1. Taxonomy (GTDB): domain Bacteria; phylum Myxococcota_A; class Polyangia; order Polyangiales; family Polyangiaceae; genus PMG-095. The sequence continues at coordinate 12,260 of JAEYWK010000015.1, forward strand.
TGCTCGACACTCTTGCTTTGGGCTCGCGCGGCGTCGGCGAGGGATGGATACCGCCGAACGAGACCGTCACAGGAGTTGCGGAGCTGCCGACGGGCCCAATCCCATCGGTCACCCGGAAGCTCGACGTAGAGGTTGCCGCTCCGCACGCGTTGCTCTGACGGGTGAATCGCGGATGGTTGGCCCGCAGGAGGTGTGTCAGTTTCGGTTCCAGGCAGGACGTCGCTGCTCATCGCCATCCTTCCTTCCTGTTGTACGGAATCCACTGTATCGACAGCCAGGGACAGCGCGGCTCGGACGCTGTCCTCGCCCCCCGAATTGCGCCGATGGCTCAGATGCTCGCGCCGACTCCGAGCAGGAAGTTGACCCAGGTGACGCCGAGGCCGGCCAGGGCGGCAGTTCCGACGGAGACGAGGAATCCGGTGCGCGCGCGGACAGCCGAAGTGATGTTGCCGTTCGCCGACGAGATCGCCCACACTGCGGCGCAGATGACGAGCATGAGCACGGCGAGGATGAGCACGATGGTCAGTAGCGCGCCAACGATGGCGCGCAGTTCTGCCTGACCGCCGACGGCTCCGAAGTCGGGGAATATGTCCATGTCATGCGGCCATCTGTGCTGAGCAAAGCGCCACGGTGCTTGCGGCATCGAGGTTCTGCACTCCGTGGGCGGCAAGCCACGGCTCGGCATCGACGGCCGCAGCGTTCGACCCGCCTGGCCGGATCTCAAAATGCAGATGGGCTCCGGTCGACCTGCCCGCCGAACCGACGTTGCCGATGTGCTGCCCGTATCGGCTATTCATGTAAGGATGCGATCGGCAGCGCCTCGCGCTACCCATCGGAAACCCATCGCAAACACCCGCGACAGACGCTGAACGACCGATACACTCGGAGCAAGCGAACCGCCCGGTTCCCTGTAAAGACAAGGGAACCCGCGAGTAGCTGGGACGACCGGCAGAGACCGGAAACGGGCCGACCCCTCCAAGGGGTCGCAGGTTCAAATCCTGTCAGCCCGACTTCACGAGCCATCCTGGGTGTTACCAGCGGGATGGCTCGTAGTCTTTGAGGAAGACGCCAAAGAGGTCTTCTCCCGCCTCGCCCCTCACGAT
>JAEYWK010000084.1 GCA_023431345.1 Pseudomonadota bacterium
GGATTAGGATTGACTATCATGTACAATGAATCAGTATTCGGACAACCCGATTCATTTGTAATCCTGCACCAGTACCATCCTGTTGTATCTGTTAAATTAGTTTGCGAAGTAGTGCTATCCTGCCAATAATAGGATGTATAATTGCCTGCATCAAGAAAAAAGGCTTCACTTGCGCAGATAATTGAATCATTTCCCAATTCAAATGTAGGTGTAGTTCCTACTCTGACAATGTGGCTAACAAGTTTAGACTGGCCGTAAAGATAGACCACTAGTTGAACACCATACATTCCAGGTGTAGTAAAATGGAAAGTAGGGTCTAACGAAGTAGAAACCACTCCACCAGGGAAAGTCCATTTTACAGAATCGGGATTATCTGAAGCACTAGTGAAAAAATTTGTTGTGTAACCTGTACATGCAGGTTCATCCCAATAAAAATCAGCAGACAAATAAAAGAATGACTGAATAAAAGGTGGCAGTCCGTATGTAGAATTCCTGCCTGCGAGATTAACTGCATTATCAACAAAATTACAATTGGTACCTATTACATTAGGCAAATTTATTCTGGATAAATATGGAGAATTCTGCCGGGCTATATACAACCGGTTATCAGGACCCAGCTGTAATGAACCTATAGGATCGGCTGATTGGCCTACTGATGCTACAACTGTATTAGATGCAAGGATAGTCTCAGCAATTCCTGAAGAGAGGTCATACTGATGGATTTTCCTGTTACCTTTCCACTCACTAATGTATAAAGCTTTGCTGTTTGGTGAAAATTCAACTCCATAAGGACCACCCGGATCCCAACCTCCCGGACTGGTGTAACTTTCATCAGTTACAACATGGGTAACAATTCCTGTGGCATGATCAAAATGGTAAATACCAACGTCAAACTGTGTATTATTAGCAATTGCGATCCAGTTGCCATCCGGTGATACTTTTATATAACCTTTTGAATGTTGCATGTCACCTGATACCGGTGGACCGGTAGTACTAATTACAGGGGTTGTGAGAACACCATCAGGAGTGATCCGGTAAGCGTAAAAATCAGAATTCCCCCATTTTTTGGTTATTACCCAAAACGTGTAACCATCATGATGTCCAACTGCTGTAACTTTCTCACAACTAAGAGGGCAAAGAGAAATATTCTTCTCATCCGGAACCACATCACCTAATCCATTATTTAGAGTCATATCTACTTTTGAGTAGCATAATCCGTTCACTAGCTGATTTTCGTAGGCATCAACCGTGAAAATATAATACTCAGTAGTACTTAAAGGTTTAGGGACGATAATACCGGATTGGGTACTTGATGAATTCCCCAGAAGGCCACTGCCGTTAGGCATCTGCTGATGATTTTTATTATAAACAAAGCGACCATCAGTATAAAATTCAAGAGCACCCAAAGCTGTTGAAATTGATGAGCAGCCTTCACCTGTGCTCAACGCACCATTTGAAAGTGCAGCAGGTGGCCCCATTGCAAATGAAATACCTGCATAATCACCAAAATACCAGTAATTGGCTTGTTTTTGCGCATTGACCGAGTATACCATACCGATCAATATCATAAATAGTAATGATTTTTTCAATTCTGATTGATTTACAGGTTGAACCTCGACTCAATTTCAAAAATAGATATTTTTATAATAATTACAACAGCAAATTACAAGAATGGAAATTATTTGTATCAAATGAAAAAGAGGCAATTAGTTCATCACTAACTGCCTCTTTCATAAAATCCCTGAATATGCAATATTCAAGTCTTTTTGGTCTTAAGTACTTATGGTAGTATAATATTAGGATTCTTTGAGGCAAAAATTCCATCAGGATTATAATACCAAACCCACGCATGAAGCAGCCATAATCCTAATTCAGTATTTGCTGTCCATAGATCGTAATCGCCTGTAAATCCTTCTGGTGCTTCTTTCGACTGATCAAGTGGAATGGCATATTCTACTGCAACCAGAGTTGCCCTTCCATCTTTATCCTTATTGTAAACAAGTATTTCAGGCCTGTTTGCATCAAATTTATCATCCAGAAGAGATGCCTTCATGTAATGATATCCCATATTGGGCATTACAATATTGATGTCCTTGTATCCGTCCTCCATTGCAAAATTAATGTCACGGTACATGGCAGTTGAAGTTCTGGCTCCAATAAGCTCAGATTGTGTTTTGGGACCAAGATATGCATATAATTGCCTGAAGTAGTCAACTTTAGCCATATCATTCAAACTACTTGCAGTACTAAAAGGGATATCTCTGGTATTTTTTAGTGTAGTATCTTCCTGTTGGTCAATCTCATCTTTACTACATCCGCTAAATACTAATGCAGCAAGTACAAACGTTGCTGCTAAAGGTTTGAGCAAAGAATTAAATGCAAATAACTGTTTCATAACCACCTCCGGTTTAAATTTAAATTTTAAAGTTTCAAATTCTGTACTTTTTAATAGACAGTACCCCCTAATATAACCTAACAGACTGATATTCAGTTTGTTTGTTAAATTATGTGAACTTAAAGGGGAAAAATGCAGATAGTTGTAACTTACCTTATGAGAGCTTTAATTGTTCTCCATCGATTAGTCAATTTTATCCTAAAAATATAGGATCCGGGTGGCAATCCGTTCAATTCCAATTTTTCAAGATCAGGCCTGACATAATACTTCTCGGCTAATTTATTTCCTGTTATATCAAAAACAATCAAGCTTACTCCCTGTATTTCATTTTTGAATTTAATATTGAAATTTCCATCGGGTGAAGGATTAGGAAAAACCAGCACTTCATTGGTTGATTTTAATGTATCGTAAAAAATTGCAGTTGAATCCGTAATAATTATTTCTGAACTCTTAGTACCCTGATATTCATGAATACCTGCATCGGGCATTCCATTTTGTGGTACTGTATTGCCGTAAAAATCAACGATCAGGTTAACATTTTGACCTTTATTAATTGCTATTGAGGATGACAGAAGGTGGAAATCTCCATTATCAGGATTTGTGAATGCGGGATTCCCAACTGATGAATTTATGTCATTACCCGTTAAATTCCGCCAGGATGTGAGTGATGAATATCCATTGATGAATCCTGTGTACTGAGTATTGAAAATATTGTTATTGGAAGAAATGTTTCCCATGAAATAAAAAGCCTTGACTGGCGCGGAGGTGATAAAAAAGATATTGTTTCGTAATGTAACGTTTGTATTGTAAGAAGATGAAATACCATATTTGGTATTCTTGTAAAAAACATTATTCCTGCTGATTAAGGTGTATCCGGGATTTACAAGTACACCTACTTTATTACTAATAAACAGGTTATAATAAGCTTCAACCTTATTGGCATATGTTATTATTCCATAATTCCCATTTTTGAACGTATTATACCTCACAGTGATGGTGCTTGAAGTATTGTTAAAAAATACCCCGTTTGCCTCCTTGAGAACATTTCCAATAAAAGTATTATTTTCAAGTACACCGGTATAATTGTTTCCCCAGACATAAAAACAGAATTTATTACCCATTGACGAATGGTCAATAGTGTTATGATGAATATTAAAATTCAGGCTGTTGGTTGAATTTATCTGAATGCCATCACCGGCTGCATAGTTTTCATCAGGGTCGATTAGGTATTTTTTATTGATATCAAAAATGTTACAGTAGCCGATCTCAACAGATGCAGCATCCTGGATAAATATACCATCATCAAGGATGTCGTGGATTTTAGTATATAATATTTTAATTCCGGCGGCACTTGTCAGAATTCTGATACCCCACCCTACTTTATGGATCCAGCAGTTCCTGATAGTGACATTTGAAGAAGTACTTCCC
>JAEYWK010000139.1 GCA_023431345.1 Pseudomonadota bacterium
GTCCACGCCTCGTACGGGGACTCGGTGTTCGTCGGCACCGAAAAGCCCGGCCCCGACGGCAAACCGCGCAAGGTCGCGCAGCAACAGTTCGTGAAAGTGGGCGCCGCCCGCGGTGACTTCGTGGCCGTCGTCGACGGCCTGAAGGCCGAGCAGGAGGTCGTGACCGCGGGCGCCTTCAAGCTACGCAACGGCATCCCTCTGAAAGTGAACAACGAAGGCGCGCCCCAGCCGCAGCTGTCGCCGACGCCCGAAAACCGCTGAGCCCGCGGAGATTACCTAATGAAGCTCACGGATCTCTTCATCCGCCGGCCGGTGCTGGCGATCGTGGTCAACCTGGTGATCATCATCGCCGGGCTCCAAGCCGTCCGCTCGCTCAACGTGCGCCAGTACCCGAAGCTCGAGAGCGCGACGGTGACGGTGATGACGCCTTACGTCGGCGCGAACGCCGAGCTGGTGCGCGGCTTCATCACCACCCCGCTCGAGCGCGCCATCGCCGCCGCCGACGGTATCGACTTCATCGAGTCGCAGAGCGTGCAAGGTCTGTCGACCATCAACGTGCGCCTCAAGCTGAATTTCCCGGCCGCGGCCGCGCTGTCCGACATCAGCGCGCGCGTGAACCAGGTCCGCGCTGATTTGCCGCCAGAGGCGGAGATCCCCGCTATCAACATCGAGCCGTCCGACTCGCGGATCGCGGCGATGTACCTGAGCTTCGGCTCGAACATCATCGAGGACAATCAGGTCACGGACTACCTGCTGCGCGTCGTGCAGCCGCGCCTGTCCGCCATCGAAGGCGTGCAGCGCGCCGACATCTTGGGCGGCAGCGCGTTCGCGCTCCGGGCCTGGCTCAAGCCCGAGCGTATGGCCGCGCTCGGCGTGAGCCCGGCGCAGGTTCGGCAGGCCCTCGCCTCCAACAACTACCTCGCCGCGGTCGGACAAACGAAGGGCCAGCTGGTCCAGGTCAACCTGACCGCCACCACCGATCTGCAGACGGTCGAGGGCTTCAAAAAGCTGGTGATCCGCGAGCAGAACGGCGCGCTGGTGCGTCTGGAAGACGTGGCCGAGGTGTCGCTCGGCGCCGACAACTACGACCAAGACGTGCGGCTGAGCGGCAAGAAGGAAGTGTTCATGGGCGTGTGGGTCTTGCCCAACGCCAACTCACTCGACGTCATCGCCAAGGTGCGGGGCGAGGTGAAGACGATTCAAGACGAGCTGCCCACCGGCATGCGCGCCACCGTCGCCTTCGACTCGACCAACTACATCAACAGCGCCGTGCAAGAAGTGACCAAGACGCTGACCGAGACGGTCGCGATCGTGGTGCTGGTCATCTTCCTGTTCTTGGGCTCGCTGCGCACCGTGTTGGTGCCGCTCGTGGCCATCCCGGTGTCGCTGGTGGGCGCCGTGTTCTTGATGCAGATTTTCGGCTTCAGCATCAACCTGCTGACGCTGCTGGCGATCGTGCTCGCGGTCGGCTTGGTCGTCGACGACGCGATCGTCGTGGTCGAAAACGTCGAGCGCAACATCCGAGAAGGCAAGACACCGCTCGACGCGGCGCTGCTCGGCGCGCGCGAGCTGGTGGGCCCGATCATCGCCATGACCATCACGCTGGCGGCGGTGTACGCGCCCGTCGGCTTCCAAGGCGGCTTGACCGGCGCCTTGTTCCGCGAGTTCGCGTTCACGCTCGCGGGCGCCGTGTTCATCTCGGGCGTCGTGGCGCTCACGCTCTCGCCGATGATGGCCTCGCGCCTGCTGAAGGCCGAGCACAGCGAGGGCCGCTTCGCGCGCTTCGTGAACGGCCAGTTCGAGGCCATCAAGAACCGCTACGGCCGCTTGCTCGACGGAACGCTGCGCTCTCGCGGCCTCGTCTACGCGGTATGGATCACGCTGACGGTGCTGATCGTGCCGCTCTACCTGTTCTCGCCGGCCGAGCTGGCGCCGAACGAAGATCAGGGCGTGGTGTTCGGCGCCATCGACGTGCCCCCCAACGCGACGCTCGAGCAGCTCACACCGTACACCTTGAAGGTCAACGAGGCCTTCTCGTCGGTGCCCGAGTTTTACCAGAGCTTTCAGATCACCTTCCCCACCGCGGGCTTTGGGGGCGCTCTGATGAAGCCGTGGGATCAGCGCGAGCGCAGCATCTTCCCGATTCAAGCCGAGCTGATGGGGAAAACCAGCAACATCGCCGGCATTCGCGCGCCCGTGTTCCTGCCCGCGGCGCTGCCGAGCGCGGGTTTCTTCCCCGTCGAGTTCGTGATCGCCTCCACCGAAGACCACGGCAAGCTGCTGGGCTGGGCGCAGCAGATCGTGGAGGAGGCGGCCAAGAGCGGGCAGTTCGCGTTCCCGCCCATCACGGACGTGCGTATCGACCAGGGCAAGAGCGAGATCGTCATCGATCGTGACAAGGTCGCGTCGATGGGGCTGACCATGCAGCAGGTGGGGGCCGACTTGTCGTCGATGCTCGGCGGCAACTTCGTCAATCGCTTCAGCATCGACGGCCGCAGCTACAAGGTGATTCCGCAGGTCGAGCGCGCCGCTCGCCTCACGCCTGACCAGCTCGGCGACATCCACGTTTCGGGTCCGGGCGGGGAGCTCATCCCGCTCGACGCGATCGCGACGCTGCGCCAAGGCGTCGAGCCCCGCTCGCTCAACCGCTTCCAACAGCTCAACTCGATCAAGATCTCCGGCGTCGCGCCGCGCTCCGTGAACGAGGGGCTGAAGGTGCTCGAGCAAGCGGCGGCCAAGGTCATGCCGCCCGGCTCACGCACCGACTACACGGGCGAGTCGCGCCAGCTGCGCCAAGAGTCCGGAAAATTCCTGCCCGCGATGGGGCTGGCTATTTTGCTGATCTTCTTGGTGCTCGCGGCGCAGTTCAACTCGTTCCGCGACCCGCTGGTGGTGCTGGCAGGCTCGGTGCCCCTCGCCATGTTCGGCGCGCTGATCTTCACGTTCCTGAAGTTCGCGGGCCCGCCCGGCATGTCGTTCCCTCTCACCCAAGGCTGGACGACCACGCTCAACATCTACTCACAGGTCGGCCTCGTTACCCTCGTCGGCCTGGTCGCCAAGAACGGCATCTTGATCGTCGAGTTCGCGAACGCCCAGCAGCTCGCCGGGCACAGCAAGCTCGAGGCGGTCCGGTCGGCGGCGCTCACCCGTCTCCGCCCGATCTTGATGACGACCATCGCGACCGTGGTCGGTCACTTCCCGTTGACGCTGGTGACGGGCGCGGGCGCCGTCGCGCGCAACTCGATCGGTATCGTGCTGGTCGGCGGCATGACCATCGGCACGCTCTTCACGCTGTTCGTCATCCCCTCGCTCTACGTGCTGATCGCGCAAGACCACGAGCACGACGCCGCTGCCTCCAGCGACGAGCACCGCGCCCCCACCAGCTCCGGCCACGACCTGAGCGAGCAACTCGAGCCCGAGCTGCAAACCGGCTGATCCTTCCTCACCCCTCGGGGGGGCTGCCCCGCCGCAGCCCCCTTGCAGAAGGCTCACGTAGCGTCCTTCGGTCTCGCGGAGCGGCGCGAAGGGGCGTATGAAGGGGGCGCATGAGGCGGACGTGAACGGCGCGCGTTGGCTGGCGAGCTTGGCGGCAGCGGTGATGCTCATGGCCGGCGTGGCGGGCGCGGCTGAGCTCGACGAGGTCAAAGCGCGGGGCGAGCTGCGCTGGGGCGGCGACCTGCAAGGCGGTGAGCCGTTCGTGTTCGAGGACGAGAAGGAGCCCGGCAAGCTCCAAGGCTTCGAGGTCGAAATCGCCGACGCGCTCGCGCGCGAGCTGGGCGTGCGCGCCAAGTTCATGCAAAACGACTGGTCGAACTTGGTGCCGGCGCTCGAGCGCGGCGACTTCGACGTCATCCTGAACGGCCTCGAAGAAACGCCGGAGCGTCGCGAGCGGCTTCGGCTCTCGGTGCCGTACTATACGTACGGCGAGACGCTCACGGTGCGCGCCGACTCCAAGTACGAAAGCCTCGCCGATCTCAAAGGCAAGCGCGTCGGCACGCTGAACCAGACCGTCGCTCACGACATCCTCAAGGCGTCGCCGCTCGAGCCGGTGCTGTACGAAGGCCAACAAGAGCCCTACATGGACTTGGCCAAGGGGCGAACGGAAGCGGTGCTGCTCGACCACGTCATCGCCGATCGCTACGGCTGCGTGCTCGCAGAGCTGCGCTGCCTGCCCGGCGACGTGGCGCGCGGCCACTACGTGCTCGGCATCGGCAAGAACGAGCCCCAGCTGCAAGCGGCCATCGACGCCGCGCTCACCCGCTTGAAGCAGAGCGGCGAGCTGGAGCGCATCCTGACCCGCTGGAAGCTGTGGGATGCCCGGCAAGCGCCTGCCGTCGCCGCGCCGCCGGCGAGCGAATCGGCCCCGCCGCCGGCCGAGTTGAAAGCCGCGCCTTCGCCTGCGATCCCCGCCCCCGCGCTGGCCGAGCGCCGCTTCGGCAAGGGTCACGCGCTGCTGTTCTTGGAAGGCGCGCTGGTCACGCTGCTGATCTCGGTGCTGTCGTTTGCTTTGGCTTCGCCGCTCGGCATCGCGCTGGCGGCGCTGCGGCTCTACACCGGCCGCGCCGGACGCTGGTTGTCGGCGGCGTATGTCGAGGTCTTTCGCGGCACGCCGCTGCTCTTGCAGCTCTACGTGCTCTACTTCGGCCTCGCTGACGTCATCCGGCTGAGCCCGATCACGGCCGCGGTGCTCGGCCTGGCCCTGAACTACGGCGCCTACGAGGCGGAGGTCTACCGCGGGGCGCTGTCATCCATCCCCGCGGGGCAGACCGAGGCCGCGCGCGCGCTCGGCATGAGCCGCTGGCAAGCGCTGCGTCACGTGGTCTTCCCTCAGGCGCTGCGTACGGCCCTGCCCGCCGTCACCAACGACTTCGTGGCGCTGCTCAAAGACTCGTCGCTGATCAGCGTGATCACGGTGGTGGAGCTCACCAAGCGCATGACCATCCTCGCCGTCGAGCTGCGTGATTGGGTCACGCCGGGGCTGCTGTGCGCCGCTCTCTACTTTGCCATGAGCTTCCCGCTGGCGCGCTTCGCGCGTCGCATCGAGCGGCGCCTCGCTCCCGCGCCCGTCGCGCCGTCGGGAGGTGCCGCGTGAGCCAGGCGGTGATCGAGCTGCGTGACGTGGGCAAGCGCTTCGGTGCGCGACAGGTGCTGCGCCAAGTGAACGCCGACGTGAAGCCGGGCTGCATCGTGTCCCTCGTCGGCGCCTCCGGCTCCGGCAAGACGACGCTGCTGCGCTGCCTCAATGGCCTCGAGACGATCGACAGCGGGCGCATCCGCATCGCTGGGCACGTCGTCGAGCCGAGCCCAGGCGACGACGCGCTCACGCGGCTTCGCGCCGACGTGGGCATGGTGTTCCAAGACTACCAGCTGTTTCCGCACCTCTCGGTGCTCGACAACTTGTGCCTGGCCCCTCGCGTCGTGCGCAAACGGTCGCGCGAGGCCGCCGAGGCGCGGGGCCTCGCCTTGCTCGAGCGCGTCGGGCTCGGTGATCGCGGCGGCTCGCGCCCGAGTGAGCTCTCCGGTGGTCAGAAGCAGCGCGTGGCGCTGGCACGCGCGCTGGCCCAAGACGTGAAGGTGCTCTTGCTCGACGAGCCGACGAGCGCGCTCGATCGGCGCACCCGCGACGAGATCGTCGGCATCTTGCGCGACCTGGTGCGACGCGCCGAGCAGCCGCTCACGCTCATGCTGGTGACCCACGACGTCCACCTGGCCGAGACGCTCTCGGACGAGGTGTGGACGCTCGTCGAAGGCCAGCTGGAGCGCGAAGGCGGGCGACGGGGGCCATGAACCTCTTCCTTCGGCTGCTCCTCGTCCTCATCACCGCCCCCTTCCGGAGCCGGTGTGACATTTTAGGACCATCCCGAAAGCGGTTCCTCGTTTGGCCGCCGGACCTAGACGTCCTGTGGCACGTGAATAATGGCGTGTACCTGTCGATGCTGGACGTGGCGCGGGTCGACCTGATGCTGCGGTCGGGCGCTTTCGGCCAGCTGCGCGCCCACGGCCTTTACCCGGTGGTAGCGGCGGAGACGATCCGCTTTCGCCGCTCGCTCCAGCTGTTTCAAAGCTTCGACGTGGAGACGCGCGTGATCGGCTGGGACGAAAAAGCGTTCATCATCCAGCACCAGTTCCTGCGCGGCCAGGAGCTGGTGGCCGAGGCGGTGATCCGCTCGCGGTTCCTCAGGCGCCAAGGCGGCACGGTGAGCAGCGCCGAGCTCCTGCAGGTGCTCGGCAAGAGCGGCCCCTCACCCCAGCTCCCCGCCTGGATCGACGCTTGGAATCGAGAGAACGCGAGCTGACCTGCGGCGGTGACTGCCGTCACGCGAGGTGACGGCGCGAAGCCCGAGCCGCGCACAAAAAGCGAAACCCTCGCGAGGGAGGCGAGGGTTTCTTGGAGCGAGCGCTGGCAGCGCTCGGCGGCTCAGGCCTGCTGCTTGAGCTTGCGGTACAGGGTGCGGCGGTCGAAGCCGAGCACCTTCGCGGCGAGCGTCTTGTTACCGCCCACGGCCGCGAGCACCTTGCGGATGTAGCGCTCTTCCACGACGTCCATGCTCGGGAGCTGCTTCGGGTCGTCGGTGGTGACGTCGACCTCGGTGGGGCGATGCTCGCGCACCTTGGCGGGCAGATCGTCGGTCGTGATCTCGTCGAAGCGAGCCAGCGCGACCGCGCGCTCCATGCAGTTCTCGAGCTCGCGCACGTTCCCGGGCCAGTCGTAGCCCATGATGTGCTCGGCCACGGTGCGGCCCAGGCGATTGACGTTCTTGCCGGAGCGCTTCGCGGCGCGCTCGAGGAAGAACTGGGCGAGCAAGAGCGCGTCGTTGCCGCGCTTGCGCAGCGGCGGCACGTCCACGCGCACCACGTTGATGCGGTAGAACAAATCTTCACGGAAGCGCTTGGCGTTCACTTCGCCTTCGAGATCGCGGTTGGTAGCCGTCACGATGCGCGCGTCGAACGGAATTTCTTGGGCCGAGCCGAGCGGGCGAACCTTGCGCTCTTGCAGCGCGCGCAGCATCTTGGCCTGCATGCCGAGCGGCATTTCGCCGACTTCGTCGAGGAAAAGCGTGCCTTGGTTGGCCTCGACGAACAAGCCGCTGCGCGAGGTACGCGCGTCGGTGAAGGCGCCGCGCGTGTGACCGAAGAGCTCGCTCTCGAGCAGGGTCTCGGGTACGGCCGCGCAGTTGATGGCCAAGAACGGGCCGCGGCGGCCGCTGCGCTCGTGCAACGCGCGCGCCACCAGCTCTTTGCCGGTACCCGACTCGCCCGTTACGAGCACGTTGGCGTCCGTCTCCGCGACGCGCGAGACGATGTCGGCCATGCGCTGCATGGCTTCGCTGTCGCCGATGACGTTGGGCAGCTCGTGCTCGTCGACGCGGCGGCGCAAGCGGCGCAGCTCGTCGGTCATGGCACGATGGCGGAGCGCGCGGTCGATGGTGAGCGACAGCGCGTCCATCGACACGGGCTTGGTGATGAAGTCGTAGGCGCCGGCGCGCATCGCGCCGATGGCGTGCTCGAGCGTGCCGAAGCCGGTCATCACCACCACCACCAAGTCGGGGCGCTTGGCGAGCGCGGCGCGACACAGATCGAGGCCGCTCATCCCCTCCATGTGGATGTCGACGAGCAGGATTGCGAAGTCCTCGTTGTCGAGGTGCGCGAGCGCCTCATCGGGCGACAGCCGCCACGAAACCCCATAGCCGCGCTGACTCAAGCCTGCTTCGGCGAGCTCGCACATGTCGCGGTCATCGTCCGCGATTAATATCTTGGGGGCCGAGGAGGGCACCCGCGCGTCATGGGATCGAACTTCCGCCGTAGCTAGTGCTCCAGTCATCGCCCCCCGTAAGCATTTGGCGTGCCGCGGAGCGAACATCAAAACTTGCGGGAAATTCGCGATCCGGAGCGCTTCGCATCGATGCATTTTGCCCCATTACCCGTTAGGCCGGGGCGATTTGTCCCGATCGACGCAATTACGGCCAAGTGGCCGAAATGACCCAGCAACTCTGGCCCAACGGCGCCTTGGGCAGCGCTGAGCGTAGCGCTCTGGTCGTGGCCGCGCACGCGCGCCACGGTTTTTCGCGGGCGCTGCGCGGGAGCTCGCGAGAAAGGCCGAAGATAGGCCGAAGATAGGCCGGAGTCGTAGCGGTATGCGCCTTGCAACTCGAAGCCGGGGGAACCCCTCGCAAGGAGACCACAATGCTTGAACCGCGCCCCGCTTCCGCATCGCTCGAGCAAGTGATGCACAGCCCTCTGATCGCGCTGCACACGTACGACACCGTGTCGGCAGCGCTCGAGGCTGCGCGCGAGCACGGCGTCCATCACTTCCCCGTCTGCAATCACGATCAGGTCGTCGGCATGGTGTGCACGTGCGATCTGCAAGAGGCGCCCATGGCAGAAGCGGTCGCCGACGTGATGCGCCCCGCCGTCACGATCCGCGCGGACCGCTCGGCTGCCGACGCAGCGCTGCTCATGCGCGCCGCCGACGTCGGCTCGGTGCTCGTCACCGACGAGGCGGGCGCGCCGCGCGGCATCGTCACGCGCAGCGACTTGAACGGCGAGCCGCGCGTGGCCGCCATCTTGGAGAACTGCCGCTGCGAGTCGTGCGGAACGATTCGTCACCTCCACCGCTACGGAGAGCGACAGCTGTGCTTTTCGTGCCGTGAGCGCGCAACCGAGCCGCAAGCCTTCGAGACGGGCGGCGGAGACTAGGAGAAACCAGCCATGAGACACCCGCAAGCCTTGGTACTGCTCTTCATCGGCATCAGCGTGACCGTCGCGGTCGCGCTCTGGGCCGGCTCACTCTGGGGCGCGCTCGGGGCGCTCGTGAGCGGTCTCACGCTCACCTTCGTCATCTCGATGGCGTGGCTGTGGTCGCCGCGCTCCGGCGTCGCGAAGGGGCGGCGCCCAACGCACGACTCTTTCAGCGGCCTCGAGTAGCCGCCCCCATTTCACGTCGAAACCGCGAGGCCCGCCCTGAACCAGCGGGCCTTCGTCATTTTGTGCGTCAGCTACTCGGCGCTGTGCAGCTACTCGGCGCTGTGCAGCCGGCGCTCCTGGTGAGCGTGACCCGGCTTGCGCGCTGCGTCCGCCTCGCCCATCACGACCAGCGCGCGGTGGCGTTGGCCGTCGTCTTCGAGGGGTAGCGTGAGCTCGGCTAGCTCGCGTCCATCCAGCTCGATGCGCCGCACTCCCGTCGCGACCCCGCTCTGATTCTGGAACTGCAGCAAGAGCTCGCTCCGGCCGTAGCGGTAGGTGACTTGAAACTCCGTCCAGCTCGGGGGAACGCAGGGCGCGACGTGCAGCACGTCGCCTCGGCGCGTGAGGCCCAAGATGTGCTCGACCGCGATTCGATACATCCACGAGGCCGACCCCGTGTACCAAGTCCAGCCGCCTCGGCCCAGGTGCTCGTCCGACGAATAGACGTCGGCGGCGAGGACGTACGGCTCCACGCGGTAGCGCCGGATCTGCTCCGGATCCGTCGCGTGGCTGATCGGGTTGAGCAGCGCGAACAGGTGCGCGGCGCGCTCGCCTTCGCCGAGCAAGCACAGCGCCTGGATCGTCCACAAGACTCCGTGCGTATACTGCCCGCCGTTCTCACGGATACCCTCCGGGTAGCTGCGAATATAGCCGGGATCGTGCTCGCCCGGGCGGAACGGCGGCGTGAGCAGCCGCATCAGCCGCTCTTCCTCCACCACCAGCTCTTGCAGCGAGCTGTCGAGGGCGCGCCTCGCTCGCGCCGGCTCTCCCCCCGCGATGACCGACCACGACTGCGCGATGGCGTCGATGCGACAGTCACGGCTCTCCTCGGAGCCGATCGGGGTGCCGTCGTCGTAGTAGGCGCGGCGGTACCAGGCGCCGTCCCAGGCGTGCGTCTCGATCGCGGACAGCACGCGCTTGGCGTCCTCGCGGCAGGTTTCGGCGCGCGCGCGATCGCCACGCTCGGCCGCGATCGGGGCGAAGTCTTTCAGGGTGCGCGCCAGGAACCAGCCGAGCCACACGCTCTCGCCAGTGCCGCCCACGCCGACGCGGTTCATGCCGTCGTTCCAGTCGCCGCTGCCCATCTTGGGTAGGCCGCGCGGGCCGGCCGTCGTGCCGCGCACCAAGGCGCGCACGCAGTGCTCGTAGAGCGACGCCGACTCGCTGCTCGTCTTGGGCGAAGCGAACAAATCGTCCTCATCGGGCTTGAGGGTCCGCTCCTCCAAGAACGGCACCACCTCGTCGAGCACGGCGCGGTCTCCGGTCGTGCGCACATACTCGGCGACCGCGTACGGCAACCACAAGAGGTCGTCCGAGCAGTGGGTGCGCACGCCCTCACCGGTCTCGGGGTGCCACCAGTGCTGGACGTCGCCCTCGACGAACTGGCGCGCCGCAGCCCGTAGCAGGTGCTCACGCGCGAGGTCAGGCCGGGCGTGCAGGAGCGAGAGCACGTCTTGGAGCTGGTCACGAAAGCCGTAGGCGCCGCTCGATTGGTAGAAGCCCGAGCGCGCCCACAGCCTCGCCCCCGCGACTTGATAGACGAGCCAGCGGTTGACCATGAGGTCGAAGGTGTCGTCGGGGGTCTGCGCGGTGACGGAGCACAGCTTGTCCCAGGTCGGACCGAGCTCGGCGAAAGCTCGCTCGAACGCGGCTTCGTCTGCCTCGGCGCACAGCGAGAGCGCGCGCGCTTCGTCGGCTGCATGACCGAGCGCCAGGCACAGCGTGACGCTGGCCCCGGGCTCCAGATCGATCGGAATTTGCAGAGCCGCGCAGGGGTCGAGCCCGATGCCGACGCGACCCGAGAGCTTGCCGCGCTCGAGCCCGCCGGGGGCGGCGCGGCTGCCGGATTGCCCGAAGAGCTCCTCACGATCACCGGTGAAGCTGGCGACCGGCAAGCTCGAGGCCAAGAACGCGCGGCCTTCGGGGACGGCGGCGAACGGGTTGTGGGCGAGGATGGCGCGGGCCTCCGCGGCGTAGCGCGTGTCGACTTGCAGGCGGGTGCTTTCGCGCGCGGCGCCGATCACCCACTCGCACGTGGCGTAAACGGCCAGCCTGCGCGCGCGCTTGCCGCGGTTGTGGAGGCGCAGTCGGAGCAACTTGACGGGGTCGCTCGGGCTGACCAGCACCGAAAGCTCGTGCTGGATTTCACCCTGCACGTGCGAGTAGATGCTGTAGCCCTGGCCATGACGCACGCTGAACTCCGCGTGGTGGCTGGCCGGCGCCGGCGTGGCGGACCAAACCGCGCCGTCGCTCTGATCACGGAGGTAGACGACCTCCCCCGAAGGGTCGACCACCGCGTCGTTGCTCCACGGCGTCAGGCGCTCACGCTGGCTGTTGCCAGACCAGCTGAAGCCGAGCCCGTTCTCCGAGACCACGGCGCCGAAATGCGGGTTCGAGAGCACGTTGCACCACGGCGCGGGCGGCCGCGAGCCGGGGCCGATGCACATCACGTACTCGCGACCATCGGCGCTGAAGCCGCCGATGCCGTTGAAATGGCGCAGCTCGCGCGGAGGCGGCGCAGCGGCCAAGCCCTGCTGCGGCGTACGCCGCACCACCGGCAGCTTCTCGGGCAAGGCGACGGGCTCGCCGGCGCGCCGCAGCTGCTGCGAGAGCGAGCCGGCCGAGGCGCGCAGCACCACCCGCGCAGCCCGCATCAACAGCGCCCGCTCTTCCGCCGAGAACTGCCCCGCGCGGCGCAAGAACACGCCGCCGTGCTGGTTCTCGTGCCCTTGGGCGGGGCTCGAGCGGATCAGATCTTCGAGCGCGACCTGCAGCGGCTGCAGGTAGCCCTCGGGCTCTTCGTTGAGCAGCACGAGGTCACAGGTGACGCCGTTGAGCCGCCAGAACTCGTGCGCGAGCAAGAGCTCGTGGCACAGCTCGCTGAAATCGTGACTGTCGACGCACAGCAGCAGTATCGGCAAATCACCGGAGATGCCCTGAGCCCACAGCGCGTTTCGTCCGCGCAGCAGCGGGATCGAGACCTGAGTCGCGTCGCGCAGCGCCGCTGGCGCGTAGATCAGGCACGACAGCAGGCGCTGAAAGCGATGCGAGCGCGCGGCGGTGATGCCGAGGTGCTTCAGCTCGACGCGCGCGTCGGCCCAAGCCAGCTCGAAGGCGCGCGCCGTCGAGTTGGGGGTCATCACCAGGTCGAGCAGCTCGAGAGCGGCTTCTCGGGAGCTGGCGAGCCCCGTCGCGAGCGTGACGCGCGCGCGCTGGCCGGGCTCGAGCCTGACCGCGCGGCGTAGAGCCAGGCCGGGGTCGAGCACGTTGCCGGCGGTGCCGCTCAGCTGCTGACCTTTCGCGAGCGCCCGGGGCTTCTCGAGGCTGCCGTACTTGCCGAGGAACTCCTGGCGCGACGTGTCGAGCTCCGCGGGCCCGAAGCCGTCGCCGTCGGGCGACAAGACCTGCACCAGCCAGGTCTCGGCCTCGTGGGCGGAGCGAGGCCGGCGGTGCACCAAGATCGCGCCTCGCTCCGGCAGCAGCTCGGTCGCTAGAAACATGCTGCTGAACGCGCGGTGCGCCACGTCGGCTCCGCGGTGAGCGAGCACGGGCTCGCTGTAGGCGGTGACGTCGAGCTCGCGCGCCTCGGCGCCGTGATTCGTGAGCGTGAGCCGGCGCACCTCCGCCGGATGCTCGGGCGAGACCACGACTTCCATCACCGTCTCGATGTCGCCGTCGCGGCGCTTGATTTCGACGCGGTCGATCGAGAAGCAAGCGTCGTAGTAGTCCGCGGCGACGCGCACGGGCTGCGCGCCCGCCGACCACAGACGATCGGCGCTCAAATCGCGGATATAAAAGAAGATTCCGCTCGCATCCAGCGCGGGATCTTCACGAAAACGAGTGACGTCCATCCGCTTCCAGGTCGTGACGCCAGTGCCTTGCGCGGAGATGATGCTGGAGAGCTCACCGTGGCCGAGCAGGTGCAAGCGCCGCACGCCGACGGCGCCGGGGCCGACGTGGTCGGTGAGGCGAAGCTCCGGCTCGCCGAGCAGCTGCTTGCTCGCCTGATCGGGGCGAGTCGGCACGATGGGAGCGCTCGACGGGACGCGCTCTTCGAGTAAGAGGGCGCTGGCCTTCAGGCGAGCGTCGGCGAAGAAGCGCCGCTGCATCGGCCAGTGGCAGAGCACGTTGCACAGCGCCACCAAGCTCATGCCCTGGTGGTGGGCCATGAAAGCCTTGACCACCACGCTGCGCCGCTCCGGCGGGACGTGACCGGGCGTGTAGTCTACCGACTCGTAGAAGCCGTACTGGCCGTCGAGCCCTTCGCGCTCGAGCGCGTCGAAATTCTCGAGCGCCCAGTCGGGCCGCACCAGGGTCGCCATCACGGTGGCGTACGGCGCGACCACCAAATCTTCGCCCAGGCCGCTCTTCAGGCCGAGGCCGGGCACGCCGAACGCTCGGTATTGGTAGTTCATACCGAGGTCCATCACGTTGTACGCAGCCTCGGACACGCCCCAAGGCACGCCGTGCTCGCGGCCGTACGCCCGCTGCCGCCCGACCGCCGACAAGCAGGTCTCGAACAGGAGCGTGTCGCGGTTCGCGCCCGTGACGAGCAGCGGCATCAGGTACTCGAACATCGAGCCGCTCCACGAGAGCAGCGCCCGGCCAGCGCTGGTCGAGGTGCGCGGACGCGCCAGCTTCCACCAATGCTCCACCGGTGCGTCACCCTTCGAGATGGCGACGAGGCTGGCCAGGCGAGCCTCCGAAGCGAGCAGATCGTAGTGTGAGCCGTCGAGGCGCGCGCCGCTCACGTTGTAACCAATCGCGAACAGCGAGCGCTGCTCGTCGTAGAGGAACTTGAAGTCCATGCCGTCGGCCAAGTCGACGGCCTGTTGACCGATCTTGGCCGCGCGCACCAAGAGCGCGTCGCAGGCTTGCTCGGTGGTGCGCAGGCGAACGCCGAGCTCCTTCAAGAAGGTCGAGCGCGCGAGCGCCGTGGTCGAGCCAGCGTCACTCGCTCCCTGTAGGGTCGGCAGCTGCTCGAGGCAGACCGCTGCGGCCGCGGCGAGCTCGGCCGGGGAGCGAGCCCGGGAAATGCGCGCGAGCAGCTCATTGTACGGCTCGGCCTCGACGCCCGAGCTCGTGAGCGAGGGCGCGCTACGCACCCACTCCCAGCAGGGGGCCAGCTCTTTGGCCTGGCTGAGGGCGTGCGCGACGACCGCAGCCGCCTGATCGAGCCAGTAGCGGACGTCACCGTCGGCGGCGACGGCCCAGTCCGCGTGCGTGAGCTGCCGCAGCTGGCCTTCGAGTCGGGCGAAGGTGGCGAGCGCGGCGACCGACCCTTGCTCGAGCTCCGTGTGCGCGTCGCCGAGTCGTCGCGCGAGCTCGCGCAGCTCGGCAGGCACGCTGGCGCCCATGTCGGCGTCGCGCTCGCTGCGCAGCGCACGCTCGGCCAGCAGCAACGCGTCGCGCGCTGCCTCCAGCGTCGCGGCGTCGAGCAGCGGGGCGCGCCCGAGCTCGGCGCACGCCTCGCGTAGGGTCCACAGGTAAGCGGCCAAGTTGCCGCTGTCGACCGTCGACACGTACTGCGGCTCGAGCGGCCGCAGGTTCGAGGTGTCGTACCAGTTCAAGATGTGCCCGAAGCGCCGCTCCATGCGCTCGAGCGTGCCGAGCGTATTTTCGAGGCGCGCCAGACATTCTCGCGCCGTGATGAAGCCCAGATCGCGCGCAGCCACCGCCGAGAGCAGGTACAGCCCGATGTTCGTCGGCGACGTGCGATGAGCGACCACGCCGCGCGGATCCTCTTGGTAGTTGTCCGGTGGCAGCCAGTGATCTTTGGCGGTCACGAACGTGTCGAAGAAGCGCCAGGTCTTGCGCGCCAGCAGCCGCAAGCGGCGGCGGCCCTCGTCCGTCACGCCCTCGTCCGGGAGCGGCGCTGGCGAGGGACGGCCGAGCCAGCTCACGAATACGGGCGCCACCAGCCACAGCCCGAGCAGCGGCAACGCGACCGGCAGCGACGCGCGCGCGAAGCCGAGCACGACGGCCGACGCGAACAGCGCGATCCAAGCGCTGGCCGCGAAGCGCCGCGAGATTCGCAGCCCGCTACGCTGCCGCCGAGCCGCTTGGCTCATCGTCGTCCACTCCAGCAGGTGCCGCCGGGAGATGGCCACGCGGTAGAGCGTGCGCACGATGCCGTCGAGAGACAGCAGCGCCTGATCGAGGAGCAGCACCACGCCGAGCGCGGTCTGCTGCAGGCTCTTCCAGAGATCGCCGCCGAGCGGCGCGAGCTCGGGCCTCGGCGCCGTGACAGCGCGCGCCAACGACAACACCTGACGCGCAATGAGCGGGCCTAGAGCCATGCCGACCAGCAGCGCGAACGAAGCGAAGGTCAGCTCCGGCCCGTGGAACCAGCTGGCGATCAGCAGCGCGGTCAGCGCGGGCGCGACCAAGCTGCGCCGCAGGTTGTCCAGCAACTTCCACAGGTCGAGCAGGCGCAAGTCGCTCGGACGGCGCGCGCCGCCGCGCACCGGTACGCTCGGCAAGAGCCACGGCAAGAGCTGCCAATCGCCGCGCAGCCAGCGGTGCTCACGGCTCGCCACCACCTCGTAGCTCTCGGGCTGCTCGTCGAGCACCTCGATGTCGGTCGCGAGCGCGGAGCGCGCGAAGCAGCCTTCGAACAGGTCGTGGCTGAGCAGGCGATTGTCGGGCACGCGTCCAGCCAGGGCGGCCATGAACGCGTCCACGTCGTAGATGCCCTTGCCGACGAACGAGCCTTCTCCGAACAGGTCTTGATAGACGTCGGAGACCGCCGTCGTGTACGGGTCGATGCCTGGCGGCCCGGCGAAGATGCGCGCGAAGCGGGAGCGGCGCGAGCTCAAGGGCAGCGTACCGACGCGAGGCTGAATGATGGCGTGCCCCTGGACGACGCGCTGGCGCGTGGGGTCGAGCACGGGGCGGTTCTCGGGGTGGGCCATGGCGCCGACGAGGCGCCGCGCGACCTCACGCGGCAGCTCCGTGTCAGCGTCGAGCGTGATCACGTAGCGAACACTGGCGAGCAGCTCCGGCGGCGCCGTGACGAGCGAGAAGGTGGTGTCGCTCGCGCCGCGCAGCAGCCGGTTCAGCTCCTCGAGCTTACCGCGCTTGCGCTCCCAGCCCATGTAGCGGCCTTCGACCGGGTTCTGGATGCGACGCCGGTGCAAGAGGAAGTAGCGCTCTTTGCCGGCGCGGCGGTTCAGCTCGGCGACGCCTTCGCGCGCCTCTGCCAGGAGCTCCAGATCATGCTCCGTCTCGGCCTCGCTTGCGTCGACGAAGTCGGTCAAGAGCGCGAAATAGAGGTTTCTATCTGGGTTCGCCAGCGCGCGAACCTCGAGATCTTCGAGCAGCTGAGCGGTACCGGCCGAGCCCTCGAGCAGCGCCGGCACCACCACCAGCGTGCGGTGCTCTTCGGGGATGCCGTCCTCGAAGTCGAGCTTGGGCAGCAGCCGAGGCGGCAGCACGAACACGACGAGCGCGTTCATCAACGACAGCGCTATCTCGCTCGCGGGTAGCGCGACGAGCAGCGTGAGCAGCGCCGTAGGCCAGGGGCTCGCGAAGTGCTCGGAGAGCAGGCGCACGCTCATGAAGCACACCAGGCCAACGAGCAGCGCCGAGCTCCCCAAGTAGAAGAACAGCGGCCACTCCAAGATGGGACGACGCAGGCGTTCGCTCCACTTGAGCCGATAGCCGACCTCGCGCTCGAGGCGGCGCCGACCCGTGCCTACCAGGTAGTAGCCCACGTGGGTCGCGGCGATGGGCTCGCCGGCCTCTTTCGCGGCTTGGGCGAGCTCCAGCGCGCGCTCGGCGACGCCGCGCTCGTCCAGGCGCCCGCGCCGGGCGAGCTGCTCCACGCCGTGACGGCAGCGGTCGCGCGAGGGCTGATCCATCTTCTCGTAGGCGCCGCACGGATCTCCGCGCAGCACTTCCTCGACGCCGCTCGTCTGCTCGAAGAATTGCGTCCAATCCAGCGCCGCGATCGCTCGCATGCTGGTGATGGCGTTGCCGACCGAAACCTGATCCGCTGCTTGGCGCAGGTGCTCGCGCCGGGTCAGCTCTTCGGGGGTCGTGCCGAGCGCTTCGCAGCGCGTCAGGATCCAATCCATGACCTGACGCAGAGGGGCGTCATGCTCGCGTATCCGCTTCAGCAGCTGCACCAGAAATCCGCTGCTGACCTCGCCCTCGGCCGCGTCCAAGCGCGCGAGCTCACGCTCCAAGCTCTCGTCGTGGTGACCTTGGACGATGAAGCGATCTGCCCACTGGTCAGCCTGCTCTCGGTCTTGCGCGCGCGCTTCCGATACGGCCAAGGCGCCCACCATCAGGGTCAGCCCCAGCCGCAGCATGATCGGCACCGCCCACAGCTCGCCGATGGTGAGCGTCGACACCCGCTGGTAGGCGAGCACGTACGACGCCAAGCTCGACAGATCGACGCGCGCGTCGGTGTGGCGCAGGTAGTCGAGGCAGAGCCCGTAAACGCGCGGGTATCCCTTCATGCTGCCGCTGGCGATGCGCGGCAGCTCGATCAGGTAGCCCCACGGCAAATCCTCCTGAATTTCACGGATTTGCTCGTCGACGACGTGCGAGTTGTCGAGCAGCCACTCTTCGGCGGGGCTCGGATCGCGTTTGTTCTTGGCGTCACGCGACAAGATCTCGTACGCGGCGCGGATCTGCGCGCGCGCGGCCGCGAAGCGCTTACGCAGCGGTCCGGGCGTGCTGCGAAGAGAAGGCTCGCCATGTAGCCGAGCGATCTCGGCCGCATGTAGCGCCAAATGCTCGGACGCATAGAGCTCGCCACGCAGCGCCGTCGCGTCGTCCCAGACCAGCTCCGAAGAGAGGCCGGGACACACGTGGCGCTGCGAGTCACCGTGAGGCTCGCTGCTGCGCTGCATGGCTCAGGGCCGGAGGAGGATCCCGCGCTCCGTCAGCTCGCTCGCGGCCGCGGCCAAGCTCGGGGTGACCGCAGACACACGAGACTGAGGGATGCGGTGGAGCCACGCGCCGTTGGTGAGCTTCCAATCCGAAGGCTCACGAGCGCAGCACGCGAAGTCGTCTGCCGTGTGAATACTGCAGACGTCGTCACCGCCGCATACGGGGCACGGCCTCTCATTACTCACCTGCCTCCAATCAGAGTCGATGGCAGCAGACAGCACGGCTCGCGTCATGATGAACCTCGCGTGCCAGCGCGAGCCGCAGGCCTGCTCGGGGAGGCTGTCGGCTCGAATCGCTGGCGGAAAAGGGTAGTGACGCAGCAGAATGCAGGCGTCGTGCCACCGTCGCCCACCACGAAAGTGCCGCAATTTGGCAGTTCGGCCCCGGGCTCCGGGGTTGCGTTCTGCCATGCAGGGGAATTTGATCCCGCCCGCTAGTCGCACCACCGTCCGGCACTGCGTCAGACGTGCACGCGATTGCGGCCGAGGTCTTTGGCTGCGTAAAGCGCGCGGTCGGCGCGCTTGAGCAGCGACTCGAGCGGCTCATCGCCGCGAAGCTCGGCCACCCCCAAGCTGATCGTGACGCGAATGGCCTTGCGATCGCCCGCCTGCTCGTCGTCACGCTCGGCTTCGCCGCTCTGCACTTCGCACGCTGCTACCGCCCCGCGCACGCGCTCGGCGACGGTGAGCGCGCCTTGCAGATCGGTGTCCGGCAGCAGCACCGCGAACTCCTCACCACCCAAGCGACCGAGCACGTCACTCGTGCGCAGCGCTCCACCCGCCGCGCGCGCGAGCGAGGTCAGAACGTGATCGCCGGCCACGTGTCCGTGATGGTCGTTGATGCTCTTGAAGTGATCGGCGTCGAAGAGACAAAGCGACAGCGGGGAGCCGGAGCGCAGCGTGCGCTCGCGCTCGCGCTGCGCGAGCTCGACGAAGTGGCGACGGTTCGCGGCGCCGGTCAGCGAATCACGCGTGGCCAGCGCACGCAGCTGCTCTTCGAGCGCCTTCTGCTCCGTGACGTCGAAGATGCCGACCAACGAGCACTGCTGCCCGTCTAGCTCCACCAAGCGCGCGGAAATCTCCGCCCAGAACGTCGCCCCGCCGCGTCTCTTGAGCCGCACCAGCGCCGAGTCGAGCTGCCCCTGTTCGATGAGCTGCCCGATGACGCGCTCGCGCTCCGCTGGATCCGCGTAGTATTCAGGCGTTTTCTCGCCGACGACCTCGGCCAGCGGCACCTCGAACAAAGCCGCGCAGCGCTCGTTGGCGAGGACGACGTTCTGGTCCCGGAGTCGGGTGAGCACGAGAGCCACCGGCGCCGCGCCGAGCACGATGCGCAGGTTCTCGCCGCTGCGGCGCAGGGCTTGCTCCACGCGCGTCAGCTCGTCGACGTGCTCGCGATACTCGCCCAACGTGCGCTCGGCGCGCAGGCGATCCGACGCCTCGATCACCCGCGCGACGAAATCCGCCATGGTGCCGGCGATGAGCTCTTCGTCGAAATGCCAGCGGCGCGGCCCGCCCACGTGCTCGTGGCACACCACGCCGACCATGCGCCCTCCGACCCAGATCGGCGCGTCCAGCATCGCGCCGATGCCGAGCGGAGCCAGATACGGCTCGAGGAACTCCGCTGTCGCGGGATCGGTAGCGGCGTCGTGCGCCGCGATGCAGCGGTTCTGTGACAGCGCCCGAAAGTACCCGGGCACCATCTCCGAAGTGAGGATCGCGCCGCTCGAATGGCGGCGCGAGCTCCACTCGAACAGATCCATGCACTCGAGCTGCTGGCCGAGCGCATCGAAGCGCCAGACGCTGCCGCGCTCGACCCGCAGCAGCGTCGTCATCAACTCCGTAACCTGCGCGTACGCGGACTCGATGTCTCGGCCCGTGAGCGCCTCGGAGTGCGCCAGCTTGGAGAGGAGCTGCCGATGCAGGCCGAGCCGTTCCGAGACGCGCTCGTGGTCGGCGGTCAGGCGAGTAGCGGCACCGGAGGAGCCGGCGGACTGGGGAGAGCTCATCAGGGCGCTTCTTTCGACCTATCACGAGGCTTTTCGGAATGGGAGCCCAGCCTCCGTCCCGGTCTCGGTCTCGGTCTCGGTCTCGGTCTCGGTTCCGAAGACACCGGTCGAGCCGCCGAAGACGCAGCCAGAAACCAGGCGCGACGGGCGCGCGCCCTCCGTGAAATGGGACCGGTGATGAGCCGCTTCCTGAGCTAGGGTGCGGCACGCTCATGCTCCGGATCTCGTGGAAGCCCCTGCCAGTCGTGCGCACCGTTCTGCTAGCTCTGTTTTGTTTCAGCTGCGCGGCGACGAGCGGCGCTCCGCAAAGCGCGACGCCCGAGGTCGACACGACGAACGGCAGCGCAGGGTCGCCGCCACCTACGCCGGCAGTGAGCGCCACGGATCGTCCGGAACAAGCGCTCGCCAAGGTGCCGGTTTCCGCGGCTGACCCGCAGTGGGGCGACGTCGATGCGCCCGTCACCCTCGTCGAGATCAGCGACTTTCAGTGCCCCTTTTGCCAGCGCGTTCAGCCCACGCTCGAGCGCTTGAAGCAAAAGTACGGGCCTTCACGGCTGCGCGTCGTGTGGAAGCACAATCCCCTGCCGTTTCACCGTGAAGCTCGCCCCGCCCACGACACGGCGGCGGCCGTCTTCATGCTGGCAGGCAGCCGCGCGTTCTTCGCCTTTCGCGACCTGGCCTTCGCCAACCAACGAGCGCTCACGGCCGCCAACCTCGAAGCGTGGGCGGCTCAGGCCGGCGTCCAGCCGCCCGCCCTGCGCGCTTGGCTTGACTCGGGCCGGGCGGCGCAAAAGGTTCAAACGGACATGGACCTGGCGCGCAACATCGGTGCGCCCGGCACGCCCGCGTTCCGCATCAACGGCGTCACGATCGCGGGGGCACAGCCCTTCGAGCGCTTCGTGGAAGTGATTGACGATCAGCTCACCGCAGCCGAAGCGCTCGTCGCCGCCGGTACGCCGCGTCGGCTCGTTTACGCGACCTTGACCGACAAGAACGTGGAGATCCCAGCCCCGCGCGCGCCGAGAGCACCCAGCGACGAAGAAGAGGACACTCGAGTCTGGAACGTCCCGATCTTGGCCGACGACCCCGTGCGCGGCCCCCAAGACGCGCTGGTCAGTGTCATCGTCTTTTCGGAGTTCCAGTGCCCCTTCTGCAAACGCGTAGAAGAAACGCTGGGCGAGCTCCGCAAGCACTACGACAAAGACCTGCGCATCGTGTGGAAAGACAACCCCCTCCCGTTTCACGGCCGCGCCAAGCCCGCGGCGATCTTCGCGCGCTACGTGTACCAAAAGAAGGGGAACGATGCGTTCTGGAGCGCGCACGACGACTTGTTCGCGAGCGCCCCCCAGCTCGAAGAGAGCGACCTGCAGAAGCTCGCGCAGAAGCTGGGCCTGGCCTGGGCTCCCATCGGCTCCCTACTCGCGTCGAACAAGGTAAACCCGAAGATCGAGGACTCCATCAGCGTCGCGGCCGACTTCCAGGCGCGCGGCACCCCTCACTTCTTCATCAACGGCCGCCGCTTCTCCGGAGCCCAGCCGCTCGACGCCTTCAAGCAGCTCATCGACGCCGAGCTCGCCAAGGCGCAGGCCTTGGTCGACAAGGGCACACCGCGCGCCAAGGTCTTCGCCGAGCTGATGAAGACGGCGGAGAACCCGGCGCCACCCGAGAAGAAGCACATCGAGCTGCGCGCCGACGCCGCTTCGCGCGGGAACGCCAAGGCGCCGGTCGTCATCCAGATCTTCTCCGACTTTCAGTGCCCGTTCTGCAAACGGGTCGAGCCCACCCTCGCCGAGCTCGACAAGGAGCATCCCGGCTCGATCCGCGTAGTGTGGCGCCACCTGCCACTGCCGTTTCATCCGCAAGCGGCGCTCGCCGCCGAAGCTTCGGAAGAGGTCTTGGCGCAGAAGGGTGGCGTAGCGTTTTGGCGCTTCCACGACGACTTGTTCGACGTGCAGGGGATCGACGGTGGCCTCAAGCGCGACAGCCTGACGCGGCTGGCAGAGAAGCAGGGCGTCGACGTGGCGCGCTTCCAGGAGGCGCTCGACTCGGGTAAGCACCGTGCGAAGGTAGAGGCAGACGCCGAGGCGGCGAGCCGCGCCGGAATCAACGGAACGCCCGCGTTCGTCATCAACGATTACTATCTGAGCGGTGCCCAGCCGATCGCCGCCTTCCGCAAGCTGGTCCGGCTAGCGCAAAAGGACCCCCGAAAGCCTTGAGCGGCCCTGCGCGCGCAGCGCAGAAAGCCCAAAAAACGAGACGTGAAAGCGTCGTTGGCGCGTCAACATCGATTCATAAAAACATGGCATTTCCTAAAGACTTCGCTTGGGGCGCTGCGGCCGCTTCCTACCAGATCGAAGGCGCCCACCGCAGCGACGGCAAGGGCGAGAGCGTGTGGGACATGTTCGTCCGCAAGCAGGGCAGCGTCTGGCGCGGCCACACCGGCGACGACGCGTGCGACCACTACCACCGCTACCGCGAAGACGTGGCGCTGTGGAAGCAGCTCGGGCTCAAGGCGTATCGGCTCAGCATCAGCTGGCCGCGCGTCTTGCCGAGCGGCACCGGGAGCATCAACGAAGCCGGCCTCGCCTTCTACGATCGCCTGGTCGACGAGCTGCTGAGCGCGGGCATCGACCCCTGGATCACCTGCTTTCATTGGGACTTTCCTGTCAGCCTCTATCACCGGGGGGGCTGGCAAAATCGTGATAGCGCCGACTGGTTCGCGGACTACGCCGGCGTCTTGGCCGATCGCCTGTCGGACCGCGTCACGAAGTTCATGACCTTCAACGAGCCGCAGTGCTTCGTGCTGCTCGGTCATGACAGCGCGGTGCACGCGCCGGGCGACAAGCTGCGCGAAGACGAGGTCGTGCGCGCTCAACACCACGTGCTCTTGGCTCACGGCAAGGCCGTGCAGGCGCTGCGCGCGCGCGCACGTCAGCCGCTGCGCCTCGGCTACGCGCCGGTCGGCCTCATCTCCGTCCCTGCGACGGAAGATCCGCGCGACTTGGCCGCCGCTGAGCGCCGCATGGCCACCGCCGACGCTTCGCGCTGGGACAACGTGAGCTGGTACGATCCGGTGTTCCTCGGGAAATACCCGGAGCGGGACGGTCTCATCAGCCGACTACCGCGCGGCTTCGAGCGCGATTTGCCGACCATCGCTCAGCCCATCGATTTCTGCGGCACCAACATTTACTTCGGCACGCCGGTGCGCGCGTCCGAGACGGGTGAGCCGGAGGTCGTGCCCGAAGCCCCCGGCGCCCCCATCACCGCGCTCAATTGGCCAGTGACGCCCAGCTCGCTCTATCACGGGCCGCGCTTCTTCTACGAACGCTACAAGAAGCCGATCGTCATCACGGAGAACGGATTGTCTTGTCGTGATTGGGTGTCGGTCGACGGCGCCGTGCACGACCCCAACCGCATCGACTTCATGACTCGCTACCTGCGCGAGCTGCATCGCGCCATCGCCGAGGGCGTGCCCGTCGAGGGGTACTTCCACTGGTCGGTGATGGACAATTTCGAGTGGGCCGAAGGCTACCGCGATCGCTTCGGCCTGATTTACGTCGATTACCAGACCCAGGCCCGCACGCTGAAAGACTCCGCGCACTGGTACGCGCAGGTCATCGCCTCGAACGGCCAGCGGCTGCTCGAGTGACGCGCGGCCGGGCAAACTGATCGCAAGCACAGATAACGGCTTCTCGCCGAGTCCCAAGGCCAGACCCCGCGCGAGCGCGGCCCCGCCTTCCCTTGCCCGAAGCCCCTCCCGAGCTCGCTCCCGCTCCCGAAACCGACCCCGCGCTCGCGCTTGGCCGCGTCTACGGATCGAGGCTGAGAAGGCAGACGGAGGTCTTGATTCGGCGCGCGCGCTCGGTATACTGAACACATGAGCAGCTCGGAAGCCGGCGTGAATTACGACAGCTCCCCCGTCGCGGAAACCGCGATCGACGGCCTCGACTACCGGATCGACGCGGGCAAGCAAGGCACGGCCATTTGCGTGTCCACCCGCCCGACCGGCTCGTGGGACTGGGCTTACCTGTGCGAAGCGCGTTGGGATGGGAGCGAGCTGCGTAGCAAAGTGCTCGAGCGCGGCATACGCCACGAGCTGTCTCGCGCGTTGACGTCCGCGATGCGAGATATGTGAGAGGTGGTTTGCGGCGAGCCGGCAGGGCGACTCGTCGGGTGCATCGGCAGCGACGGCGACTGGCTTGGCCATTCGCGGGCCGTTAGGCGCAGTGGCGCGGGCGCGGCGAGCGCCTTAGGCTCCCGCCCGTGAGCGTCGACGTCTTGGTTTTCGGAGCCGGCTTTACCGGCTCGCGCGTTTGCCAAGCCGCCGCCAATCGAGGCCTCTCGGCGCTTGGCGTGGTTCGAAGCGAAGAGAGCGCGCGCGAGCTTGCCGCGCGCGGGGTGCCCGCTGTCGCGATGGACGCGGCGGAAGCGGCGCGACGCTTCGTCGATTCCGGCACGCATGCGATCGTGACCTTTCCGCCAGACGGCAGCAGCGATCAACGGCTCGCGCCGCTGCTGGCGAGCGCGCGCGCCGTCTCCTACCTCTCGACGACGGGCGTCTACGAAGACCGCGAAGGCTGGGTCGACGACACGACGCCGCTTCCCCCCGTGGCCTCGGAGAAGTACGCGAAGGTGCTGGCTGCAGAGCAGGCGTACCGCGGCGTCGGCGGTGCCGTGCTGCGCAGCCCCGGCATCTACGGGCCGGAGCGCGGCATCCACGTGCGCCTGCAGCGCGGTGACTTCCGCTTGTCAGGCGATGGTAGCCGCTACGCCTCACGTATCCACGTGGTCGACCTGGCGGAGCTACTGCTCGCGAGCGCCCGAGCTCCGGGCGAAACCTTCGTGGTCGGCGATCTCGAGCCCTGCCCGCAGCGCGAGATGGTGACGTGGCTGTGTCAGCGCCTGGGCCTGCCTTTTCCGGAGTCCGCCCCGCTCGACCAAGTGCACGAAACCTTACGTCGCAATCGACGCATCGACGGCGGGCGCGCGCTCACGCGGCTCGGCGTCAGCTTGAAATATCCTGATTATCGCACGGCCTTCCGCGAAGGCACCTGACCATGACCTGGCTTACCTTACTGCTACTGCTCGTCTCCAACGTCTTCATGACCTTCGCCTGGTACGGGCACTTGAAGCACCACCAAGCCTCACCGGCGTGGATGGTCGTGCTGGCGAGCTGGGGTATCGCCTTCTTCGAGTACTGCTTCCAAGTGCCGGCCAATCGCATGGGAGCCAAAGCGGGCCTCGTCACGGCGCAGCTGAAGACGATCCAAGAGGTCATCACGCTCGTCGTGTTCGTCGCCTTCGCCACGCTCTACCTCGGCGAAACGCTGCGCTGGAATCACTTCGTCGGCTTCGGCTTCGTGGCGGTCGGTGCGCTGTTCGTCTTCAAGCCGTGGTAGAGCAGGCGAAGCCTTCGCAGGCCCCGCATGACGACCGAGCTCGAACGCCTAGCCGCCAGCCTGTTCACGGTCGGGTTTCACGGAAAATCGCTGAGCGACGACCTGCGCGGCCTGCTCGCGCGAGGCGTAGGGGGAGTCATCGCTTTCTCGCGCAACGTCGGCAGCCCGCTCGAGGTGTTGGAGCTGAATCGTGAGCTCAAGCGTGCAGCGGGGCGACCGCTCGTGTTGGCCGTCGACCAAGAAGGAGGGCAAGTCGCCCGCCTCCGCGGCGGTTTCACTGAGCTGCCGCCGATGCGCGCGGTGGGCGCCGCGGGCGACCTCGATTTGGCTGGCGAGCTCGGTCGAGTGATCGGGCGTGAGCTGCGCGCGGTGGGCTTCGACATGAACTACGCGCCGGTGCTCGACATCGACACCAACCCCCAGAACCCCGTCATCGGCACGCGCTCGTTCGGGCGCAGCCCCGAGCTGGTGACGGAGCTGGGCCTCGCGCTCGCGGCTGGCCTGCAAGCGGCTGGGGTCGCGGCGTGTGGCAAGCACTTCCCTGGTCACGGGGACACCCAGCAAGACTCGCACCTCGAGCTGCCCAAGCTGCCGCACCCGCGCGAGCGGTTGGACCGAGTCGAGCTGCAGCCGTTTCGCGCCGCTGCGCAGGCCGGCATCGCGTCGTTCATGACCGCGCACGTCATCTTCGAGGCCGTCGACGCGAAGTACCCAGCCACGATGAGCCGCGCCGTGCTCACCGGCATTCTTCGCGAGCAGCTCGGCTACGACGGCCTCGTCGTCACCGACGACATCGAGATGAAGGCCATCGCCGACCATTTCGGGATCGAGGAAGCGGTGCGGCTCGGCTTGAGCGCCGGCGTCGATCACTTCTTGTGCTGCCACACGGCGTCGCTGGCCCATCGCGGCATCGACGCGGTGGTGCACGCCGTCGAATCGGGTCACCTGCCACGCGCCACGCTCGAGGCCGCCGCGCGGCGCTTCGTCGCGCTGCGCCAGCGCTTCGAGAGGCCCGTCGGCGATGCTTCCGGTCTCCAGGTGCTGCGCAGCGCCGAGCACCTCGCGCTCGTGGAACGTATCGCTCACGCTAGCGGCGCCGCCCTCGCCGCCGCGGACGCGGATCCGACCGAGGTGATGGAGCGCCTCCACCGCGGGCGACCGGGCCCGACCTGACTGGCCGCCCTCTGCTGGTGAGCCGCCGCGTCAGAGAGGCGCGAGGCTCCCGCCCTGGCAGGCGAACGCCTGCGTTTGCAGCTTCGTTCCCGACACGTAGGCGACGACCAAGCTCTTGCCAGTCCAGCCAGCGCGCGCTCCCGTCGGCAAGAAGCTGACCGGCAACACGGCCTGCAGGTCCGCGCGCGGCTCACGCAGGGTGAGCACGAAGCGGCCCTGTCGCAGCTCCGCGCGCTCAGGGGTGCAGCTGATGTGCGGACGGTCGATGCTCTCCGTGTCGACCCGCTCGTCCGCGAACGGCAAGGGCGCCGCCTTTCGCTTGCCCCGGCAGTCGCCCACCAGCCACGGGCGATCGCCCAGCGCGATCGTGCCGAGCGGCGCGCAGCCGCGTAGCACTGGCTCGGCGCGCGCGTACTCGGGCCGATATTGGATCGTGAACATCGTGGTTAGCGGGACCGCGCCCTCGCGGGTGCAAACGCCGTAATGAAAGCGACCACCCGACACCGCGAGCGCCACGGAGTGCGACGCGCAGGGCACCGGCACCGAAAGCGGCAAACCGGTCGGCTCCGCTACGCCGTCGCGCAGGCGCCGAAAGGCGAAGCCAACGCACGCGCTCGCCTGGGAATCGACACAAGGCGCCTCGAGCCCGCGCCACATGACGAGCGCGCGCCGTTGCTCGACCTCGGCGGCAATCTCGAGGTTGCCCCGCGCCGACTCAGCCACCAGCGCCGCTGGCCCCAAGTCGAGCAAAACCGGCGATCCTCCGCCCACCAGCGTCGCCTCGGCGCGCGCCTCCCGCGCCCCTTGCTCGAGCCACGCCACCGCCAAGCTCTCCGCCACGTATGTGGCGACCAAGTCCGTGACCTTGCCCAGCGCTCGACCCGGCACCGAGAGCGCGACGGGAGCGCGCCGCAGCGAGCCATCGTGAGCCAGCTCCGCGTCGAACAGCCAGCCGGAGCTCTGCCGACGCGCGGCCCACACCAGATGCAGCGCGCCTTTGCTGGCGACCAGCTCGAACGCCGACGGCGAGCTCAGCTCTTCCCCTGCGATGAGGCGCGGCTGGGCGAGCGGCGCCGCGGAGCTTTTGGCGAGAGCCGCGGAGTCGCCAGCGGCGCTGCGCTGACAGCCGACGAGCAGCAGACAGGCGAAGCACCAGCCAGCACGACGCTCGAGCATCGGCCGAACAGTATAGCAAACTCGGGCGAGGGCCGCCGCGGGGCTCACTCGCGCGGCGTCTCTTCGATCAGCTTGACCAGCTCGGCCACGCTCAAGGTCGCCGCTTTCGCGCCGCCGTCGAGCAGCGACCGCGCCAGCGCGCGCTTCTTCTCGTGCAGCTCGACGATCTTCTCTTCGATGGTCTGCTTCGTGACGAGCCGATAAACGGTCACGCGCCGCTCCTGCCCGATGCGATGGGCGCGGTCGGTCGCTTGCGACTCCACCGCCGGGTTCCACCACGGGTCGAGGTGGATGACGTAGTCGGCCGCGGTCAGGTTCAAGCCGAACCCGCCCGCCTTCAAGCTGATCAAGAACAGGCTGGCGCTGCCCTGTTGAAAGGCGTCGACGCGCTTCTGGCGCTCGGCCTGCGGCGTCGATCCGTCGAGGTACTCGTAGGTCACCCGGCGCTCCTCCAGCTGCTCGCGAACGAGCGCCAAGAAGTCGACGAACTGGCTGAAGACCAGCGCGCGGTGACCGTTCTCACGCAGCTCCTCGACCAGCTCCAAGAAGGCCTGGATCTTCGAGGATTCGAGCTCGGCTTCCGGGAAGACCAAGCGCGGGTGACAGCAGAAGCGGCGCAGGCGCGTGATCTCCGCCAGCACCTCGATCTTGTTTTCGCGCTTGCCGTGGCCGGTGAACAGCTTGTCGTGCACCTGCTTGCGCAAGATCGCGTAGCGCGCCGCCTCGTCGGCGGAGAGCGAGATCTCGTGCGAGAGCTCGGTCAAGGGCGGGAGCTCCTGCAAGACGTCGCGCTTCAGCCGGCGTAGCACGTAGGGCTGAATCA
Source organism: Pseudomonadota bacterium (assembly GCA_023431345.1). GTDB lineage: Bacteria > Myxococcota_A > Polyangia > Polyangiales > Polyangiaceae > PMG-095. The sequence continues at coordinate 28,445 of JAEYWK010000139.1, forward strand.
CCCGGCTCAGCTGCTCTTCATGGCTGGCGCCGCCCTCGCGGTCGATGGGCTTACCGAAGCGGCGATTGAAATCGGCCGCGTCGCCCAGCAAGCCAGGGTTGATGAAGTTGAACAAGCTCCACAGATCGCTGACGTGGTTCTCCACCGGCGTACCCGTCGCGGCGACGCGCTGCTTCGCGTCCAGCCGAAAGGCAGCCTGCGCGCGCAGTGACTGTGCGTTCTTGATGAACTGCGCTTCGTCGAGCACCGCCGTTCCCCACGCCGGGGCGGTGAGCTTGGCTTGATCTTGCTGCAACAGCGCGTAGCTGCAGATGAGGAGCTTGCCGCGACCGTCTCCTTCGGCCACGCGCTCGAGCAGCGCGCCGCGCGCGTCACCCGTGTACTCCAGCACCTCGAGCTCTGGCGCGAAGCGGCGCGCCTCCCGCGCCCAGTTGCTGCACACCGACGTGGGCGCCACGACGAGCGCCGGCCCCTCGTCGCGCCGGCGCAGGAGCAACGCCAAGATTTGCACCGTCTTGCCCAGACCCATGTCATCAGCCAGGCAAGCCCCCAGGCCGAGCGCGCTGAGACGACACAGCCAGCGGAAGCCATCGAGCTGGTACGCGCGGAGCTCGGCCTGGAGCGAGCTCGGCACGTCGAAGGTCTCATTCTGAACTTGCTCGACGCGCGCCAGCCACGCCTTGGCGTCGTCGTCGAGCTCGAAGCCCGCGCCCGCCAGCTCGCGCAGGGTCGTGAGCGACCCCGCGTGCAGCTTCAAGTGGGCTTGCGGCTTCGCGCGCAGGCTGGCGACCGAGAGCGCGGCGATGACTCTGCGGATGCGCGCCTCCAGCTCGACGTAGTCACCGTTCTCGAGACGCACGAAGCGGCCGCCGGCCAGGGCAGGAGCGTGGAGCAGCTCGCGCAGCGTCACCTCGCTGATGTCGTCGATGCGCATCCCGCCCGTCGCCAGATACCAGCCCCTGTCGACGCGTAGCCGGCCGTGAATCGCTGACGAACGACCATCGCCGCGCAGACGGATGCGATGGTGCTCGGGCCACTCCAGCTCGTGCTTCTGCCCCGACTCCCGCAGCTCGGTGAGCAGCGTGAGCGTGCGCGCTTCGTCGAGCACCCAGTTGTCGGCTTCGTGCTCGGGGCGCCCTTCCTGCTCTTCGTGCGCGTCGTTCAACGTCGGACACGCCGCCACCAGCCGATCGACGCCGGCTCGCTCGGCCTCGAAATCCCGCTCGCAGCGCAGCCGGCCGAGCGCGCCCACGAAGCTCACGCTCGAGCGGCCGGCCCCCGCGACGAAGAAGCGACCCGCGCTACCGAACGGCCGCACCCCCGCCTGCACCATCCAGGCGCCGGCGTGGACCGCGAAGCGCAAGCAGGGTGTGGCGTCCGCCTCGACGAGGCGCTCCGGGCCGAGCTCGGGGCTCTGCACCTCCACGCCTTGCGACAGCTTGCCGAGCACGCGCAGCACCTCCGCCTTCTGCGCCAGCGGAATGCGCACCCCGCGCGGCAGCACTTCGATCACGCGCTGCATCGCGTCGCTCACCCGGTACACCACCAGCCGATCTTCACCTTGGGGTGCTACGTTCACGCCCAGCCGCGCGCCCTCCGGCTCGACCACGATGCGGATGTAGCCCGCGTCCTCCACGGCCTCGACCCGGCAGCTGCCGCGCACGATCTCGACGCGAGCGCCGCCGCGCGCGCCGTTGAACACGCGAGGGTGACCGACGAGGCGTTCGACGGCCTCGGGGGTGAAGTCACGCTTGCCTTCGCCGCTCTCGCGCGTCGCGTCGAGCACCCGCTGGTCTTCGAGCGGCAAGCGCTCGCGCTGCTGGTAGAGCTCGGCCAGCGACAAACGCCGCCCTTGGCTGAAGCCGCCGCTGTCGATGCGGCGCTCCTGCAGGGCGGGGCGGCTCAGGCTGCCGTCCGACATGTCGACGAACCAGGCCGCCCGCAAGCTGGCCTCCGCCGACTCTTCCACGCTCTCGGAGATGGCCGAGAGCGCCTGCAGCGTCTTCTGCCACTCCGGCTTGGGAGCAACCAAGTCCCAAAGCGCGACGCCGCCGTCGCTCAGCGGCGGCGCGGAGTCGCCCAAGCGCGTAAGCTCCGCGTCTGCGTACTCGCGGCTCAGCTCACGGGCGAGTGCGAGCGTCTGGCGGGCGAGCCAGGCGTAGCCGGCAGCCTGAAAGTCGAGGCAGCGCCGCGCGAGGTGCTGCGCCCAGCGAGCCCGCGTCTCGGGCTGCTTTTGGTGCAGCTGCGCGTTGTGCGCGCTGAGCAGCGTCTCCCACACGCCCGCGTCGGTGGGCAGGTCGTGCACGTCCACGCGCTCGTGCTCCGTTTCCGGCTCTTCGAGATAGCGCAGTAGCGTGCGGAACGCTCGCCCCGCGGCCCGCGCGGGCTCGCTGCTGACGGCCGAGAGCAAGCGCTTGGCGAGCGCGGTCGCCGGCTCGCTGTCGCGGGCGCAGAGCAGCAGCGCCAGCACCGGCGAGAGCGCGCCGCAGTGAGGAAGCACGGCGCGGCGAGACGCCGCTTCACCGCGGGTACCTAGCGCGGCCCCGAACAGCTCGTCGAGCCGCAGCTGCGCCAGCGCTACGTCTCCCTGGGCCAAGGCCCAAGCCGCCGCGTAGCCGAGCGCGGTGGAGCGCGGCAGGAGCGGCAGGTAGGCGGGTAGGGCCTCGAGCTGACCGCGCAGCACGGCGTGCTCGCTGAGTAGCCCTGCCAGCTCCTGTCGAGCTTCGCCTTCCTCCATGCTGCCGAAGCGCTGGCTCAGGTGGCCGTGAAGTCCATGACAGGCAGCCCCCGAGTCCAGGCACTCGCGCAAGACGCGCGTCGCCACCGCGAGAGCTTCGTCTCCCCAAGCGCGAGCCAGCCAGGCAGCGTCGAACGGCTCGCACACGCTGACCCGCAGCCACTCTGCCGAGCTGCGCAGCTTGATCTGCCGCGGCAGCCGCTCCACCGAGAAGCGGCGCGTGAAGGCGCGGTAGTCGCCGAGCTGCAGCGCCAGCGTCAAATCGCTCACGGAGCGGCCGCCGAGCAGCCCGTGCGTCGCGAGCGCGATCTCCTCGAGCGCGCCCCGGCGCGACAGCTCACGGAGGACCAGCTGCCAAAGCTCGGGGTGAACCGCGTAGCCCGACTCTCGACTGGGCGCGCTCGTGAGCGCGAGCGACCTCGTGGGTCCGACGCTGATGAGCAGACCGCTACCGACCCCCTGCTTCAGCCAGCCGTCCAGGCCACCTTCGCCATCGGGTGCGAGCGCCGCCAGCACCCCCCGCGCCAAGCCGTGCTCGAGCGCCAGCGCTCCTAGCCAGCGCCATTCGCGCGGCCCAAAGCCCGCCGTGAGCAGGCTGAGGCGATCGGAGAGCTGCTCGGCGAGCACGACAAGGCCCGGTAACCCTCAGCCGGGCGCCGCACAAGGTTTTTCACCCCGAAATCGCTGTCCGGAAACGCAGAGCAGCTACGCTCGGCTCCGTCTATGTCTCACGGTAGCGAAACCGCTCCCCTCCGCCCGCTCTATCCAGTGCTCGTCCTGCTCGGGGCCTCCGTGCTGTGGGGCTTGACTTGGCTGCCGCTCAAGCATTTCGGGCGCTACGGGCTCGAAGGCGCCGTGGTAACGCTGGGAGCGCACGGCTCGGTAGGCGTTTTGGCTCTGGGCTGGCTGTTCCGGTCGCGTCGCGGCTGGCTGCCGGCCTGGCGGGGCATGCTGTCTCTGATCTTGTTCGGGGGCCTCGCCAACCTGGCGTTCGCCAGCGCCATCGTTGCCGGCGACGTGGTCCGGGTCATGGTGCTGTTCTACCTGCTGCCGGTGTGGGGCGTGCTGGGAGGTGCGCTGCTGCTGGGTGAGAAGGTCGACGGGGGGCGCAAGCTCAGCGTAGCGAGCGCGCTCGGCGGCGCCTTCTTGATTCTCGGCGGCTTCGGCGTCGCCACGTCGCGTCCGAGCATGGTCGACTTGATGGCGGTCATCGCGGGCATGGCGCTAGCGCTGAACAACGTGCTCTTCCGCAGGCTCTCGAGCGTCGGCGTGGCCGACAAGGTCGCGGCCATGTTCGTCGGTTGCCTCGTGTGGGCAGGCTCGCTCACGGCCCTCGACGCGGGCGCGGTGCCGAACGCCGTGCCGGGCGTGGTCTGGCTCGAGCTGGTCGCGTTCGGGCTGGTGTGGGTCTTCATCGCCACCGTCGGCACGCTTTGGGGCGTCGCGCACATGGAGGCGGGCCGCTCGTCGGTGCTGATCATCATGGAGCTTTTGACCGCGGTGACTTCGGCCGCCATCCTGAACGGCACGCGTCTACGCCCCGTCGAATGGCTCGGCGGGGCGCTGATCGTGGCTGCCGCGGTCTTGGAAGCGCGGCGGCCCAGCGAAGAGTGAAGGGAGCGGCCCCGCGCGCAGAGCAACCCGCGCGCGAGGCCGGGTCACCCTCAGTGCGTCGCCTTGGCGCTACGACCGCTGATGGTCACGTCGCCGTAGGCGTCGCGGATCTCCTGATCCTCTACTTGCAGCTCCTCGACCGGTACGTCGACCGAGGGCAGCTCGATCACGATGGCGGGAGCTGGCTTCGGATCGGTCGGCACGGGCATGCCCGGACCAGCCATGGAGCCCCCTGCAGGAGCGCCACCGCCGACGCCGGTCGCGCCGCCCCCGGGGATGGGCCCGGTCCCGCCCGAGAAGCTTCCCGCCGTGCCCATACCGCTGCTGCCACCCACGCCTCCGCCCGGGTCTTGGCAACCGGCGGGGATGATGGGGAAGCCCAGGAAATTGCTCATCACGGCCAGACGCCCCGGCAAGAACACCTCACGCAGCGCACTGGAGGTGCGGAAGCAATCACCCTGCTCGCCTCCCGAGCACGCCACCGGAAACTCGAGCACTTGCGGGAAGTCCTCCGAAGGGGGCGCGAAGATACCGTCGCCGAGGGGCGAAAACTGCGACTCGTTGTGGCAGCCAATGCACGAGCCCGCGAAGCGCGCGCGGTTGGCGACGTCCGTGGGCGTGAGTCGGCTGCCCAGCGCGTCGAGCTCCTCCTGAATCCGAGCGCTGAAGCGCAGGCTCATGTTGCTCGCGTAGTCCTGCGAGAAGTCGTTGCGGCTCTCTGCATCCTTGCAGGCTTGGTCGACGACGAACGACATCAACGACAGGTCGTTGGTCAGCACGCCGCCGAGCGCGCTCAAGAAGCTCTCACGGCACGCCTCTCCCTGCGGCAGTTGGCTGCCTTCGTCCCACAGCGCGCCGTTCGGTGACTCCGCCACGGGGAACGGGATGGCGCGCAGCTGGTTGCCGTCGATGGCGAGCTTGAACTCACGCAGCGTCCACGGGAAGTCGTCGAACTGATTGGTGCGAATCTGGCCGCTGCCCACCGTCAAGTTCTCGGCCGTGAAGAACGGGCCAAAGCCGGCGTCGGCCAGCTCCGGCAAGTCACCCGTGACGAACGCCTGCCGCAGGCGCTCACCACGCAGCTGCGGGCTCGCGATCGAGTTCTGATTGAGCCAGAACTGCGCGAGGGGTCGGCAGCCATCGATGCCCAGCTCGGGCGCGGGATTCGGGATCTGAGCTTCGATGATCATGAACGTGCGACCCAAGGACGAGTTGGCGAAAATCATGCGCTGCTGGCCGCAGTGCGCGCCATTCGCGGGCGCCAGGTCCATGCGATTCACGAAGGCGGTCGGGAAGAACTTTTCCATGTCGTCCACGTGCAGCCGCTCGACGCGGTTGCAGTCGATGCGGAAGCCGTTCAGCGTGGGGACGCCGGCGATCGACTCGTCACCGCAGTGCACCGCGTCCGGCACCTGGCCCAGATCCGCGGAGGCGTAGCTGTCGAAGATCTGCCGATAGACGGCGGCGCCGCTACCCTGATGGCCCCCGTTTGCGACCAGCGCCTCGAACACCTGCGGCAGACTCACGCTCCCTACCGCGTCGACGTTCGTTTCCATGAGCAGGCGCTCCGGCAGCGTCGCGCCTTCGGTGGGTATGCACGGCGGCTCGGGTTCGACGACACCGATACCGACGTGCAGCTTGCCGTGGTTGAAGTCGACGATCTCGCCCCCCACCTGAAACTGAAAGCTCACGAACGTGTCCAGGCCGCCGAAGATGCCGAAGAACTGCACCGCGTCGCTGAGCAGGTGTACCTCGGCGTCCGGGGCCGAGCCGCCGCTGCCTGTCGAGCTCCCCCCGGTGCCGAACGTCCCGCCCGTCGCTGGCTCCCCGCCGACGGGGAATGGGCCGTCGTCGGGCTCCTCCGCGGATGCTCCGCCCGCGCCCTCGTCGACGGGCAAAGGCTTGGAGCCCGCGACGCCGATCGGTCCGCTGCCGCCGCTCGTCGCTCCACCTGCACCACCGCCGGGGGCCGGCCCCGAGACTCGCTCGAGGAACCACCCGGGAAATAGCCTAATCGTATAGGATCCGGTGAGCAGCTTGGTCGTCAGCTCATCGGCGTCGGGCAAGGCTTCCGTCGTTAGGCTCTGCACGAATTCACCGGTGCGCACGTCCGTGATCTCGAAGAAGGCGTTGCGCAATCGAAAGACGGAGCCGGACGGCGCCGTCGCTCTGAGCGCCAGCGAGAGCTTGCCGACCTGCTCTTCCTCGACGCCGCTGCCAGGCTTGTCTGACGAACAAGCAACGAGCGCGCTCAACCCAACTCCTGCCACGAAGGCGAGCCTCGACCACCAACGAATGGATGCTTTCACGGTTCCTCCTAAACCCTTGCCCCAACCTGGCAACGGCGGACGCGCACTGAGCAAGCAACGTACCAAGCGCCGCACCCACGAAACCGCGCTCGTTCCGCCAACTCCCATCCACACCAGTGTGCCAATGTGCCAACTAGGCTACACAGCGGATCATGTGCAGTTATTCAACCACAGACTGGGTGTTAGATCGCACCCACTCATAGCACTCAGGGTGAACGGACACCCTATTTTATCGCTACCCGAGCCCAACGACACATGCGCGAACCAAACCACTCAGGCGGTTCGCTTACAAGCACCATCGAAGTCGTCGAATGCTTCATCTAATTGACTGAATCAACCCGCTGACAGCCACACGACATCGAACAGGCCGTGCTCGGCTATCTGGGTACGTGAGCATCGGGCCGCAGCGAAAACGAAGCCAAAACCCGAAATCGGCGGGCGTCGGTGCAGCGTAAGATACCGGGATGCGGGCTGGCGTCAGACGAGGCGCGCGCGGGAAGCGGAAAGTTGGCCACCCCCGGCGAGCTGACGCACGCTCGCAGGATGCAACAGCGCTGCGAAGTTTGCGAAAGTTTCCGGCCTGAAGGCGACCTGAAGCCCGGCCGCGTACTCGAGGCCGTCAGTTACGGCAAGCGCACGGTGCTGCTATGCCGCGCGCACGCTGGCATCGCGGCAAGCTCGGGCGTGACGACGTTCGACGAGCTTCGGCAGCTCTACCGAGAGTCGCGCGGGCAGCGATCGTACGTGCCTCGCCGCGCTCGCCTCGCGCCCGCCAAGCCCCAGTCCAAACTCAAGACGCCGCCGCGCAGCCTCGGCCGCCGCGCGAGCGACGCCGCCCGCAGCCCTTGAGCGGGCTTGCGGCTTTCCTCGGCTGAGCTCCCGCTGGCCGCGCGCCGTCGATGCGGTAGCGGGTTTGCTGGAATCAGCCGAGCTTGGCCTTCAGCGAAGCGATCGTCTGCTTCATCTTGGCCAAGTCCTGCGTCAGCTTCGCCTTGGTCTTGCCGAGCTGGTCGAGCGGCGCCGAGTCGAAGGCGACGATATCTTTGCCGATTTGCTGCTGATCTTTCACGATCTGCTGCATCGATTTTTGGACCGCAGGCTTGATTTTGGCCGGCGCCTTGGCGGCCTTCCCTTGCAGCTCTTGCACCTGCTTGTTCAGCGCGGTCAGGCTCGCTCGCCCTTCCGCCTTGTAGGCCTCGCGCGCCTTCTTGAGCGCCGCCTCCGCGGCCTTGGTTTGCTCTTCCACGTCGGCTTGAGCCTTGCCGAGCGCTTGCTCCGCCTCACTCTTGAGCTTCGCGGCTCGAGCGTCCGCGTCGGCCCTCATCTGTTCGAGCTGCTTCTCGAGCCCTTGGATCTTCTCCGCTGCCGCCGCCTCTGATTTCTTCAGCTTCTCGTCGGCGATGCGCTGGACCTCGGCCAACTTCGCCGCCTGCTCCCGATCATCGTTGCAAGCACTCGCGCCAACCAGAGCCCAACACAGGAGAGCCGGCGTCCAAACCCGATCGCGAATCGGCATGTTCCTCAAGTTAGCAAAACACCCGCCCCTCGGATCGCCCTGGAACTTTCCAGGCCCTTATCGCTACGGATACCCGGGCTATTTGACGGTGGGCATCGCGAAGCTCGCGCCGACGCTCGCGCCACGGGGCCAGCGCGAAGTGACCGTTTTCATGCGAGTAAAGAAGCGTACGCCCTCCGGACCATGCATGTAGTGGTCACCGAACAGAGAGCCCTTCCAACCGCCGAAGCTGTGGAATGCCATCGGCACCGGGATGGGTACGTTGACGCCTACCATGCCGATCTGAGCTCGCTTGGTGAATTGTTCGGCCGCGTCGCCGCTAGTCGTGAAGATGGCGCCGCCGTTGCCGTAACGGTGCCCATTGACGAGCTCGATCGCCGCGTCGAGGGTGGGCACGCGAACGACGGCCAGCACGGGGCCGAAAATTTCCTCTCGATAGATCCTCATCGACTCGGTGACGTGATCGAACAAGCAGCCGCCCATGAAGAAGCCGCTCTCCGCTCCCGGCACCTTCACGCCGCGACCGTCGACGACCAGCTTCGCTCCCTCCTTCACGCCGAGGTCCACGTAACCCGACACGCGGTCGAGGTGGGCTTGGGTCACGAGCGGCCCCATGTCCATGCCGGCCCGAGTGCCCGGACCGATCTTCAGCGCCTCGACTCTCGGGGCCAGCGCCTCGACCAAGCGGTCGGCGGTGCTCGCCCCGACCGCGACCGCCACCGAAATCGCCATACAGCGCTCACCCGCCGAGCCGTAGGCGGCGCCCATCAGAGCGTCGACGGTATGCGCGAGGTCGGCGTCGGGCATGATCACCAGGTGATTCTTGGCGCCGCCGAGGCATTGCGCGCGCTTGCCCGCCTGCGTCGCGCGCTGATAGACGCTTTCGGCCACCGGCGTCGAGCCAACGAGCGAGATCGCGGCGACGTCAGGGTGTGCGATGAAGGCGTCGACCACCTCTTTGTCGCCGTTGACGACGTTGAAGACACCGGGCGGGAGCCCCGCGCGCGTCCACAGCTGCGCGAGCAAGAGCGACAGCGAGGGGACGCGTTCGGAAGGCTTCATCACGAAGGTGTTGCCGCAGGCGATGGCGACCGGTGCCATCCACATCGGAATCATCGCCGGAAAGTTGAAGGGGCCGATCCCCGCGCACACGCCGAGCGGCTGCCGAAACGACCAGCTATCGACGCCGCGCGCGACCCCCTCCGAGTACTCCCCCTTGAGCAGCTGCGGGATACCGGCCGCAAACTCGACCACTTCCATGCCGCGCGTCACGGAGCCGCGCGCGTCATCGAGCACCTTGCCGTGCTCGGCGGTGACGAGGTGGGAGAGCTCGTCCATGTTCTGATCGATCAGGTGCTTCAGCTCGAACAGCACGCGCGCGCGCCGCACGGGCGGCGTCGCTGACCAGGCTTCGAACGCCTTCTTGGCGGCAGCGACCGCGACCGCGACGTCGTGGCTCGTCGACATCGGCACCCGACTCGACTCGACCCCGAGCGCCGGGTCGAACACGCTCTGGAAGCGCTCGGTCGAGCTGTCGACTAGCTGGCCATCGATGAAATTCTGGAGCTTCTTGGTCATGCGGACTCACGGGCGGTCAGGTGATCGGTCGAGTGTAGACCACCCTCGCTCGCGCGGGCGAGCGCCCCCCTGTCCACGCAGAGGCCTTCGCCCGGTTGGGCCACGCGCTTTAGAAGTCCACGCGCTGAAGCGCAGTTCCGTTGGGGAAGCTGCCGGTCTCGACCGGAGTGCCCCAGTTGGTGCCGTCCGCGCTCAGGTAGAGCTTCCAATCCTTGACGCGGCCATGCGTGCCCGTTTGGCGCGGCAAGTACGAGAAACCGGTGATGGGATGCGCGCTGCCGAGATCGATGTCGAGGTAATGGGGCAGCGGCGCGTCGTTCACGTCGTTGGGCGCCGGTTCCCAAGCGCTGTGCCAGAACGTCGCTGGATCACCATCGATCGCGTTCGAGGCCGGCGCGCTCTCGTCGTCGAGCTCAGCGGAGTCGGCCGTTACCTGCCAGCCGCTGCGCGGCAGCGCGGTGCCTCCGGTCGTGAAAACCTCAATCTCCGCGACCGAGCTCCAGACTTCGCCGTCTTGCTCCGACGTCGCTTCGAAGCGAACGTAGCGCGTGCCAGTGGGCGCCGCACCTCCCGTGCCGCCCGCGCCGCCACCGGCCGCCGCGCCGCTGGCTCCCCCGCCACCGCTCGCACCACCGCCGCCGCTAGCGCCACCGCCGCTAGCGCCACCGCTGCCGCTAGCGCCACCACCACCGCCACTCGCACCGCCGCCGCCGCCGCCGCTAGCGCCACCACCGGCGCTACCGCCACCCCCGCTGGTGCTGCCGCTCACGGCCTGGCCGCCGGCGCCCGCAGCTGGCGCGCCGCCGCTCGCTGCTCCGCTGGCGCTTCCTCCCGATGACGCCATGCCGCCACTACCAGCGCCAGCCGCTGGCGAAGTAACGCTGCCCGCAGCGCCGCCACCGCTGAGAGTCGAGCCGTCGAGCGAATCTCCACTGGTGCCCTCAGCGCACGCGGTAGCGAAGACAAAGATGGGGAGAGCGCCGGCAGCGAGCTGCCCGGCGACTTTTGTCAAAAAACCATCCACCCCGAGTGATTGCCGGAATCAGAGAAAGATCTTCCCACCAGCGTCAGCCTCGCACAACGGCGCCGTAAATTTCCGTGTCGACGTGCGGACTTGAGCGCTTTCATTTTGTGATCGCCGGCTGCTGAGAGCCTCACGCCATAACGCGAGACCTACATCAGAGCCGGCTTACTCACACCGCTGTTCGCTAGCCGTTGGCCCGACGACTCGGCTCGCCGTCGACGACGTCCGCCTCGCCGTCCGCGTCCGCGTCGCCTTGGCCGTCGTCGTCTTCTTCTTCGTCTTCTTCTTCGTCTTCTTCGTCGTCGAAGCCGAGGTCGAGCTCATCGTTGGTGATTTCGTCGTCGTCCGGTGCCAGCGCAGACCTGAGGCTGGCTTCGCTCATCACGAGCGCGTCGATGTTCGGAACCTCATTCGGATCGGAGGCGTGCGGCCTCTCTTCGTGCGTCGTTTGCGTCGCGCGCTCGAGCCACACGGCCCCGAGATCTTCTGGCTGCACGGCGTCGTAGCCCTCGCTCTGCTCGCCGCCCACCAGCCCTGGCATCGAGCTCCAAACGTCGTCGAGCGAAGCATCGCTCGCGTCGCGCTCGGCGCGAGTCTCACGTTCGCCGAGGAGCGCGCCGCCCGAGGTGCCGTCCTGCGGCAAGCTCTCGTGAGTGAGCGTGTCCTCGATGTCCGGGTCTGCGCTGATGCCGATCGGCAGCTCCGCGCTCGGGGGCTCGATCAAGGGCGAGCTCTCTGGCCCGACCTCATCTCTGCCCTCGTCGACGAGTTGGCGCGAGCGGTCGTTTCCGACAGGCCCTTCATAAGCCGGCACGGCCCGCAGGCGGCGTTTAGTCAGCAGGGTGGCAGCCACGGCCGCAGCCGCCGCGCCAGCCACGAGCAGCGCGGATTGTGTCCTTCGATTGTTCACGGTGAAACCTCGTCTCACGCATTGCAAGGTCTAGACCGTGAGCCGGGCTCGCCAAAGCCGCACTCCGGACGCGAGTACTGGCGCGCGATGACGGCAAGAGCGTCGCACCGTGGCAAACACGTCGCGACGCCCCGATGAGGAGAGCCGTCAGAGGCAAGCCCTGGCGGCCCCACACCGGAGAATGACCGCGTGCTCGCCTCGGCTGTTCGCGACACCTCCCGGCGTTACACCGCTTCCCAGCGACCGGAGCTCGACGAGCGAAACAAGGCATCGAGCACCTTCATGTTCGCGACCGCGCTCGTCATGTCGTTGCGCACCGGCTTGCCACTGCGGATCGCCTCGGAGAAGCGCTGACCTTGCAGCGTGTAGTGATTTGCGACCGGCACCTCGATCAGCTCCTGCCGGTCATCCGAGCTCTGCGCGACCGTGAAGTCGGGCGCGCCGACGAAGCCGTCGTCGACCAGCACCTTGCAGGGGCGGTCGTGAGGCGCATTGAAGGGAATTTCCAGCTCGAGGTGCCCCTTAGTGCCGAAGGCGTGCACCCGTTGATAGGGCACGTGCTGCGTGCCCACGACGAACATGGCCTGCCCGCCCGGGAAGTCGAGCAGCGCGGAGCTCAAGCGATCGCAGCCGCTCTCGGGGTCGACGTCACAGACGCTGACGACGCGCGTTGGCTCGGCGCCGAAGATCAGGCGCGCAGTCGCGACCGCGTAGCCTCCGATGTCGTAGATGGCGCCGCCGCCGACCTCTTTCTGGTTACGAATATTTTGCAGGTCCGTGTTCGTGTACGAGAACGCGGTCTGCACGGCGCGGACCTTGCCGATGCGCCCGCTCTCGATGGCGGCGACTGCGGCTTCCCACTGCGGGTGATAGCTGACCATGAAGGCCTCGGCGATCAGCTTGCCCGTCTCGCGCTGCACCGCTGCCAGCTCCGCGGCCTCGCCGGCGGTGAGCGCGATGGGCTTCTCGCACAGGACATGCTTGCCGGCGCGCGCGGCCTTGATCGACCACGGCACGTGCAGGTTGTTCGGCAGCGGGTTGTAGATGGCGTCGATCTCGGGGTCGGCGATGAGCTCTTCGTAGCTCCCGTACGCGACGGGGATGCCCACCGAGTCAGCGGCCTGCCGTGCCTTCGCGAGCGAGCGTGAGGCCAGCGCCCGTACCTCGATCAGGGGCGCCTTCTGCATCGCCGGGATCGCGGCCATGAGCGCGAAATGACTGGCACCGAGCACTCCCCAACGCACGCGAGCCGAGCTCGACTTTTCCTCGATCATGGCGCGCATGATATATCGGGAAGGGATGCCGACCAACAAGCTTTGGATCGAGCACACCGAACGCGCGGCTTGGGATTCGGTGGAGGCGCTCCGCGAGCGATTGTCGAAAGCCGAAAGTCGGCTACAAGCACTGCTGCCGGAGGTCGACCAAGTGTCCGACCTACTGAGCGAGCTCGAGAAGGCCAAGCAAGCGCACGCGCCCGAGGCACGCAGCCACGACGAGGTGGTGAGCAAGCTGGTGGTCCGTATCGAGCAGCTGCAAGCGGAGCTGGGCGCGATCAGGACGCCCGAGCCCATGGTGGTCAGCGTCGAAGCCCGCCCCCCCGTGCGCCCTCGCCTCGACTCGGAAGACCTCGATGAGCCCGACGCGGCCGACGACGAGCTCGATCTCGGCGCGTTCACGCTCGCGATGCAGCGGCGCTTCGAGCGTGACCCTGACGACGCCCCCAAAGACCTGAATCGTCTACTCGCTCACGCGGAAAGCAAGCTCGACGACTTGACCGAGCTCGAAGGCGCAGCCCTACGCGAAGCCGCGATCGACCTCGCGCTGCTCGCCGCGCGCATCCATGGCGCATCACGCACCTTGAAATAGGAAGGAGACCCGCATGCAAGTCGCGCGTCACGCCCTGTCGATGTCGGCCGCGGCCGGCCTTTTTGCCTGCCAAGTCGGCGCCAAGGCCCCGCCCGCGGCCCCACCCGCGCCTTCCGCACCGCCCTCACCCTCAGCGCTGGCGGCGCCGTCTGGCGTGACCGACGACCGCAGCCCCCCGCCACCGCCGGCCCCGGAGAGCACCCTGCGCAAGTTCGACGAAGACGTCGCGTTCCTCAATCGACACGGCGCGGAGCTCCAGGTGCTGCAAGCACCGAGCGGTGGCCGCATCGCCATCTCGGGCAAGTACCAAGCGCGCATCATGACGAGCGCTGTGGAGCCGGCAGGCAGCAGCCTCGGCTTCATCAATCGAGCCTTCATCGAAGCGGGTAAGACGGGCACCGCCTTCGACAACTACGGCGGCGAAGACCGCTTCTGGCTCGGGCCGGAGGGCGGACAGTACGCGCTGTACTTTGCTCCTGGTAAGCCGTTCGAGTTCGCGCACTGGCAAACGCCGGCTGCATTTCAAGAGGGCGCTTGGGAGCAACGCGCCGCGACGCCGACGAGCCTGACGTTCGTGCGCTCGATGAAGCTCACCAACTACGCCAAGACGGAGCTCACGCTGGACGTCGAGCGCAAGCTCATGATCTTGGCGCTGGAGCACGTGAAGCAGAGGCTCGGTGTGGACGTGCCGCCGAGCCTGAAGTGGGTCGGCTTCGCTAGCGAAAACACCATCACCAACACGGGCACCAAGGCTTGGACGGAAGACAAGGGCCTACCCAGCATTTGGATTCTGGGCATGTTCGCGCCGGTGCCGAGCACCCGCATCATCGCCCCGTTCGACCAGCAGGGCGCGGGTGAAATCGTCAGCGATCGCTACTTCGGCAAGGTGCCGCCCGAGCGCCTGCTCGTGAATCGAGACAAGGGGTTCGTGCTGTTCAAGGCCGATGGACGCGCGCGCGGCAAGATTGGCCTCCCCCCGACGCGCGCCAAGGCGGTGCTCGGCAGCTACAGCCCCGAAAGTCGACTGCTGACGGTGGTGCGCTTCACGAAGCGCGAGGGCGCGAGGCGCTACGTGAACAACCTCTGGGAGGTGACGAAAGAGCCCTACGGCGGTGATGTCAGCAACGCCTACAACGACGGCCCCGTCGAGCCGGGCAAGCCTTCGCTCGGCGGCTTCTACGAGCTCGAAAGCAGCTCGGAAGCGGCCGCGCTCGCGCCGGGCGCCGCGCTCGCGCACACCCACGAAACCTACCACTTCCAGGGGCCGCCCGAGGCGCTCGAACAGCTCGCGCAACAGGTGCTCGGCGTCAGCCTGCGCGACGTCGAGAACGCGGAGCTGTGAGGATCAGCTTCGTGTTACTGAGTGAGTCATGCCTCGCAGGTCGTCTTGCTTGCTCAGCGCGTCGTTCTTCGTCGGGTGCTCGCTCGCGGTCTCGAGCGCGTCAGCACAAGACCAACCCGCACCCGCGCCCGCCGAGTTCGCGCCCGCCGAGCCCGCGCCCGCCGAGCCCGCGCCCGAAGCGCCGCCGCCGGCCGAGCCGCCGGTCTCGCCGCCTTCACCTCCGCCTGCGGAATCGGCGCCGCAGCCCGGCGCCCCCGCGCCGCCTGCAGACGGAGCCTTCCCTGCCCCCGCGCCGCTCACCCCGCCGGGCACGGCTTCTCCTCCGAACGCAGCTGCACGTCCCGAAGCGCCGAGCCCGGCGCCGCCTGCCGCTGCGCCGCCTGCCGCTGCGCCGCCTGCCGCTGCGCCGCCTGCCGCTGCGCCGCCTGC
>JAEYWK010000156.1 GCA_023431345.1 Pseudomonadota bacterium
CGCCACCTGCGCCGCCACCCGCCGCGCCGCCCGAACCCGCCGCACCGCCAGCGCCGCTGCCAGCAGCTCCGCCCCCACCCTGTGCCGCGCTGCCGCCGCTCGGTGAACCGCCCGCTGGCGACCCCGCCGCCGGAAGACCACCCGCACCAGCGCCCGCGACGGGTTGGCCACCCATCCCTCCTGACGGCAGGTTGGGGGTGCTTGCGTCCTCGCCGCACGCGACGAGCGCGAGCGGGAATACCAACGACCAGAGAGCGGAGAAGTGGCGAGAGGGCGAATGCGGCATGGGCAAGCTTCTTTCCTAGAGTGGGAAAGTATGTGCATCGCCGGCCCGCAGAGCGCTCGCCTATTTTTCCGCGCGACGCCGGACGCGTTCGCGAACCAGTTTTGGCGCCCCTGGCCTGCACTGCAGCTAATTTTTTTCAACCCCACCGTCTACGTCAACCCGCCTTGCGTCCTTCGCGTAGCAAGCGGGGCCACGTCGCGGCGAGCCACTCATCGCTCACGAACGGAGAAATCTCCGTGTCGCCCGCGCTCAAGGTCACGCCCACGTTGATAGGCCCCGACGAGAGCAAGAAGGCGCCCAGCGGCTGATCTGACTCCTGACGCAGGTACCCGCGCAGGCGAAGGTTGCCGCTTTCGGCTTCGAGTACGCGCATTTCGAAGTCACCGCCCGCATAAGCCACGCTGGCGCGCGCCTCCAAGCGCTCGAGCGCCAGCGCCGTCCCCGCCACGTCTCTGATCGGACTCGCGAGCAGCAACGGAAGCAGCGCTTCCGTCGACGACAGACTGACGCGCACCACGCCGCTGGCCTTGGGCGGAGCGACGCGCATGCCGGAGCCATCGAGGGTCAACGCGAAGGGCTCGCTGCGCTTGCCCGCGTGCGCGACGCGAGCGGCGCCCAGCGACAGGCTCAGCGGCTCGAGCTCGAAGCCGGCGTCCGCGCCGGCAGGGCGCACGAAGCCGACGCGCGCTGCGACGTCGGCGTTCGCGCTGAGCTGCTCGTGCTGGGCCCGAAAGCCGGGCGCGTCCAAGCGCGCCTTGCCCCGAAGGGCGCCTTCCGGGTCGCGGAGCACCTCCAGCGAGGCTCGCGCCTTACCGAACAGCTTGGTGCCGTCGACGTCGAACCATGAAAGCGACGGCGCCTCTGCGTCGCCGATACCGAAGCGCAGCTCACCCAAACCGATCGGCTGCCTCAGATCGACGCCTTGCAGTCGCAGAGATCCGGCGACGCCGCGCAGCTCGGGCGAAGGCTCGCGCCCGGGCCGGGTAGCGACCAAGCGCGGGCTGCTCCAGGACATCACGAGCTCATCGGGGGCGCTCGGCAGATCACGACCGAAATGAACCATCCAGTCACCGCTGAGCTCCGCGTACGCATGACGAGCCCGCAGCGGCGTTGCGCGCAGGCTGACGCGGCTGCCTCGCTCCACCACGCCGCGCTGAACGTTCATGTCCACGAGCCAATCGCCGCGCCCTGCGTATTCGATGGGGGCCATGCGCGCCAAGTACGCGCGCAGAAACGAGAGCTGCCCGCCGCCGAGCTCGAGCCGCACGGTGGCCGAGATGTCGCCGAGCACGTCGATGCCCTCGCTCTCTTGCACCTTCATGTCGGGGATGTCGCAGGTCAGCTTGCCGCGGACTCGCTCCGCCACCCGGTGCTCACCGAGCGTCCAATACCCGGAGTCGAGCTGGAGCTCGGCCGGCTCGACTTGTACCCAGCGCGCCGGCTTGACGACGAAGGAGCCGCGCGCCACGCCAGAGCCTCGGAAGCGGTGCTCCATGACCCACAGCTCGGACACGCGAGCCGTCACGTTCTGAATGCGCACGGACCACAAGTCGTAGTCGCCGTCCGCGATGGGGGCCGAGGGGACGCCGACGTAGTAGGGAGGGTCTGCAAAACCGCGTAGGGGCGGGTAGGCAGCCACGCGCTCGGCGTCGTCACCGATGGCGATGATCTTGTGACGCATGCGAAAGCGGGTGCCCTCGGCGTCGAGGCGCGTCACCCGGAATTTCTTGAACGGCAGCTCACTGAGCGCGATGTAGAGCTCGCCGCGATCGAGGGCGACCTCGAACTGTACGTTGTAATCTTCGACGCGCAGCGAGAAGTCACGCACGCGCACGTGCCCGGGCCACAAGCTGTAGGCGCTGGCGTAGTCGAGGTGAA
Organism: Pseudomonadota bacterium; assembly: GCA_023431345.1. Taxonomy (GTDB): domain Bacteria; phylum Myxococcota_A; class Polyangia; order Polyangiales; family Polyangiaceae; genus PMG-095. Next base: position 2,165 of record JAEYWK010000156.1, read on the forward strand.
AGCCCTTGGCGCTGCTCACCGAATCCTGGATCAGCGAGGTGCGCAGTAAGGCGTTGGCGCCCACCAGGTAGACGACCTCGAGCGCAAAAAGAATGGCGGCAACGCGGAGGGCCACACCAGCCAGGTTGAATGGCCCTCCGCGCGCCGCCATCCGGCGCAACGTGGTTAGCTTACGTCGCGCGTTCTCGAGACTCGCGGATACCGGCATATGCCCTTCCCCTCAGCGAGGGCCGCGCCGTCCGGTGAGCGATGGGTTTGACGGGCGGTGGATCTTCGTAGGATGGGAGGGGCTCAGGAGTGGAGGGATCGGGCGAGTCGGGAGTCGTGGGCTCGGGGGGCGGAGCGGGTTCGCCAGGCTTGGGCTCGGGTGTGTAGCCGCGAGCCCGGTATGCTCCGCTCAGCGCCGAGTCAATCATGGCTTTTGCCCCATCGAGGCCGCCGCTTGGGCCGAGCTCGCAACGACGATCTCCACGCGGCGGTTGTTGGCGCGCCCTTCGGGCGTGTCGTTCGAAGCGACGGGGTTCGACTCGCCGCGGCCAATCGCGCGCACCTTTTCGGGCTTCACGCCTTGGCTGACCAAGTAGTCCTTCACGGCGTTGGCTCGGTCTTGCGACAGCTTCATGTTCATGTCGTCGGCGCCACGCGAGTCCGTGAAGCCTTCGATCGATACGAGCTTGTCGTCGTCGAGCTCTTTCAAGCTCTTGGCGACCTGGTTCAAGCGGTCTTTGGCGATGGGCAGCAGCTCCGCCTTGCCGGTGACGAACAGCACCTGACCGTCGAGCGTGATGACGGTTCCGCGCTGCTCTTCCTTCACCTGCGCGATCTTACTCAAGCTGGCCATGGCGGCGGCGGCGCTCTGCTCGGCCTTCGCGCGCGCCTCCTTCTCGGCGTCGAGCTCCGCCTTGCTCTTTTGGATCTGGTTCTGTTGAGCGGCGATTTCCTTGCGCGCGTTGCTCAGGTTGTCCCAAGTCGCGGCGAGCGTCTTCTGCGCCTCGGTGGCCTGCTGCTCCGCGTTACGGCGCAGCGTGTCTTGCTTCGTTCGATAGGCCTGCTCGGCTTCGGCCTGCTCGCGGCGGTCACGCTCGTACGTCCCGAACACGCTCGCGTACTGCGCTTTGCGCTGGGCGATGTACGCCAGGCTGCGCTCCTCGAAGGAGCCAGCGTCGTCGCTGTGGGCGGCTTCGGCGCGCTCGAGCGCCTGCTTGGCGGTCAGCAGCTTGTCGGGGGAGTAGGTAGCGGCGTCGGATTGGCGCGCGTCGTCGTAGGCACGACGAGCGTCGATCAACTCCGGGGTAGGGCCGGTCGCGGCGCAGCCGAAGGCGGCGGCCAGGGTCAGGGGGCAAAGCATGTGAGTGAGCTTCATGACTTACTTCTCCTCTAACGTGGGCAGCGCGCTCAGCGGTTCCCGCTCTGCAAAGCTTCGACATCGCCACGCGCCTTCTTCAGGTTGGCGGCGGCTTGTGCCTCACGCGTGATCATCAGCGCGACCTCGGCGTCGGCCGTGGCGCGCTCCAAGACGAGCCGAGCCTCGTCGTCTTTACCGTCTTCCATCAAGCCTTGAGCTTGCTGGAGCTGATCGCGGGCCATCTTCAGGTGAAGAGCGGCTTGCGGATGCTGGTCGGCACCTACGGCGGCAGCTGCGCTAATCGACGACTGCGTGTCCGCCGCCTTGGCGGGCGGCAGCGAGCTTCCACCGCAAGCGACGACCAACGTGGTGAGCAGTGCGGTGCTGGCAAAACGGATCATCGCATCCTCCTTGGACTCATAGCGAGTCAACGCACGCTTGAGCAACATCCGCGCCAGGGACATTTGCCGTAAATCATCGTATCCAACTCGAATTCTTGCTGACTTATGTCTCACTCAACGAATCCGTCACACCACACCCGTGGAAACATTCACGGGCTGGAGCGAGGGCGCGCCGGCGTCGCGTTTGCTCGAGCACAAAACGCAACTGCCCCCGCAGCAGGCGAAGAGGATGTGCCTGCTGCGGGGGCCGGGAGAAGAACAACGGTGGCGCTCTCGAGCGGTTGGGGGAACGAGAGTGCTGCCACCGTTGAGTGGTTATTTCGAAGACTGAGCGTCAGCTGCGCGCGGAGGCAGAGCTCACGCCAGAGCTCACAGCGCCGTTGGCGACCTGCCCCAGCGAGCGAAGCGCCTCGTCCTTCTGCTCGCGGACGGCGTCGAGCGCCGCGCTGCTGAGCTTGGAGGCTTCGTCGCCCAAGCGGCGGCGCGTCTCCCGGCCGCTGCTGGGGGCGAAGAGGATCGCCGCACCGGCGCCCACGATCGCGCCCGCGGCCACCAGGCCCAGGTTCTCGAGGAAGTGGCTGCGACGGCGCGAGAGGCCGACGGTGCCCAGGATGTCCTCGAGCTCGATGCCGGTAACCGTCTTGGCGATCTTCGAAGCAGCGATAGCCGTACCCAGAGACATGAGAATCTTATTGTCCATTGCGTTCACCTCGTTGGCTGGAGCCCATACGTGGTGCATCAAGCGTGCCGTCACGGCGACTTCGCTCAATTGGCGCAGTTGCAGCGCTCTCGCGGCTGAGCTTGCATGTCTGGCCGCGCCATTGGGCCACGGCGAGTCATGAGCGCACGGACACGCACGCCGACCCTGGCAGCGCTCGCCGTAGCTCAGACGCTGGCGCAGTCGAAGCGCACGATGACGCCCTTACCGGCGCCGTTCTTCTGCACTTCGAGGCCGCCACCTACGCGCCGCGAGAGGCCCAAACAGACCCACAAGGCTTCGAGCGCGCCCGCATCGTAGCGCTCGCCGTGCTCCGGCGGCTCGAGGCGATCGAAGCGCGTGACGGGCGCGTCGAGACCGGGCAGATGCAGCTCGAACGCGAGTGAGCTCGGCCCTCGCTCGACGACGTTGAGACCGATGGCGTCGCCGGCTGCGCAGGTGCGCACTCCGAGCGCCAAGAGCGTCGTCAGAACCAGCGAGGCGACGTTCCCATCCACCCGCGCCGCCTCGAAGCCAGTCGCGTTCACGTCGAGGCGCACGCCCTTCAGCTCCGCGACCGGAGCGTACATGCCCAAACAATCCGCCAGCAGCTGGCCCACGCCGACCTGCGCGCCCGGCGGCTCTTGCAGGCCGAAGTAGTCGATGAGGCGCCGGATGCGCAGCGCGAGGCGCTCGACCTGCTCCTCGATGCGCCGAACGTTCTCTTCGATCGCCTCGGTGGAGGGGTTGTTGCGGATGAGCGCGGCGCGACCCGCGATGACGTTCAGAGGCGTCCCGATCAGGTGACCTGCGACCGATACCATGCGCGCGCTGGTGGCTCGGCGCTCCGCCCGCCTGAGCTCATCGAGCTTGGTGAGAAGTTGCGCGAGGTCGGGCGGGTCAGCAGCCTCTACGGGCATTGAAGCTTCTTGGGATGGCGAGCTAGGGGTGGGCATGGCTAGGCGTTCAGCAGCGCCTCGAGTGCCTCGGGCATGATCGGTTTGACGACGTAGGCGTCGAAGCCTGCATCGCCCGCGGTTTGTCGCGTCGTGCCATCCGAATATCCCGTGAGAGCCACGAGCCGCGTGTGCAGCCCGGGCGTCTCGGTCATGGCGACACGCAAAAGGCGGGCCAGCTCGCAACCGTCGACCTCGGGCAAGCCGATGTCGATCAGGGCGACGTCGGGCTTCTGCTCGCGCGCCTGCACCAACGCCTCTTCGGCGTTCGAGGCGTGCAGGGCGCGGTGTCCGAAGGCCGACACCAGCTCCGCGAGCATCTCGCGCGAGTCGTCGTCGTCCTCCACGATGAGCACGCAGCGAGGACCCTTACCGCTTGCCGCCGTAGGTGAGGAAGTCACCCGGGGAGAGTAGTCGGCCCTGCGGGCTGACGCGAGCCAATTAGTTCTCGAGCAACCCGGCGAGCGGCGTCGATTTACAGTGCTTCTGCGTCGACTGCATAGGGCTCCGCCTCAGTCGAGCGCACCCGGGCCGCGCTCTCGATGGCGCCCGCGCAAGAGGCGTTTTGTCTCGCGCCCTCGCGCCTCAGTGCTGACGCGGCGGACGCGGCACACGTTGGTTTGCCGCGTTTCCGGCCGGCACGTCCGTTGCTTTGCATGCGGCCATCATGTCCGTGGACCGATTACAGCTGGCCAACCAGCCCGAGGACTTGCCTGAGCCACCGGCGATCGGCGACCTCGTGCAGGGCCGCTACCGCATTCAGCAAGAGCTCGGCCGCGGAGGCATGGGCGTCGTGCTGGAGGCGCACGACGAGACGCTGGGGCGCGATGTGGCGCTGAAGGTGGTGCTGCCGCGCATGTTGCGGGCGCCGGAGGCGGTAGAGCGCTTCTACAACGAGGCTCGCAGCCTCGCGCGCATCGAGAGCAAGCACGTCGTACGGGTGTTGGATTTTGGCACGATCAACGAGCCGGTGAGCGCGGCCGGGCTACCGTTCATGGTGCTGGAGCTGCTGCGCGGCGAAGACCTGTTCGCGGTGGCCTCGCGCTTGCCCAACGGCTTGCCTCCCGCTCGGGTCGTTCGCTACGCGCTCGAGGCGTGCGCAGGTCTCGCCGCCGCTCACGCCCAAGGCATCGTCCACCGCGACCTGAAGCCAGAGAACTTGTTCTTGAGCGAGGACGCCGACGGCACTCATAGCCTCAAGGTGCTCGATTTCGGGATCGCGCGGAGCCACGCCCGACGGGCTCTCACCCGTGGCCAAGTCGGCGTGGGCTCACCCGGCTACATGTCGCCCGAACAGGTCGAGGGCAAAGGCGCCGTGGATGGCCGCGCCGACATCTGGGCCCTCGGCGTCGTGATGTACGAGCTGCTCGCGCAGCGCCCCGCCTTCGTCGGAGACGATCCGCGCAGCCTCTGCCTGCAGATCCTCAGCGCCCCCGTCACGCCCCTATCGGAGCTGCGCGACGACTTGCCTCCTGCGCTGGTTTACATCGTCGAACGCTGCATGGAGCGCGAACCCGAGCGCCGCTTCGCGAACGTCGCGGAGCTGGCCGACGCGCTCTCGCCGCTCGACGACTGGAGTCCGAGCAGCGACGCCGAGCTGATTCGACGGCGGCTGGAGAGCAGCGAAGAGACCGTCCCCAGCTCGGGGACGCGCATGCTCGCCTCCCCTCAACTCACGAGCAGCGACATCGTCGACGTCCCCAGCCGAAAGCCGCGCCGCTTGCGGCGAATCGTGTCGGCGGTGGTCGTCGTGCTCCTGCTCGCGCCCCTCGTCGCGCTCTTGCCGCGCGTCGCGCAAGCGCCCGAGCTCGCGCCCGCGCGCGCTTGGTCCGCCGAGGCTCTCGCGTCTACGCAAGCGGCCTGGGTCAAGGTGCGTGACCGCGCTCGTGAGCTCTGGATGAAAGAGCCGGCGGGCGAGCCCTCACGCTAGACGCTTCTCGCTTGCCGCAGGCGCGCGGACCCGCCGACTTCAACCGGGTCCGCGCTCGCGACGCGAGGTCACAGCCAGAAGCGGCACAGCGGGCGAAATCGCCCGCATGAGGACGCGCTCAAGGGATGATTCCCACGCACTCGTCAGCGCAATTGAACGTCGCGCTGCTGCACGACTTGTCGTCGATGCAGGCCTCGCAGCTCTCGAGGCGCGCTTCGCGATTTTCGCTGGCATCCGCTTCGTTCTCGCAGCGGTCGGTACAGGCACCGACGTCGTAGTCCGAATCGAAGCAGCTTTGGTAGCGCTCGCAGACTTGGCGACAGTTAACGGTGTTCGTGACTTCGTCTACCGCTTCGCTGCAGCCAACGATTGAGAGCAACGAGACCACGGCAAAAACGCTGAATTTGAAGCTCTTTTTCATGTATTTATCCCTGCGATCGAACGGGGCGCTCGCGGCGCGCCCGAGCCGCAGCGATGCACGGCATGTGCCAGTGGGCTGTACGCGCTCCGCGAGTGGGCTCTACGCGCGCAGTCGACTCGATCGGGGCGTGAGGGCCCTGGCTGCGTCGTGGCGTTTGGTCTCGATGAGTCACAGGGGGAACACAATCCCCGCGAGGCGCGCATAGTTTCGCCGTTTTTACGCGCCGATCGCGTGGCACGGCTCCTGCTTATTCCTGAAAGCAAGTGAGCGCCTCGCGGCGCGTACCGGAGGATTCAATATGTTGTACTGGGCTGCCGTATTTTTCATCATCGCTCTGTTGGCTGCGGTCTTCGGCTTCGGCGGCATCGCCGCGAGCGCTGCCGGCGTCGCCAAGATCCTGTTCCTGGTGTTCTTGGTCCTGGCAGTCGTTTCGCTGATCTTCGGGCGCCGCGTGTCGACGTGACCCCGGCTGGTCTCGAAGCGCCTGAGAGCTCGCGCGCGCCGTCGGACAGTCCGGCGCGCGCGCTGGCCAGCGTCGTAGACAATGCGACGGCGCTGGCGCGCGCCGAGCTCAAGCTAGCCGCGGCCGAGACCAGATCTTGGCTACTCCGAGCAGGGCTCGGCGTAGGTTTGCTCTGGCTCACGCTGTCGTTGATTCAAGTTTTTGCGCTCACCCTCGCGCTGAGCCCCGTTCTGCTCGTCGACACGCCGTGGACCCATGTGGTTTGCATGCTCGTCGTAGCGGCACTACCGGCGGCCGGCGTGGCGGTCTTAGCCGTGCGAGCGCTGAAGAAGCTCAAGGAACCCGGAAATGCAAGCGATGACGCCGAACGCACCGACCGACACTGATGAAATCAAGCAAGCTCAAGCCCAAGTCGAGCGGCATAAACAGGAGCTCGCGCGCAGCCTGCGCCGAGCCGAGCAGACGGGGCAGCAGCTCGCGCGTCGCATTGGGCACGAGGTGAAGCCGGCCGTCTTCGGCGCGGTCGCAGTCGCGGGAGCCGCGGCAGCAGTAGCGGTTACGGTCGCGCTCGTGCGTCGTAATCGGCGGCGCCATTGGCTGGCGCCGGCGCAGCCCTCGGCCCTCTCCACCGCCGCAAAGTCGGTGGGCCTGTGGGCGCTGCGCATGCTGGCTCACCGCATGGCACAAGAAGTCGGTCGCCGCCTCGAAGCGCCAGCGCCGGTCGCTCAGGAGCCGGCGCCGCTGTCGTACGCGAGCGCGCGCTGAGAAAACGCACGGGGCCGCGGCGGTCGCGGCCTCTCGAGAAGGCAGAGCCATCAGGTCTCTGCCTTCGCTTATTTTGTCGACAGCCGTTCGCGGGCCCTCAGTAGCGCTTGCGCCAGATCAGGTCGAGCGCGGACCCGCCGTGGTCACCGACGACCGCCGAGAGGGCCCACGCCCGCTTGAGGCGTAGCTCGAGCGTGAGGAAGGTGCGGTCGGGAGCCTCGTTGGCCGTGGGCGCGCCGACCGCGCGCGTGACCTTCGCGGCTAGCCGCGGGGTGACCTGAAGCACGAGCTCGGGGCGGGCGTTCCCGGTCGTCGTGTCGACGCGCGCGCTCACATCGAGGTTGGTGAAGTCGTCGAGCACCTGATTCAGCCCCTTGGCAGCGGTTTCACCCGCGACGCTGACCGCGAGCGCCGCGTTGTCGGAGCTGCCGCTGCCGAGGGAGCCGTCAGGGCTACCGAAGAGCAGCAAGCTCGCGATTTCGTCCTGGCTGAGAGGGGGCTCGGAGCGCAGCTTGATGCGCCCGTTCTCGACGTCACCCAAGTACTCCGCGTAAACGGTGTAGCCAGGGGCATCCCAGCGCGCGGTAGCGGTGATGGTGGGGTTGCCCGGGTCGCGACCGTCGAACGTCACCACGCCCCGCTCGATATCGAATCTCTTGCCCGACACGTCGAGCTGACCGCCGCGCACCTCGATCCGCCCTTTGATGCTGGTCTCACGCGCGCTCTCGATTTCGAGCTGCCCTGCCAGCTGCGCCTTGGCGGTGCGGCCCCGCTCCACCACCACGTCCCGGCCCAGCTTCACGACGATCAGCAGCGGCTCCGCCGGCTCGCTCGACGTCTCCTCCTCGACGCCGCCCGGCTCCAGCGGCTGCACCGGCAGCGGCACGAAGGCGCCATCGGCCCGCCTCACCCCCACGCGGATGCCCTCCGGCTCATCGAGGCTCTGCAGCCCCTGCCCACCGGTCTCCGGCGTGAGCAAGTGAAATCGCTGCACGGCGATGTCGAGCCGCTTCGCGCCGCGCTCAGGGCTCGAGTACGTGGCCTGCACGTTGCCCCAAGCGTCGCCGATCGCGGAACCCTCGACCGTGACCGGGATCGCCTCGTTCTTGGCGATAGTCACGTTGGCGACGGCCGAGCGCAGCGCGAAGCCGTCGAGCCGAGCGCGGCCTTTGACGCGGAGGCGCCCGGTCGTGCCGCGCGCATCCAGCTGATCGAGCTTGAATTCGTCGTTCTCGACCGACAGCCGCGCAACGATGTCGCTGAAGCGCTGCCCGATCGCGGGCAGCTGCACCACGCCCCGCTCTAGCTTGGCTTGCCCCGCCAGCCGCGTGCGATCGGGGGTGACCGTGACCTGCGTCGAGGCGTCGAGCACCCCGCCGATCTCGCTCACGTACGCGCCCAAGAGCGGGCTCAGGGTCTCCAGCTGAAATGCGCGCGTTTCGAGCTTCACCGTGCCACGGTGCTCGAGCTCGGGCAGCGGGCGGCGGCCCCAGGTCATCCCTGCGTCCAGCATGGCGCGAGAAACCCCAGCTCCCACCTTCATGGCCACTTCTGCCCGGGCATTGCGCGCGTCGGTCTCGGCGTCGATGCTCAGCTGTTGCACCGGCATCTTGCCCAGTCGTAAGCTGCGGGAGCTCAGCTTGGCGAAGATGCGCGCGTCACGGCCCCAGTCGCGCAGCTCGAGGTCGCCGCTGAGCTGCCCGGTCACCTGTTGGTCGACCAGCGCAGGCACGACGTCGAGCGGGAAATCGCGCAGCTTGATGGCGGCGCTGGCGGTGATGCCCGAGCGCCCGGTCGCGAGCTCGCCGGCTCGACGCAAATCGCCGCGCCATTCGCTGGTCAGACGCGCGACCTCACCGGCACCCCGAGGCCGCGCCGCGCCGACCTCGACTTTGCCGCCCGCGGGGTCGTACTGGACGCGAGCATCCACGTCGATCGGGTCGCGAGCGCCGGCGGCGCGCAGTGAGCGCGCTTCGATCGACGCCTCGATGCGCGGGGCGGCCACGCTGCCTTCGAGCGTGGCGAAGAGGCCGGCGCGACCGCGGAGCGCGGCAGGCCGAAGCAGCGGGGGCAAGCTGCGGAGCCGGCGTTCGGGGACCCTAAGCGTGGCCCGCAGCGGCATCTGCGCGAGCGCAGCTGCGTCGGTCAGGCGCGCCGGCCAAACCTCGGCGATGCGCGCCTCCGCCTGAATGTCGGCGAGCGTGCCCCCGCGATCGCGCAAGATCACCGTGCCCTCCGCGAGCCCGCTCTCGAGCTCGGAGCGTAGCGCGACGTGCACGTCGATGCCCTCCAGCGCCATCGGGCTGCTGGCGATGGCGTCGCCGGTGGTGGTGAGCTCGGCGGGTGTCTTTCGTTTCTCGATCACGGCCAGGGCGTTGGTATCGAGACGGACGCCGAGCTCGAGGCCCTGCGCGTCTTCGCGGCGCTTGGCCGTGACTTCGAAGCGCAGCTTGCCGTCGAGCCGGTCGATGGGCAGCTCGGCTGCCGCCAAATAGGGCGACACCTCCGCTAGCTCCACTTTGCCGCGGGCGGAGAGGTCACCGCGCAGGCGCGACAGCGTGGCGAGGGTGGGAGCCGTGGTCGGGACCTCGAAATCGCGCGCCTCCAAATCCACGGCGCCGATCTTGCCGAAGTCTGCCTTGGCGAGCGCGTTGAGACGCCACGGCGCCGCGGCCGGTGCGCGCTCGATGGCGGCGTCGAGCTGCAGGGTGCCCTGCTTCAGCGGCACCTTCACCTCGAGCAGCTGCGCCAACTGCAGCAAATCGAGGTCGGCGGTGGAGACGGACAAGCGCTGGCGCTCGGGCGCGTACTCGAGCTCCGCGCGCGCGCGTCCCGCCAGCGCTTCGAGGGTCGTCGCGGCTTTCACGCGCAGCTGCTCGAGCGTGCCGGAGGCCTGCGCCTGGAGCTCGACGTTTCGTGCCGTGAGCACGCCCTGTTCGACGCGACTCAGGCTAGCGGATGCCCGCGCCGACACGGTGCCCGCCTCGAGCGCGAGCGTGCCCGCGGCCGCGAGCGTGCCCGTGGCGCGCACACCGAAGCGCTGCAGGCGCGCAGGATCATCGAGTCGGGCCTGCAGCGAAGCCGAGGCGCTGCCCGAGCCCGAGCCCGAGGGCGGCAGCTCCAGCGAGTAGCCGCCGTTCAAGCTAACGCCCGGCTCGTCCGCGCCGAGGTGCCCCGTGAGCGCGACAGCGTCCTCGTCCAGGCGCACCGCACCCGTCAACCACGCTGCGGGCGTGGCTTCGTTGGCGACGAGCCCCGCGTCCACCACCACACGCTGGCTGCCCACGAGCTGCCCATCGTCTCCCTCGAATAGAGCCGCCTCGATCGCGGCGCGCAGGTCGCTGGGCGGCGCCCCCTCGACCAGGCGCGACAGGTCGACCCGCGCCGCAGCCACGCTCACCAAGAGCTCGCGCCCCTCGGCCACCACGCCGTAACCCTGGGCACGGACGTGCGCGCCGGTGGCGTCGACCTCGACGTCGAAGGCGAGCTCCGGCAGCTCACCGTCGATGTCCGCCACGAGCGTGACGTCGCCATCCAACGCCAAGCCCGGCGCCTGGCGATTCAAGAATTCGGCTGGCAGCCGCGCCAGCGCCAGGTTCGCGTGGAGCGCGTCGCCGACCCAGCTCGCCTCCAGCGCGAGCGGCGACTCGGCGGCGTGCCCATCCAGCGCGACCTCTAGCCGCATCGGTCCGGCGCCCTCCGCCGGCACCTCCACGCGCCCGCTCGCGCGCCCGCGCGGATCCAGCGCCAGCGGGAGCCCGCGCGAGAGCAGCTCGACCCGCTCGAGCTCCAAGATGAAGCCGTCGACGGGCGATTGACGCATCGACGCTCGCAGCGCGGAGAGCTCGGCGTCGAGCGGCGGCGACCCACCCGCCGTGCCGTGGGCCCAGACGTGCTCAATCACGATGCTGCCGATCGTCAGCCGGGGACCGTCCGCGGGATCCGCCGGTGGCTCAGCCTCGGCCTCGGTTTCGCGCGGGAGAAACGTCGACGCGAGCGTGACACCCAGCTCGGCGTCGTCGCGCAGCGCGACCTCCGCGTGCTCGATGCGCACGAGCGGGATGAGCAGCTCTGGCCGCGCCGAGCTCGCCACGAGCTGGTAAGCGAGGCTGGGCAGCGCCGCGAGCGCGCGTAAGTCGTAGAGCGCGATCACCTGCTTTCCCGCGGGGTCGAAGACGCGCGCGTCGACGCCGCTGACGCCCGACAGGCCGACGCCGCCGATGCGCTCGATCACGATCTTGCCCTGAAATACCTCGGCCAGCGCGTCGTTCACCAGCAACCGAACACGCTCGCGCCCCCACGGCGTTTGCAGCGCCCCGAGGGCGCTCGCCACCAGCGTGAGCACGCCGAGCACGAGAGCGAACAACACCAGCCCGCTGCGCCGTAGCCAGCGCCGAGACGAACGAGGCCGCGCGCGCGTCGCCATCAGTACGACTCTCCGATACCGAACGACAGCGCGATCGGCAGGCCGAGAATCGGCTCGGGGTTACCTTCGTCGGTGGCGCCCTTCGGCGCCTGCAGGCCCGGCACGCGATAGCCGACGTCGAAGCGAATCGGGCCGACCGGCGTGTCGTAGCGCAGGCCCAGGCCCACGCTCAGATGTAGCCGGTTGAAGCGAAACGACAGCTCACGCGGCGAGACATCGCTCGCGTCGGTGAAAACGGTGCCGCTGAGCGCGCCTGAGATGGGGTAACGCAGCTCGACGCTAGCCTCCCACAGCGTGAAGCCGCCGAGCGGCAGATCGCACACTGCCGGCTGGTACGTGTCGCTGCCGGCCGTGCAATCGACGCCGTCGTCCGCTTGCGAGTCCGCCGACTGACCGTGATTGTAGAACGGCACCACGCCGTGAGGCCCGATCTCACGCGCTGCGTAGCCGCGATTGGAGCCGGCGCCGCCAGAGAAGAGCCCGCGCAGAAACATCAGCTGCACGTCACGCACCCACTGCTCGCGGTAGTTGGGCTCGTCTTCGTTGCCGGGCGACCCCGTCAGCGCGTTGCTCTCGACCGTGTCGCCGTAGTTCTGGGCGAACAGCAAGCCCACGCTGCCGCGACCGGCCAGCGTGACGCGCTTGGTGAGGGGCACGTAGGCGCGCAGCTCGGGCTGCAGCTTGATGTCGCGCGCATCGCCGCCTACTCCCGCCACCTGCAGCTCGTTCGCGACGAACAGCCCGCGGTGCGGATGAATGGGGTCATCGCGCAGGTCGAGCGAGCCGTACAGCGATGGGTACGAGACGACCCGGTGGTGCAGATCGCCGTCTTTATCGCCCTGATACATGAAGGGCACCGTGAGCTGCACGTTGTGCGCGAGGTTTCCGTACAAGCGACGGTACGTGCGCTCGACGCCCGCCGAAGCTCGGTAGTCGAAGTAGCCCAAGATGGGCGCCAGCTTGTCGCGATCTTTCGAGAGCAAGACCGGCGACGCCATCACTTGTCCCTTGAGCACCAGGTTGGTGCGACCCGTCAGGAAGCCGGGCTGCCGGAACTCGGTCCGGAACCGGCCTTGCGGCAAGAGTCGCTCCGGCGTTTCGAACGACGGCAGGCGCGTCGGATAGATGACGGCGCCGGGCGTCACCTCGAACTGGAGCTTACGCAGCCCTCCCAGGAAGCTCTGATCTTCCCAGCCGAACCTGAGGTGGACGTCGCTTTTGATCGAGTCCACCAGCACGCCGCCGCCGACGTGCACGCTGCGCAGCTTGGCTTTCTCGAGCTTCACGAGGATGGGGACGCGCGCCTTGCCGTCGGCGCCGGTGGTAGCGGCATCGACTTGCGGCTCGATCTCGACCGAGCTGAAGACGCCCAAGTCGAGCAGAGCTCGCTTCGACTCGTCGAGCTCGGACTGCGAGTACGGCATGCCTGGCTCCAGCGCGAGCGCAGCGCGGACGCGATCTTCGGGCAGATCCGCGAGCCCTTCGAGCCGCACTTCGCCCAGCTCGCTCGGCCTCCCTGCCTCGACCCAGTAGCCCGCAGCGGCGACGTGGTCAGGGAGGTTCACGTCCGCGCTCTTGCGCACTTTGGCCTGCGCGTAGCCGCCGTCGCCCAAGACGCGCGCGAGCGCCTTGGCCGCGTTGTCGAGGCGCTCTTCCTCGAACGGCTCACCGAGCGGCATCTCGGCCGTCACCGCCGCGCGGGCCTCGGCGCGCAGCTCGGGCGGTAGCGAGTCGATGCCGTGGATGTCGACGCGGCCCAGCCGCACCGGCGGCCCTTCTTCGACCACGATCTCGACGCGCACCTTCGCGCCGGAACGAAAGACGTGGGCGGCGCGCGCGCGGGCGTCGTAGTAGCCGCGACTCTGGTAGTAGCGCTCGATGCGCTGCAGATCCCGCTCGAGCACGAAGCGGTTGAAGACCTCGTAGTCGTAAATCACACCCGGAAACAGGCCGAGCAGCCGCGGAGTCTCTCGACTCGCGATGCGCTCCTTCAGCTCTTCGTCGTCGATTTCCTCGTTGCCGGTCACCGTCAAGCTCTCGAGGTTGAAGCGCTGCGTCGGCGCGCGTGTGCAGCCGAACGAGAGCCAAACCAGGCACCACAGAACGAGGCCGGCCCGATGAAGCAAGCCACGCCGCTCACGGTGCACGGCACGGGAGGTGCAACAGCCGGGCCAGGATCGATGGTGCGCCCCCTTCCACTGTTGCTGCTCTTGCTCGCCGCCTGCGGAGCCAGCTTGCCCGCCCCTAGCCGCACCAAGCACCCACTCAGCGCCTACGCCGAAGTGCCGTATCCTCCGCCCGCGGCGCTCGCCGAGACCGTGCCCGAGCGCCCGGAGGGCAGCGGCGCCGTCTGGGTCGACGGGGAGTGGGTGTTCCACGGCAAGGCGTTCGTGTGGCGCCGAGGCGGTTGGGTCGTGCCGCCTCCAGGGAGCAAATTTGCCCCGTGGCATTCCTGGTACCGGAGCGACGGCAGGCTGATGCACGCTTCGGGGACCTGGTACGACGCGCGCCACGAGCGGCTACGTCGCCCCGAGGTGGTCGCCCCCGCTGTCACTCCACCCAATGAAGTGACGACCGAGAGCCAGACGGGTCGCTGAGGCCGGACGACGCAGCAGCAGGGAACGGCAAAGGCGCGCACCGATCGAAATCGATGCGCGCAGCTAGCTCGCTACTTAGAACCCGGCCTGCGTCGCGTCTCAGCGCGCGGCCTCGGCGCGGCCGTAACCAGGCGGATCACTCGCCGGAAACGATTGCCAGGAAGCCTCGTCGACCACATCGCGATGGCCGCCGCCGAAGCGCTGCACCTGAGGCTTGGCGAGCCAGCGAAGCGCGCGCTCGTAGCTCTCTTTGAGAGGCTTGTCAGTCAAGCCGCGAACGAAGAGCGCGGCGCCACCTAGAATCGCGAACGGCGCGGTCAAGCCCCCGCGCCAGAGGCCCACGCCCGCCAGCGAAAGGCCGAGCGCCATGCGCGCGCCGCGACGACGCCGCACGCGCGAGTGCACGGTGTCGACCATCCCGATGATATCGAAAGTCTCGGTTTCCACTGGTTGCTCCTTGGCTCGACCCGCGCGCGCTCAGCCGCCACTCCTAGCGGCGTCTCATTTCTGAGGCTCGCGCGGTGTCGTTGACCTATGCCGAGCGATAAGCAGTCAGTGTGCCAAGTTGGGAGCGCATCAATTCGAGCCGATTTCAGGCGGCGTCGCGAAGAGACCGCGGCGATCTGCCCCGGCCGAGGCGGATGCGGTGCCGCTGCCGCACCCGCGCGTGCCAACCCAGGCAGAGGTCGAGCCCACGGCTGCAGCCAGCTTGGTCCGAATCGTGCAGCCTCCATGGCGCCACGGCCCGACGCCCTGGCGAGGAATTCGTAACACCAAGGAGTGATAAAATGCAGACTCACACCAACAGCAGCACCCCGGAGACGATCGATCAGCTCAACTCGTTCCTACGAGGTGAGCTGTCGGCCGCGGAGACCTATCGCCTGGCGCTCGATCGCCTCGAGCAGACCGAGCACCGTGGCACCCTGGTGCAGTGCTCCCGCTCGCATGAAGAGCGCGCGCGCCTGCTCACCGAGGCGATCTTGGGACGCGGTGGTGACCCGGCAGACAGCTCCGGGGTTTGGGGCTCGCTCGTGCGCATGATCGAGCGCAGCGCCGCCGCCATCAGCGAGAAAGCCGCCATCGCGGCGCTCGAAGAGGGCGAAGACCACGGGCGGGACGACTACCTCCGCGACATCGACAACCTCGAGCCCAGCGCACGCCAGCTGGTCGAGTTTGCGATCTTGCCGGAGCAGCGCCGCACGCACGACACCATCAAGGCCGTGAAGCGCTCGCTGTCATGATGCGCGAGAACGCGCGCGCCGCCGGCGCGCTCCTCCGCCGCCGAGGGCCCTGAATGCGAAAGCTCAGGGCCCTCGGCGCTTCTGCCCGCGGCGAGAGTCAGAGCACGAGCGCGGCGTGAGCCCCGAGGGTCAAGAACTCGAGCGAGCTGCCGTCGTTGCGCGGAAACATCATGTTGTACGCGCCGTGAACCCCGAGATCGATCAGCGGCAAGAGCGTGAAGTCGAGCGCCAGACCGGCGTCCATCACCGGCGCCGTGCGAGTCTCGAAGCCGGTGACGCGACCCACCCCCAAATGCGCAAAGATCGAAGGCTCGATGATCTTGCCGACGGACAAGCGCCCCCCGAGAAACCCCGCGTAGATCTTGGTCTCACCATCCCCACCGAAGGCGTGATAGCTGCCGCCCATTTCCGGGGTGAGCGACACCAAGAACAAGTCGAGCTCTTGGCCGAGCCGGAGCGCGCCGCCGCCGCCTGAGCTCGTCTCGGGCGTATCGAGCGCGCTCCCGAAGTCGAAGTCGAGCGCGATGTGAGTCTTGCTGTCGTCGCGATCGCGACGGCTCTCGCGCCGATCGTCGTCGCGACTGTCGTCCGCGTGAGCGGGCGAAGCGACACCGAGTCCGGCGAGCGCGAGACCCGCGACGAGCGCGTTTCTACCTAGACGTGCACGAAAGCTGAGCGAGTGGTTCATGCCGCGAGTCAGAGCAACGTCCGTGCCGCTCGGAAGAGAGCTCGCGCCAGTTGTGGAGATCGAAGTTGAGTTGGCCGACTGCTGCGAGCTCGGGCGGCTCGGAAGAGCTGCGAGCTCGGGCGTCGGGCGTCATGACCCGTCACGCTGCAACCGTTGTGCCTCGACCTGCTGACGGGCCACTTTTTTAAGTATGCTTTGATCGCTTTGGCCGACACCGGCCCCAACACCCATGAAAACCTACGAACCGATGACGAATCCGAGATTTTTCCGCAAATTTTCCGGCCTGACGTACTTTTTCGCGTTCGGTGCACTTCTCGGAGCCTGCTCGAGCTCGGAAGGGGAGCCAGGTGGCGGTGGCGGCTCGAGCGGCTCTCCCGCCGGCACCTCGGGCAGCGGTGGCACCAACGCCTCGGGCAGCGGCAACACCTCGGGGTCGTCGTCCGGTTCTACGACCGGAGGCACCCCCAGCGGCCCATCGGACGTGGTCGGCTCGTTTCAGGTGCAGCTCGTCGTCGACACTGAAGATCCGGAGAAGGGCTCCACCTCCGTCATCGGCAAAGTGAATGATGGCTCCTCGCCCGCCAACTTGGTCTGGACCACGATCAAGGAAGAGGGCGATTGCCGCCTCGAGAAGCCGAGCGTGCCGTTCTGCGATCCGGGTTGCGGCGCAGACGTGTGCGTCGCAGACGGCGAGTGCCAAGCCTATCCGAAGGGGCAAAGCGCCGGCGAGGTCACGCTCAGCGGCGTGAAGCTCGCAGGAGGCGAGAGCTCACTCGTGCTGAAAGAGGTCGTGAACGCTTATCAGCCGCCGGCCAACACCACCTTCGCCTGGCCTCCGTTCGCCGAAGGCGACGAGGTCACGGTGAAAGCAGCGGGCGACGCCGTCGCGGCGTTCGAGCTCAAGGCCCAGGGCGTCAAGCCGATGGTGCTGATGGGCAAGACGTACGAGGTCGCCGAGGGCAAGCAGCTCGACTTGGCCTGGGAAGCCGCCGGTGACTCGAAGGCCAGCCAGGTCCACCTGAAGCTCGACATCAGCCATCACGGCGGCACGCGCGGCATGATTCAGTGTGATACCGACGACACCGGCTCGCTCAGCATTTCGGGGGCGATGATCACCGAGCTCATCGGGCTCGGCACGGCTGGCTTCCCGACGTTCGTGCTGACGCGCAGCACGCGCGGCGAAGCTCAGCTCACGCACGGCGTCGTCGAGCTCGAGGTCTCTGCGAAGGTAGAGCAAGCGGTCATGGTCGCGGGTGTCACCTCGTGCACGGAAGACAGCGACTGCGCTGACGGCGAGACCTGCCAAGACGACTTGACCTGTATGTAAACGACCCATTCGTCGAGCACTAACGAAAACGCGGCACGCCCAGCGCGGAAAACTTCAGTTTCGCAGCGGCGTGCCAAACCACGCCCCCGAATCACGCACCGACGATGTCGACCATCACGACATCCTGACGCGCACCGACGAGGGGGCTAAAGTATCCCGCAGCAACTCCTGCTCCTCAGATCCGTGAAAGGCACCGTGTTCTACCGAACTAGAGCTTTAGGCGCGTTACTCCTCCTGGTCGGCGCCGTCGCGTGCGGCAACGACTCTGACCCGACCGATCCGACTCCGAACGGCGGCGCGAGCTCCGGCGAAGGCGGCGCAGGCGGCGAGCCGGCGGCGGTTGGCGTCGTCGAGGGCGAATGCCAGATCGGCGACGAAGCGCCCGATTCAGCGCGGGAAATCCCGTGCAAGGCCGACTTCGACGCGCTCGCTTCCGAGCCGCTGGACGCGAGCCTACCGGGCGCGCGCTCCGCGAAGGTCGTGCTGGATCAGTACGACGACAACGCGCTCCATTTCCAGAACAGCACTCGCTTCCCGATTCACTACGAATTCGTGAGCGAGCATCTCTCCGGAGGCGATCTGCCGATCGTGCCGGGCATCTCGAGCTTCGAGGCCACCGAGTACTACAAGCCCGATCGGCGATTCGTGCTCGGCGCGGTCAGCTACTACGAAGGTCCCAAGGTTTGGGCGCTCGAGCTGTCCCCCTACGACACCGCGTCGGCGGAGATGATCGAGGCCCTGTACGTGGCCACCGCGAAGGCGGCGTACTTCGGGCCCGTGCTGCAGTTCCACCCGACCTCCGAGGCTCTCCAGAAGACGGCGGCCAAGCTACCTGACAGCGTGAAGGTCATCACGACCGACAGCCTGTACGGGCAGATCGACTACCAACCGCTGACCCTGGGCACGACGATCGGCCGCATCCACTTTGCCAGAGCCAAAGAGCTGGAGGACATCTACCTCGCGTACGAGGACATCGCCGTGCTCGACGAAGCTCCCAACGACATCTCCGTCGTCGCCGGGCTCATCACCGAACAGTTTCAGACGCCGCTGTCTCACGTGAACGTGCTGTCGCAGAACCGCGGCACCCCCAACATGGGCCTGCGCGGCGCGTTCGAGAACGAAGAGCTGCGCGCGCTCGAAGGCAAGTGGGCCAAGCTCACCGTCACCTCGACGCAGTGGAAGGTCGAGCCCGCGACGGCCGAAGAGGCCGAGCAGTTCTGGAAGGACCACAAGCCCAAGCCGGTGGTGCTGCCGGAGCTGAACCTCGACGAGAAGCGCCTGCTCGACATCGAGGACATCACGCCCGAGCCGGAAGGTGAGCTGCTGCGCGACTCGATCAAGAAGTCGGTGAACGCCTGGGGTGGCAAAGCCGCCCAGTACGCGATCTTGGCCAAGACCGAGGGCGTACCGACGCCCAAGGCCTTCGGCATCCCGGTCTTTTATTACAACCAGTTCATGGAAGAGAACGGCTTCTTCGCGCGCATCGACGCGTTGCTCGAAGACGAAGAGTTCATGAACGAGCCCTCGGTGCGCGAGGATGAGCTCGCCAAGCTCCGCGCCGACATGCTCGTCGCCCCGGTGGACCAGACCTTTCAAGACCTGCTGAAGGAGAAGCTCGAAACGGACTACCCGGGGCTGAGCATGCGCTTCCGCACCAGCACCAACAGCGAGGATCTCGATGGCTTCCCCTGCGCGGGCTGCTACGAGTCGCAGACCGGTGTCCCCTCGGTTTGGGATTCGGTGCTCGAGGCCGTGACGGGGGCTTGGTCGAGCATCTGGCTCTTCCGCACCTTCGAGGAGCGGAGCTTCTACGGCATCGACCATCACAGCGTGGGCATGGCGCTGCTCGTCCACCACAACTTCCCGGATGAAGAGGCGAACGGCGTGGCCACGACGAACAACCCCTTCGACAAGGCCGGCATCGAGCCCGCGTTCTACGTCAACGTGCAGTGGGGCGGCGAAGCCGAGGTCGTGCACCCGCCCGCCGGTGTCACGAGCGACTCGTTCCTCTACTACTTCGACAACCCGAACCAGCCCATCACCTTCATTTCGCACTCGAACCTGATCCCCGAGGGCGAGACCGTGCTCACCACGGCTCAAACCTACGAGCTGGGAGTCGCGCTGAAGGCAATTCACGACCGGTTCTCGCCCGCTTACGGCCCCAAGGCCGGCAACAACGGCTGGTACGGCATGGATGTCGAGTTCAAGTTCGACGACATGGGTCAAGAGGACGGCAAGCCCCACCTCTACATCAAGCAGGCCCGGCCCTACCCCGGCGGCAAGAAGTAGAGAGGCGCGCCGGAAGCGCATCCGACGCCGCGGTCACTCGTGATCGCGGCGTCGACGCGTGTGCGACCAGCGTGGGTAGGGCGAGCCGGCACGGGCACGCCGACGCGGGCGAGCCGACAGGGCTAGGGAGTGTCCCTAATTGCTGGTCTCGGCGTAAACGTGCCCGTGCCCGTCTGTCGATACCGCACAACTTTTAGCGCTTCGCGCGGGCATGGAGGCCAGCCTCGTAACCTGCTTCGTAGCTGAGGAGGGTCTGTAGGCCGCGGTGGAGGACCAGCCAGCCAGGCTCGCCATTAC
>JAEYWK010000216.1 GCA_023431345.1 Pseudomonadota bacterium
GTGTCCTCGATCTGAACCGTACCCGACACGCCGTCGACGACGAGCGCCGCGTGACGCGAGGAGATGGTCGCGTCCGAGAGCGGAATGTCGACCTGCTCGCCAGAGTTCGCGCGACCGATCGTCTTGCGACCGCCGTTGAGCGCCCAGAAGTCACCCTGCGTGTTCGACTGGTACGAGACCAGGAAGCCGCGGAGCGCGTTCGGCGGGAGGTTCGGCGCGGGCGCGGCGGCGGGCGCGGGCGGCGGTGCAGCCGCGGCGACCTCGGCGACGGTGGGCGGGCCGATCGGTGCCAGGGGCTGCGCCAAGGTAGGCGCGGCGACGCTGAGGCACGCCAAAAGCGTCGCAGCGTTCGATACTTGGCGCAGGGGTGTCATTCCTTTGAACCTCGCGCGCCGCGTTCGTCGCCGACCAGCACCTCCGTGAGGCGGATGCCGTAGCGCTCGCCGACGACGACGGCCTCACCGCGCGCGATCAGGCGATTGTTGACGTAGACGTCGAGCGGCTCCCCGTTGGCCTTCGACAGCTCGAGGATCGAGCCCGGGCCGAGCCGCAGAACCTCGCCGATCTTGGCGGTTTTGCGGCCGAGCTCGATGGTCACCTCGACCGGCACATCCATCACGAAGGACAACGTGTCGCCGCCTCCGCGCGGGGGAGTCGGATCGGCAGGAGGCGCGGAGAGGGGCGTTACGGAACGCGGCTCGGGATGGGGATCGAAGCCCTTGTCGCCGGGGCCGCGCGCGTTCGGTTCGTTCATGACCGGCGCTAATTCAATCTTCGTGCCGGCCGCGAATCTCCACCGAGAGCTGACCCCGCGAAATCACGGGTGCACCGCGAAACTTTTCGACTCCGCCTACGCGCACGATCACGGGATCGTCCACCGCGGTCGCCAGCCGCAGCACTTGTCCTACCTCGAGCGACAACACCCGACGTAGCCCGAGCCGTACGCGGCCCAGCTCCGCGACCACCTCGACCGGAACTTCGGTCAGCGCCTCCGCCATCCGCGGATCGCTGAACTCTTCGCCCGGATCGTCCTGGTCCTTGGCCGCGCTCTCGAGCGCCTCCGCACCCATCGCGATCGCGATGCGGGCATCGCCAGATAGTCCTTCGAACGTGCACTCGGCGCGTAGCCCGTCGGGGAACGCGGCGTCGCGCTCGTCGCCGGCCGGGATACTGCGCGCGGAGGTCGGACGCAGCGCGATGCCGACCTCGCCGCGTACGGCTTCTGCGAAATCTTCGGCCAGCTTGCGGGCGAGCTTGCCCACGAGGGCCGTCTGCGCCAGCGTCAAGTCGGCGCCTATGCCGCTCGAGGCGGTCTTCTCATTGCCGCCGAGCGCACCTTCCAGCATCACGGCCAGGGCCTCCGGCCCCACCGTCAAGCATGCCCATGCTGGACCTTCGTCTGCTTCCAGCAAGATCTCGAACACAGGGCCTCGCTCGACCACGCGCTCCGCGCCGAGGTCGACGATGCACACCGGCTCCGGCACGAGCCGGGCGCGGCGCTTGACCAAAAACGGCAGAGTTTTGCGAGCGCCGCGGGCGAAGCGCTGAGCCACGTGGCTCATCGCGTACATCGCGCCCTTCAGCTGCCGCTCTCGCCCGGTGAGATCGACTCGTCTGAGGTTGTCTTCTGCTTCGGCGAAGGCTGGCATCGTGCGCGCTTCTCTTACTGGGCAACGAAATCGGTGACCACGACGCGCTTCGCTCGCTTCTTACCCACCGCGGCCAGGATCTCCTTGTTCAAGTCCTTGACCACTTGAGTAAAATTCTTGGGATCCGAGAGCTGCTCGAAGTCGCGCGTGCGAAAGTATCCAATCGCGGCTTCCCTCGCTCGTGGCACGTAGCTCTTGAATTCGGCTTCTTTCGCCGTTTCCTGGAGCTCGATGGTGAGCCCGACCTTCACGTGACGGATGCTCCCGTCCGCTGATCGAGTGTCGACGACGATGGGCTCGAGGTTTTGCACCGCGTGCACGTCGCCGCTAGGCCGTCGCGACCTCTCGCCCTCCTCTTCCGCGGGCTTCTCGTCATCGCCCGCTTCATCGTCCCCTCTTTCGGAGCCATGCGCGGCGTCTTCTTCAGCGCCCTCGGCGGTCTTGGCAGCGGCTTTCGCTCCGCCACCCAGGTACGTGGGAGCTAGTACGGCTCCGGCCGCCCCAGCACCCAAGATGAGTGCTAGGGCGACCAAGATTCCGACGAGCTTTCCCTTGCCCTTCTTCTTCTCCACCGATTTATTGGGCTCCGAGGCTTCTTCCGACATCTCCGTCCTCGTAAGAGCGGGGAACTACGCTCGACGCCTAATCAGCGCTTGATGTTGATGAGCTCTTGAAGCATCTCATCAGCAGTCGTGATGGTCTTGGAGTTGGCGGAGAACGAGCGCTGGTGCTGGATCAGCCCCACGAACTCCTCGGCCAAGTCGACGTTGGAGCCTTCCAGCGCGCCAGAAGAGGTCGCGCCGCGACCGCCGCTGCCGGCGGTGCCCATCGCGGCCGTGCCCGAGTCGCGCGTCTCGATCCACAGGTTCTGACCAGCGCGGCCGAGGCCGTCGTTGGAGCGGAACTTGGCGATCGCGAGCTGCGCCATGGCGATCTTTTGCCCGTTCGTGTAGAGGCCCTGAACGACGCCGGTGCCGTCGATGGCCACACCCGAGAAGTCGCCGGACGCATAGCCGTCTTGCGACTGGCTAGAGACGTTCGACGGCCCCGCGAACTGCGTGGTGCCATCCAGGCCCGTGCCGCCGTCCGCGATCGCCGTGCCGAAATCGAGCGTGATGGCTTGACCGGCGGTGGCGTTGAGGAAGTCGACCGTGATGTCGGTGCCGGTGATGCTGTCCAGCGCACCGTTGGTGGTAAACGCCATCGTTCCGCCCGTCCCGATCTCGAAGTTCTCGCCGGGCGTGCCGCCTACGATCTCGTCACCGTCGGCGAGCACGTGGAAATCCCACGCGTTCGGGACGGTGTCCGACTTACGGAAGTAGACGTCCATCGTGTGGCCGTTGCCGAGCGAGTCGTAGACGGTCATCGTGGTCGAGAAATTCGAGGTGTTCGCCGGGTTCTGGGGATCCCAGGGGTTGAGCGCGGTGTCGAGGGCCGGAGCGGCCGCGTCGAGGTTGGCGGTGACTTCGATTGCCTGCGTGGCGCGAGCCGGCAACGCTGCCGTCGGCGCCTTCACGTCGGAGATCGAAGCGGCGAAGGTGCCGTCGCCGTTGGCGGCGTAGCCCTGCACCTTGAGACCGGCGGGATTCGTCAGCGTTCCTTCATTGTCGATCGAGAAGGTGCCGGCGCGGGTGTAGAAGTTCGACGACAAGCCGTCGACGGTGCCCTTGACCACGAAGAAGCCGTCGCCGTTCAGCGCGACGTCCGTGGACACGCCCGTGTTCTGCAGCGTGCCTTGGGTGAACATCTGTTGGATGTCGCCCACGCGGACCCCGGAGCCGGGCAGAGACGACGAAGTCCCCGCGAGGATCGAGTGCCCGAGCACGTCCTGGAACAGCGCACGCTGAGCTTTGAAGCCCGTCGTGTTCACGTTCGCGATGTTGTCGCCGACGACGCCCAGGGCTTCACCCTCGGCGCGCAGGCCCGAAACGCCTGAATACATTGCTCTCAGAACCATGGAGCCCTCCTAATAAAGGCTGTGTTACTTACGGTGTTTTTGGTGGAGTTTCGACCCGGAGAAGGTCGGATACTGGTGCACTTACGCCGTTCGACAGATGTAGAACGGGGTAACCTTTGTCGAACGCGACACCGGTGATGGTGCCGGTCGTTTGCTGAGAGACGATGACGGTACCGCCATCATCATCGGCCGACCTCACGTTGACGGCGTACGTACCCGCGGGCTGTACGATGCCGTCGTCGCTGCGACCATCCCAGGTAATGCGCGAGATGCCCTGGGGGCGCTCGCCGAGATCCAACGTGCGTACGATGCGACCGCTGGCGTCTTGAATTTGCACCACGGTCTGCGCGGAAGCGCGGTCTTGACTGAAGGAGACCGGCACGCCGATGCCCGAGCCGTCAGTGGTGACGAGCGAGCCCTTCACGGTGGCGACTTGGCCGACCATGTTGACCACGTTCGAGTTCGCCATGCCCTGGTTTTGGAGCATCATCTGGTCGAGGCGGTCGTTCACGCCCATCGACTGCTCGAGGGACGAGAACTGCGCCAGCTCGGCCACGAACGCCGAGTTGTCTTGAGGCTTGAGCGGGTCCTGATTCTTGAGCTGCGCCACCAAGAGCTTCAGGAACGCGTCACGACCCAAGGCCTTGTTGCCGCCGAGCGCGGAGCTCAGCTGTGAGGCAGCGCTGGTGGTGGTGTTGTTGACGGGAGCGACCATTTGCTTATCCGATGAGCGCCAAGCGTTTGTGAGCTCGCTTGCGTTCCGCGTCGGGGTCCGGTTGGGCGCCGCGTTCTTCGGCGGCCGGCTTTTGTCCCGATGGGCTCAGACGTCGTTGAGCAAGAACGGTGCCGACCTCGGAGGCGGGCACCACGTTGAGCGAGTGCACGCTGATGCCAGCGGCCTCGAGCGCGCTGCGCAGCGCGCTGACGTCGGGCTGCACCGCGCCGACCAACTGCTTGTTTTCCATGCCGATCACGACGTTCATCGCGCCGTCCTTCTTCTCGAGGGTCACCTCGAGCTCGCCCAAAGCGCCGCCGTCGACGCGCAGCACGAGGCGCTCTGGAGCGTCGGGAGGAGGCGGGGCTTCGGCCGCGCCGGTCAGCGCGCCGGCGCCAAGTGTCAGATCTCCGGCGCTCCCGCGCCAAGCGCTCGGCGGCGGATTGACGCTCGGCTCGGCAGGGACGCCCACGCGCGCGGGAGCGCTGGTGAGCTGCTGCGCGAGCGCCACCCACAGCGCGGCCGCGTCCTCGCCATCCCGCTCGCGCGGGGTCTCATCGCGCTCGAGCGCTCGCGTGGTGCCCGACAAGCCCCCGGCGGAGGCGCCGCCGCCGCTATTCACTGCTCGGACTCCGTGCGGCGAAAGCGTAGCGCCGTCAGCTCGTCTTCCAGCCGACGCTCGAGCTTGAGGGTCTCGTCGTCTTCTTGTTTCTGGATGCGCTCCGACAGCAGCTCCACCTTCTTCAGGTCGGACCGCGCCGTCATCACCGCCCCTTGCGCTTTGCGCGTCTCGAGCTGCGCTTTGGCCGCTTCAACGCGAGCTTTTTCGTGGCTCAGGCGGCGGTGCGCCAGCCATTCGTTGGCCTCCACCCAGCTCGTGGCCGTCAGCGTCCCCTCGGCGCCGCAGAGCTTCGTGCGTGACTCCGAGGCCTGCTCGAGCTCCTGCTTTTTCCGCTCTTCCTCGCTCTGGGCGCGGGCTTCGGCCGCGCGAGTGCCGGCCAGCTGCTGCACGCGCTTGTCGAGCTCCTTCTCACGAAGCGTGACCACCTTCTCGATGCGGTTGCGACGCGGGCTCATTGCCTACGAGCTCCTCGGGCTTGGGGTTGCTGTAGCGCCAGGGCGGCGAGCTGGGCCAGGTGCTTCAGGCTGTCTTCGAGACGTGAGCCGTCGGTCACCTTTTGACGCAAGAAGTTGTCGATGTGCGGCTGGGCGGCCACCGCGAGATCCACGCGCGGATCGCTGCCGGCTACGTACGCGCCGACTTGGATCAAGTCCTGCGCGTCGCGGTAGGTAGAGAGCATGTCGCGCACGGAGGAAGCGGCGCGCATGACCGGCTCCGGCGCGATCTCGGGCGCGAGACGCGAGATGCTGCGCAGCACGTCCACGGCGGGAAAATGGCCCTTCTCCGCCAACCCTCGCGAGAGCACGATGTGACCGTCGATGATGCTGCGCACCGAGTCCGCGATCGGATCCGACAGGTCGTCGCCCTCGACGAGCACCGTGTAAAGAGCGGTGATCACGCCCTGGCCGGGCCCCGTACCGGCGCGCTCGAGCAGGCGCGGCAAGGCCGCGAAGACGCTGGGCGGGTAGCCTTTGGTCGCGGGCGGCTCCCCCGCCGCCAGCGCCGCTTCGCGCAGCGCCATCGCGTAGCGCGTCACGGAGTCCATCACCAAGAGCACGCTCTTGCCCTGGTTTCGAAAATACTCCGCCACCGCCGTCGCCGCTTCAGCGCCGCGCGCGCGCACCAGCGGCGGCTGGTCGCTGGTCGCCGCGATCACGACGCTCTTGGCCAGCCCTTCCGGACCGAGCGAGTTGCGGATGAAGTCGTTGAGCTCGCGACCGCGCTCACCGATCAGCCCCACCACGTTCACGTCGGCCTGAGAAATACGGCAGATTTGTCCGAGCAGCGTGCTCTTACCGACGCCCGCGCCAGCGAAGATGCCCATGCGCTGGCCGACGCCCAGCGGCAGCATCGCGTCAATCACGCGAACGCCCGTCGCCAGCTGATGATCGATCGGGCGCCTCGCGAAGGCGGAGGGCGGCGGCGCGTTGACGGGCATGGTGCGCTCGGCGTCGACCTCGGGACCGCCGTCGAGCGCGCGTCCGAACGAGTCCACGACGCGGCCCAAAAGCCCGAACGACGCGGGAATCGTGGCCCCGCGCATCAAGCGCACGGCCCGAGCGCCCGGGCGAATGCCCACGAGCGGCCCAAGCGGCGTCGTCAGCAGCCTTCCGCCGCGGAAGCCCACGACCTCGACGTCGAGGCGCGCGCCCGATGCGTCGAGGACCCGCAGCGTGTCACCGACAGCCGCGTTCAGCCCCCCAACCTCCACGATCAAGCCCACCACGTCCGACACGACGCCTGCCGGGCTGTGTACCGCGGCAGTCCGACAGCGCTCGATGAGTCGATCCAGCATACGCCCTCTGAAACGGTTGCAAGCACCGGGCCGCGCTCGCGCTGGCGGACCGCCCACGAGCTCCTGGCGAGCGCCGCTCACTGCGGCGGACGCGAATTTCTCAGGCGGCGCGCGGGTTGATGCGCTTGCGCTTCAACATCTCGACGAGGGTCGTGCGGTTCAGGCCGAGCAGGCTGGCGGCCTGCTTCTTGTTCCACTTCGTGCGCTCGAGGGCCTGACGAATCAGCTGATTTTCGAACGACTCGACGGCGTTTCGCAGGTCGAGGCCCGTGTCGGGCAGCCGGGGCGACATGCGCTTCTCCACGCCCAGGCCGCACAGGCGCTGCGGCAGGTCCTTCGGCTCAATCAGCTCTCCTTGGCAGAGCAGGACCGCGCGCTCGACGGTGTTCTCGAGCTCGCGCACGTTGCCGGGCCACTGGTAGTCGGCGAGAATCTGGGCCGCCGCGCGCGACACACCGCCGATGTTGCTGCGACCGACGCGCTCTTTGGCCTTCTTCAAGAAGTGCTGAACGAGCAGCGGCACGTCCTCCGGTCGCTCGCGCAGCGCCGGCACCGTGAGGTGAATCACGTTGAGGCGATAGTACAGATCCTCGCGAAACGTGCCGGCTTGCACCGCGTTCTCGAGGTTGACGTTGGTGGCAGCGACGATGCGCACGTCGGCCTTCAGCGTGCGGTTGTCGCCGACGGGCGAGTATTCGCGGGCTTGCAGCACGCGCAGCAGCTTGACCTGCAGGCTCATCGGCATCTCGCCGATTTCGTCGAGGAACAGCGTACCGCCCTCCGCGAGCGCGATGCGACCGACCTTGTTGGCGTGGGCGCCCGTGAACGCGCCGCGAGCGTGGCCGAACAGCTCGCTCTCCAGCAGCGCCTCGGGGATGGCGCCGCAGTTGACGGCGACGAACGCCTTGGGCGCCCGCGGGCTCGCCTTGTGAACCGCGCGCGCGACGAGCTCTTTACCGGTGCCCGACTCGCCGGTAATGAGGATGGTGCAGGTCGTGTCCGCGACGCGATCGATGACGCGGTAGACTTCGACGAGGGACTCCGAGAGGCCGATCACGCCGTGCATGCTCTCCGGCAGCAGCTGCGGCTCCGGCGGGGCGGGCAAAGGCTCCGACTGCAGCGCCAGCGCGCCTTCTTCCGAGTCGCCGTCGTCGGCCCCGTCGTCA
Source organism: Pseudomonadota bacterium (assembly GCA_023431345.1). Classification (GTDB taxonomy): domain Bacteria; phylum Myxococcota_A; class Polyangia; order Polyangiales; family Polyangiaceae; genus PMG-095. Next base: position 7,905 of record JAEYWK010000216.1, read on the forward strand.
GCGTCGTCCGCCGCGCGGCTCAGCTCCGCCTCCAGGGCGTGGGCAGGAATCACTCCTGAGGGTGATTCCAGCACGCTGAAGTCGTGGTTGAGAGAATCGGCGGCCGGCGCTTGGCTGTCGTACATGGTCGGGGAGTCCTCCTCTGAAGTCGAGCCCGTCCCTAAGCAATGGTTGGGCCAAGCGTCAGAAATCGGTTGGAGCGAGCGTTGGCGGGTTGGCACCCACCACGAAACGCGCCGGAACCCGCGGGCCGATACCTCGAGCGATGTCGCGAGGTTACATATGCCTACGTCGGTCCCGGGTCGGCACCGCACCACCCCGGTGCCGCCGAGAGCCCCGGATCGCCGAAATGCGCGAGAGAAAGCGGAAAGTCGCTCACGACCCCCCTGGGTCTCGTTCGCCCCAGGGCTTCTCGTCGGCTTCGACAGGGTGAACGGGGCGGCGCCGGGATCCTTGAGGAGATTTTTGAGGCGGCGGTCTTGGCACGCCGCGTGCTCGAGGCAATGCCGAGATGAGCGACCTGTTCAGCGCCGTTGGCTCCCTGCACGCCTCGCTCGACTACCACCTCGAGCGGCACACGGTGCTGGCGTCGAACGTGGCGCACGTCGACACGCCCGGCTACCGCCCGCACGATCTGCGCCGAGTCGACAGCGCCGAGAGCTTCGACTCAGCCATGAGCGTCGCCATGCGCCGCACCGACGGCGCGCACTTCCAGACCCCGAACGCCGCCGCTGCCGCCCTGGATGGCCGCATCTTCGAGGACAACTCGGCCGGCGCCGGCAACGACGGCAACTACGTGTCGCTCGACCGGGAGGCCGCCAAAGTCGCGGCCAACCAGCTTCGCTACGACGTCGTCTCGGCGATCGTGAGCGCCGAGCTTCGTCAACTCAGCTACGCAGCCACCGACGCCAAAGGAGCCTAATTAAATGCTTGGTGTTTTCAGTGCCATGGAAGTCGCAGCCTCGGGCCTCTCGGCCGAGCGCATCCGCATGAACACCATCGCGTCGAACCTGGCCAACGCCCGGACGACCTCGGTCGAGGGCGGCGGGCCCTACAGGCGTCTCGACCCAGTTTTTCAGGCGATTCCGCTGGATCGCGAGCAAGGCGTGCTGGGCGCGGACGCCGGCGTCTCGCTGGTGAGGGTCGACCGCATCCAGGCCGATGAGCGCCCGGGCATGATGGTCTACGAGCCCGGTCATCCGGACGCGAACGGCGCCGGCTACGTCGAGTACCCGAACGTCAACGCCGTCGAAGAGATGGTCAACATGATCACCGCCTCGCGCGCCTACGAGGCCGGCGTGACGTCGATCGAGAGCGTCAAGGCCATGGCGAAGAGCGCCATCGCCATCGGTCGCTGAGCTGAGCCATGGCCCCTATCGCCGCCACCCCGACGCTGCCGCTGGTACTGCCTCAAACCGAGGCAATACCTACCGGCGTCGAGTCGGCGGCGGGCGAAGGTGGCGAAATCTTCAGCGAAATGCTGGCGGCGGCCGCGGCGAGCGCCAACACGCGCATCAACCAGGGTCAGGCCGCCGGCGAAGCTTTCGCCGCCGGAGCAAGCGACGACATTCACGGCACGATGCTTGCGCTCAGCCAAGCCGATATCGAGCTGAAGCTCGTGGGTAGCGTCCGCAACAAGGTCATCGACGCCTTCTACGAGCTCTGGCGCATGCAGATCTAGAGGTCTCTGAAAGCTCCCCATGCCCGAAAAGGCTCGCTCGTTCCTCAAGCAACTCACGGACTTCTGGGCGTCTTTACCGACGCCCAAGCGCATCGCGCTCGTGGCCGTCATGTCCGTCGTCTTGATCGGAGTGCTGGCGATGAGCGCCCTTTCGAGCCGCGAGACTTACGGAACGCTGTATGGGGAGCTGCAAACGGAGGACGCGGCCGCGATCGTCGAAAAGCTGAAGACGGCTCAGGTTCCCTACCGTTTGGAGGCGGGAGGCTCGCGCATCGAGGTACCGGAAGAGCGCATCCCCGGCCTGCGCCTCGAGCTCGCGGCGAGCGGCCTACCCCACGGCGGCAGCGTCGGCTTCGAGATCTTCGACCGCTCCAAAATCGGGGCCACCGAGTTCGAGCAACAGGTCAACTTGCGCCGCGCGCTCGAAGGCGAGCTCGCGCGCAGCGTGATGAGCATCAACGGCGTCAAAGCCGCGCGCGTGCACCTCGTCCTGCCGGAGCGCCGCTTGTTCGCCGCTCGCGAAGAGAGCGCGTCTGCGTCCGTGGTCGTCAAGCTCGAAAATGCCCACAATTTCGGGCGGCGCGAGGTCGCGGCGGTGGTGCACTTGGTCGCGTCCGCCGTCCCGACCCTGAGCAAGGATCGCGTCTCGGTCGTGAGCACCGCCGGCGTGACGCTGCACCGTCCAAATTCTGACGCTCCAGGTGCCGGAGATTTGGCCGACACCTCCGCCGAGCAGTCGCGCATCATGGCGCAGCAGCTCGAGGCGGAGGCGCAGGCCCAGCTCGAGCGCGTGCTCGGCCCCGGCAACGCCGACGTGCGCGTCAACTTGTGGCTCGACAACTCCGCGCGCGAGAAGACGGAAGAGCTCTACGAGCCGACCAAGACGGCGCTGCGCAGCGAGCACAAGGTCGAAGAAGGCGCCGCCGATGGCGACGCGGGCGTCGCGGGCGTCCCGGGGGCGAAGACGAACCTGCCCGACGCGCAAGGCGAGGGACCGGTGGCGGAAGAGAAGCCGGCCGGCGGCGGGACCGGCGCCGTCCGCAGCCAGACCCGCAACTGGGAAGTCCAAAAGGTCGTTCAGAAGACCCTGACGCCCGCCGGCGACATCCGCCGCCTGAGCGTCGCGGTGCTGCTGAACGGGCGCACCTCCAAGAAAGGCAACTTCGTTCCCATCCCCCCGGAAGAAGTGAAAGCGCTCGAGGAGACGGTCAAGCGCGCCGTAGGCTTCAATCTCGAGCGCGGCGACACCGTGACCGTCCAAGCCACGCAGTTCGCGAAGCTCGACGTGGACGAGATGAACGCGCCCGTCGGCTTCTTCACCAACAAGCCGTGGCTGCCGTACGCGATGGCGGCCTTGGCGCTGGTGGCAGTGCTGGGCACCCTGGTGCTGGTCTTCCGCACCAAGAAGCCCAAGGAAATTCCCGCCCTCCCCGCTCCCCCCCTGGTCGACCCGGTGCGGGTGTTGTCCGGCCTGGGCGCGTCGGGCGAAGAGATGGCCGCCGCCGCTGCCTCCTTGCCAGAAGCCGAGCGCATGCGCCTCCTGGAAGAGCCGCAAATCGCTGGCGAAATTCGTGCTCACGCGCTCGACCTCGCGGCTAAGGATCCGGCGACCGCTGCCGTTGTGCTCAGGGCCTGGCTCGCCGAGGAACCGGCCGCGCTGCCTGCCTCGTCGGCAGCGTAGCGGCACGCAAATCGCAAGGGCCGGGAGGCGGAATGCAATCCTTGGCGCTTACCGGACCCCAGAAAGCCGTCCTGATGCTGCTGTCGCTCGACGAAGCGACCGCGACGCCGATCCTGGCGGAGATGGACCCTGAGGACGTCAAGAAGCTGCGCGACGCCGCGGCTGGGTTACGCGCCGTCCCCACCACCGCCCTCGACGGCCTGTACGCGGAGTTCATCGAGCGCAGCCGCAGCGCGGTCGCGGTGCCCAAGGGCGGCATGCGGTACCTGCGCAAGCTCGCCGGCACGCGGCTCGGTGAGACCGCCGCACAAGAGATCTTCCTCGAAACCGAGGCGACGGCGCTCGAGCGCCTCGCGCAAGCCGAGCCGTCGGCGCTCGCTTCCGTCATGGAAAACGAGCATCCACAGCTGGTAGCCGCGATTCTATCGCAGCTCGAGAACGAGAAGGCCGCGCGAGTGCTGGAAGCGCTGCCCGAAAACGTGCGTCCCGCGATCTTGGAGCGCCTCGGCACCATGAGCGAGGTCCCCGCCAGCCTGCTCGAGGACGTGGCGAGCGCGCTGTCCGCGGAGCTGCCGGTCACGCAGTCGGGCGCGGTGATGGAAGTGAACGGCATCGCGCGCTCGGCGGCCCTCGTGCGACGCCTCGGCCGCGAGACGGGCGAAGCGCTGCTCGGCACCATCGAAGAAGGCAACTCCGAGCTGGCCAGCGAGATCCGCAAGGCCATGTACACGTTCGAGGATTTGAACGCGCTCGACGCGCGCGCGCTACGCTCCTTGCTGGAGTCGGTGCCGGTCGAGCGGCTCACGATGGCGATGAAGACCGCCTCCGAGACGCTGAAGGCGCACATCTTCAGCAGCATGTCCAAGCGCGCCGCCGAGCGCATCAAAGAGGACATCGAAATCATGGGCGGTGTCCGGCTCTCCGACGTCGAGGCCGCCCAGCGCGAGATCGTGGAAGTAGCCCTGCGCCTCGACGCCGAGGGCACCATCTCCCTCGAGAACAACCAGAATGCGATGGTTTGAAGCCGAGCCGATGCCCGAAGCTCCCCGCCGCGCGAAATTCGCTCAGGTGCCCGCGACGCCGCGGAAGAATCCGAGCTGGCTGCCCTCGTCGCAGCGCGGCCCAGCGCCGGCCGCGCCTGCGCATCCGAGCGCGACGCAGCCTCGCCGAGAATCACCCTCGCTGAAGCCCCCGCCGCTGCCCGCCGAGTTCGTCGACGCCGTTCGGCAGGAGCTCGGCGACATGCCTCAGCAAGAGCGACGCTCCGTCCGTCCGCCAGAAGGCGCGCTGCCAGGCCATCCGGGCGCGGCACGTCCCCCCACGCTGCCGCCGCCCGACACGTTCGCGGCCATCGAGCAGAGCCCCATCACCACCGCCCCCCTCTCGGTCATGAGGGCAGATCCCGAGCTCACTCAGGCGTTCGAAGACGCGGTCGAGCTGCTCACGCAAGAGCGTCAACGCGTCTTCGAGCAGACCGCCAGCCAGTTGGCGGAGCTCGCGGCCGTGATCGCGCGGCGAGTCATCTCGCGCGAGATCAGCCTCCACCCCCAGCTCGTCTTCGACTTGGTCCGCGAAGGCTTGGAGGCCCTCGGCAAGCACGATCGGGTGCTGGTGCGGCTCGGGGCCGGCTTCGAGCAGCAACGCGCGTCGCTCGAGCAGCGCCTGCTCGACCGGGGCTCTCGCGCCGAGGTGCGCGTCGAAGCGGGCCTGCACGAGCACGCCTGCCTCGTCGAAACCGAGCTCGGGCAGGTGGACGAATCCATCGAGACGCGCCTCGCTACGCTCCTCCACGCCCTGCGACCCGAATCCGCAGCCCCCGGCGACTGAAGCCTACCCAGGCGCTTGGCGCGCATGTTGCTGAAGGGGCTGCGTGAAGATCTGGGTCGCGCTGGGCGCGCTTACCGTCGTCCTCTCGGGCCTCGTCGCGGAGGCGCGCGCCGAAGAGCTGTTGATGGACGGCAATTTCGGCGTCGGCAGCGGCCTCGAGGCAGGCGACGCGGGCAGCGGGCTCGAGTGGCGGCGCGCGCGCTTTCGCGTGCTGGGCGGCGTCGACTTGCGCAGCGACGAAGGGCCGGCCGACGCCATCGGCTTTCGCGGCTTCGTGGAGGTGGAGAAGCGCGCGGCCCTGGGCGCCGAGGTGCGCTACGAGCGCTGGATGGCGCGAAACTTCGGAGTCTGGGCCGGTCTGACCGGCACCGTCGCGCCCGAAACACTGTTTGGCGGCGGCTTCGGCTGCACCGCCATCATTCCCTTCGGTAAGAAGGTCGGCCTGTTCATCGAGCCGTCATTTCAGGCGCTGCCGCTCGGCAGCGACACCCCCGGCGACTCGGTGCTCATCTGGGGCTTGCTCTCCGCGGGCGTGAGGTTTGGCCTATGAAGCGCTGGGCGCTCTTGCTCGCCGCGCTGGCCGCGCCGCTGAGCTCACCGCTCGCGTGCGGCGGCGACAACTGCCTGCGCAACAGCGATTGCAGCGCCGACCAGCTCTGCAGCGCCGGCCAATGCGTGCTCGAGAATCCGCCCGTGAGCGGGAGCGGCGGCGAAGGCGGGGACGATTCGACGGCGCCCACGGCTGCCGCCCCCGCGAGCAGTGGCAGCGCCGGCAATCCTCGCGGAGGCAGCGCCGGCACGGCCGGCAAAGCCTCGACCGAAGGCGAGCCGGGCAGCGCTGGCAGCCCTGAAGGCGGCGCCGCCACTGGCGGAGCAGGTGGCGACGCCACTTCGCCCGCGACCGGCGACGGCGGCTTCGGCGGCACCCCCGACATCCCCCACGGCGGCGCGTCGCTCTAGCGAGGCAAGCTAGCGAGGCAAGTCGCCAACGCGCTGACGCGTGCGCGTTCCGCCGTTGACGCGCGCTCGCCCTGCTCGGCCTTCCCCGCTTCCACCCTTGTGGAAGATCTCGTCTCGTCTCGCTCCCGTCTGCTCCCCGCCGCCGAATCTGCGGCCGGCACGACTCCTGCTAACTCGACGAGACATGTTCCGTTCCCTGAACATCGCCGCGACCGGCATGGCTGCCCAGGAGACCCACCTGGAGGCCATTTCGCACAACATCGCCAACGGCAACACCGTCGGCTTCAAGAAAGAGCGCGTCGACTTTCAGGACCTGCTCTACCAAACGGTACGGCAGGCTGGCACGCCGACCGGACCGACCACGACCTCGCCTACCGGCCTGCAAATCGGCACCGGCGTCCGCGTGGTCAGCACCTCGCGCATCTTCGAGCAAGGGACCCTGCAGCAAACAGGCAATCAGCTCGACGTCGCCATCGAGGGCAACGGCTTCTTCGTGATCCAGCAGCCCGACGGAAACCCGGCGTACACCCGCAACGGCGCGCTGCGCACGAGCGCGGAGGGCCAGATCGTCAACTCCGAAGGCTTCCCGCTCGAGCCGCCGATCACGATCCCGCCCGACGCGACCGGCATCTCGATCTCCGCCAACGGCACCGTTTCCGTCACGATGCCGGGGCAAACGATGCCGAGCGACGTCGGCCAGATTATGACCGCGACCTTCGTCAACCCCGCTGGCTTGCAGGCCGTCGGTCACAACCTGCTCGTCCCGACGGAGGCCAGCGGCGAAGCCCAGCAAGGCGAGCCCGGCTCCGATGGTCGCGGCGGGCTGCTGCAAGGCGCCGTCGAGCAATCCAACGTCGATATCGTCGAAGAGATGATCGGGCTCATCAGCGCGCAGCGCTCCTACGAAATCAACTCCAAGGTCATCACCACCGCCGATGAGATGCTGCGCGCCGCGTCGCAGCTGAGGTGAGCATGCGCCTGAGAGCTGCCGTCGTTTTGGTCGCGCTGTGCGTGGCCTCCGTCGCGAGCGCGGAAGAGTCGCGCATCGTGCGCGGCGCTCGGGTCCACCTGTCGGACTTGATAGCGAGCCTCCCCGCCGACATGCCCGACCTCGAGCTGGGCGCGGCGCCGCCGCCCGGCACGTCGCGCTTGCTGTCGAAGAGCGACCTCGAAGCCGCCGCGCAAAGAAGCGGCGTCTCGCTCAAGTCGCTCAAGCTGCCGGCGCAGCTGCGCGTGGTCAGCGCCGCCAAGCGCTGGAGCGCCGACGAGCTCGTCAGCGCGGCCCTGCCGACCTTGAGCAGCAGCCTGCCGAGCGGCGTGACCATCAAGAAGGCGAAGACCAGCGCCAAAGCCACGACGGCGCCGAACGCGACGGTCACGGCCGTGCGCCTGCCGAAGCTGCCGCGCCGCGAAGGGGACCACATGACGACCGCCACCGTCGAGCTGTCGAGCGACGGCGAGATCGTCGCTCGCATCCCGCTCTCGCTGACGCTGGACATCGGCGCCGCCGCCGCCGTCGCCGCCGTCAGCAAGGGCTCGCGCGTTCAGCTGATGATCGAGCGCGGCCCGGCGCGCGTCAGCGCGACCGCCATCGCCCTCAACGACGGCGAGATCGGCGAAACGCTGCAGTTCCGCGTCGCCGCCACGCAGAAGGTCCTCTACGGCAAGGTCGTCGACTCGTCGACGGCGCTGGTGGTGCAGTGACGCGCGTCGTCGTGCTGGCTCTGCTCGGCGTGAGCTTGCTCCAGGGCTGTGGTCCGAACCACATCGCGCCGTTCACCGCGCGCGAGCGCAAGTACAAGGCGGGCGAGTACGCGGCTACCCAAGAGCACAACAAGCCCGCCACCGGCTCGATCTACACCGAAGCGCAGTCCGGCTATCTGGAAGACACGCGCGCGCTCCGCGTCGGCGACATCGTGCTCGTCCGCATCAACGAAAAGGCGGACGCCGAGGGCGGCGCGACCACGAACCTGTCGAAGGATACGAGCCGCTCCGCGGGCGTCGACTCGCTCATGGGCATCGTCCCCGCGATTCAGAAGGCATACCCGAACATCGACCCCAAGGCGCTGATCTCGATGGCCTCGCAGTATGATTTCGCGGGCGAAGGCCAGACCAAGCGCGCCGGCAGCCTGAACGCCGTGATCGGCGTCAAGGTGAAGCAGGAGCTCCCCAACGGTGACTTGTTCGTCGAAGGCACCAAGGTCGTGATGATCAACTACGAGGAGCAGCACCTCTACATCTCCGGTGTCATCCGCCCCTCCGACATCGCCCCCGACAACTCGGTCGAGTCGACGCTCATCGCCGACGCCCGCGTCGAGTTCACCGGTCGCGGCGACATCGACGACCAAGTCGAGCGCGGCTGGCTCACCAAGTTCCTCGACGCCGTCAACCCCTTCTGATGGCCGTCCGCGCCGCCACCGCGCTGTCGCCCCGCCCGCCTCGCGCCGAGGGCGCGGCGTCACGCTCGCGGCGCACCACGCCGGCGCGGCTACGGAGCGCGAAGGAAGCCCCCCGCTCGAGCGGCACGCGGCGTGCACCCGAGCCATGCGTGATGCGATTGAAGCTGGTTCAGGCGCTGAGTGTCGTAATTTTGGCGCTGATCTCGCTGGTTCCTGACACCGCGCGGGCCGACAAGGTGCGAGACCTGGTCGACATCGTCGGGGCGCGCGAGAACCAGCTCGTCGGCTATGGCGTCGTCACCGGCCTCAACGGCACGGGCGACGACGTCTCGGCTCCGTTCGCGATGCAGTCGCTGCGCGCGCTGCTGCGTCGCTTGGGCGTGCAGGTCGATGCGCGCCAGATCCGCCTCAAGAACGTGGCGGCGGTGATCGTCACCGCCAACATCCCCCCCTTCGCCCGCAACGGCTCCAAGCTGGACATCGTCGTCTCGTCGATGGGCAACGCCAAGAGCCTGCGCGGCGGCGTCCTCATCCAAACGCCGCTGCGTGGCGCGGATCGCAAGACCTACGCCGTCGGTCAAGGGCCGCTGGTGCTCGGCGGCTTCTCGGCCAGCGGTGGCTCGGGCAGCTCCTTGCAGGAGAACATCACCACCACCGCTCGCATCCCGAGCGGAGCGCTCATCGAGCGCGAGATCAAGACGTCGTTCGAGAGCGGAGGTAAGGTCACGCTCGCCCTCCGCGCCCCGAACTTCGACACCGCGATGCGCATCGCGGAGGGCCTGAACAAGGCCATGGGCGAAGGCACGGCCCGCGCGCTCGACGGCGGCTCGATCGAGGTAAAAGCGCCGAGCGAGCTCAAGAACAAGCCCGTAGAGCTGATCTCCAAGCTCGGCGACATCGACGTCGATCCGGGGAGCTTGGCCCGCGTCGTGGTCAACGAGCGCACCGGCACGATCGTCGCGGGGGGTGACGTGCGCTTGTCACCAGTGGCGATCGCGCAAGGCGGCATCACCATCTCGGTCAAAGAGAGCAAAGAAGTCTCGCAGCCCGGCGTGCTATCCCGCGGCACCACGGCGGAGGTGAAGAAGACGGACATCGAGACGGCCGAGCAAAAGCCGCCCGCCCTCACCTACGTGAACGGCGCCGCGTCGCTGGCGGAAGTCGCGCAGGCGCTCTCCACCTTCGGTGTCACCCCGCGTGAGCTCGCGAGCATCCTCCAAGCGCTCAAAGCCGCTGGCGCGCTACGTGCAGAGGTGATTGTCCAATGACCCTCCCCATCGCCGGTCTCCACGCGCCACAGGCTACCGCTGCGACCCAGGCGACCGAGCAGGTCGACGCGCGCGCCCTCAAGGCCGCCAAAGACTTCGAAGCCATCTTCCTGCGCACGCTGCTCAGCTCGCTCGAGAAGACGACAGGCATGGGCGGCGGCGGCAGCCCCACCACCGGCCAGAGCACTTACGGGTCCATGGTCGTCGGCGCGATGGCGGACCAAATTTCCGGTAGCGGCGGAATCGGCCTCGCTGACGTCGTCGCCAAGAGCTTGCTCGGCCACGTCGCGCCCGGTCCCCCCGCTGGGTCGAACGCTCCGAAATAACTGAGTTTTCTCACTACATTGTCCCACCGCCGATTTTCTTCTCAAGCCCCCTTGGTCACAGCCGTTCACTCGGGTGACTACCTATGCGCGGACAGCACGCGCACTTGGAGGCATGAATGAAAGGAATCACGGGCAACCCGGTTCTCGACGCCTACGGAAGGATGGCAGTCACGCCTGTCAGCGCGGCGCGTCCTGTCGAAGCCGTTGAAGCGGGTGGAAGCGCGTCCGCCGCCAGCACGCCCGCCGCCGAGGTGAAAATCTCGTCGAGCGCGCGAGACATGGCTGCGAGCGGCAAGCTCGACGCAGAGAAGGTCGAAGCTCTGAAGAGCAAGATCGCGGAAGGACAATTCAAGATCGACTCCCAAGACGTGGCACGGCGCATGCTCGAAGCGTTGGGTTAGCCGTAGCGGCTAGCTACCATCGGCGCTGCGCGCTGCCCGCGTCCTGTGGGGCGGAGGTTGAAACTCGAAGTGAAAGCCGAGGCGCAAAACCAGGAATTGACGACGACGCTCGCTGAGCTCGAAGAGCTGCATCGAGTGGAAGCTATCGCTCTGCGGAGCCTCTCGCGCGACGAGCTCGACGAGCTCACCGATCGGAAGCTCGCCTTGTGGGAGCGCTTGCGCGCCGTCACCTCCGAAGTCGAGCCCGGGCCCGAGCACCGAGACGCGCTCGAGCGCATCCGCCGCGCGGCGCTGCTCAACCAAATCTTGCTCCACCACGCCCGCGACGCCGTGCGCTGCATCCTGCAAGGCGCGAGCGGTCAACCCGTGGGCACCCCCAGCAATCGCCCCGCCGCCCTCCAAGGCGGCCTGCGCGTGGATTTCCGAGGCTGAATGGGCTCGCTCACTCAGCTGATGTACACCGCGCGTGATGCGCTCGCCGCTCAGTCTTACGGGCTGAACGTCACCGGCCAGAACATCACGAACGTCAATACGCCCGGCTACGTGCGTCGCGAGGCGATGCTCGAGACGCGCGCCCTCGGCACCGCCACCACCGGCTCCGTCAACGTCGCCGGTTTGCGCCGCGCCACCGACGTCTACATCGAGCGTCGCGAGCTCACGGCGCGCGGCAGCGCCGCCGCCGCCTCGGAGCACGACCGGCAGCTGTCGGGCGTGGAGGCGCTGTTCAACGATTTGAGCGCCACCGGCCTGGGCGGCGCGCTCGACGGGCTCTTCTCGTCGTTCTCGGCCCTCGCCACCAACCCGAGCGATCCGACCGCGCGCGCAGCCGTGCTCGGCGCCGCCGAGGGCTTCGCTTCCCGAGCCAGCTCCATGGGCGACGCGCTCGCGAGCGCGAAGAACGAGCTCTTGCAGCAAGCGCAAGAGACAGCGGCTCAAATCAACGAGCGCGCCGCCAGCATCTCGCAGCTGAACCGCCGTATTCAGGCCGCCGAAGCCCAGGGGGAAGACGCCGCCGATCTCAAAGATCAGCGCAACAACCTGCTGCTCGATCTGTCGACGATGATCGACGTGCGCACGATACCGGACGCCAAGGGCAGCATGGTCGTCCAGGCCGCCGGCTCCGCGCTCGTGGAAGGCTTCGACTTCCGCCCCATCTCGATTGACCTGAACCCCGACGGCTCGCTCAAGATCCTGAGCTCACGCGACGGCAATCAAGGCACCGAGATCACTCAGTTTCTCACCGGCGGAAAGCTCGCGGGCATCAAAGAGGCGCGCGACGTCGACCTCTTCGACGTCGGCAACAAGCTCGATCAGCTGGTGTTCGACGTCGCGAGCGCGGTCAACACCCAGCACGCCGCCGGCTTTGGCCTCGACGGCGCGACGGGCCGTAACCTGTTCGACGTTCCCGCCGCCGCCAGCGGGGCCGCGCGCGCCATTCGACTGAGCGCCGACGTCGCCGGCAATCCGGCCGCGGTAGCCGCCGCCGGCAGCGCCGCCAGCGCCCCCGGCGGCTCCGCCAACGCCGTGGCCCTGGCCGACATCTGGAAGACGCCGCTCAGCGGCGGGCGCACCGCCGCCGAACGCTACGGCGACATCGTCGGCGCGATCGGGCAACGCAAAGCAGCCGTCGCGCAAGCCGTGGAGACTCAGCAGGCGATCAAGGATCAGATCACGGCCATGCGCGAGTCAGTCAGCGGCGTATCGCTCGACGAGGAGATGGTGGCGCTGACGAAGTATCAGCGCGCTTACGAGGCAGCCGGACGTGTGCTGAGCACGGTGGATGAGCTCCTCCAAGATTTGATCAACCGAGTCGGCCGATGAGAATTACCGAAGGAATGCGCTACAACGAGGTCGTCCGAAACCTCGGAAACCTCACGTCGCGCCACGCGGAGGCCGCGCGGGAAGCGTCGACGGGCGTGCGTGTCGGTAAGCCGTCCGATGATCCCATCGCTTCCGCCGAGCTGGCGCGCCTGCGCGCGTCGTCCAGCCAAACCACGACTCACCTCGCCACCATCGACAGCGTCCGCGGCGACGCGGAGCTCACTGAATCCGTGCTGTCGGAGGCGTCCGACATCTTCGTTCGACTCAAGGAAGTGGCGCTTCAAGCTGCCAATGGTGGGCTGAGCGCCGATGAGCGCAAGGCGATGAGCGTCGAGGTCGCCGGCTTGAAGGACGCGCTCTTGCAGCTCGGCAACACGCGCGGGACCCGTGGCTACCTGTTCTCGGGCAGCCAGGTGAGCACGGCCGCCTTCGACCCGACGGGCGCTTTCCAAGGTGACGACGAGGAGCACCTGGTGCCGATCGGCAACAGTACCCCCACCGCCGTCAGCACGAGCGGCGCTCGAGCGTTCGTCGTCGCGGGCGGGCGCAACGTCTTCGATGACCTCGAAGGCCTGCGCCTGGCGCTCGACGCCAACGATGAAGCAGGCATCCGGGGCGCCATCGACAGCGTCGAGGCGTCGCATGACCAGCTCGTGAACGCGCGCGCCCGCTCGGGCCTCGTGCTCAGCAAGCTGGACGCGAGCGAGGCGGTCCTGAGCTCCCTCGATACGGAGCAGCAGAAGCGCGCGCAGACGGTCGGCGCGGCCGATCCTTACGAGAGCTTCACCCGCGTCACGAGCCTCGGCCAGTCGCTCGAGCGCGCGATCTCGGTCGCCCGCCAGCTGCTCGACGCCGGCGGCAACCGCTTCTAGAACGCCGAACGGCTCGACCGCTCGCAGGGCGAAAAGAGACGCTCTCCAACGCACTTGGCCGCAGCGGCGCGCCGCGGGCTACTATCGCGCCATGCTCATCATTGCCCGCCGCAAGGGCCAGCGCATCCTGATCGGTGACGACGTCGAAGTCATCGTCACCGAGCTCTCGAAGGGCGTCGTCAAGCTGGGGATTGTGGCGCCCAGCGAGCGCACCATCCTGCGCGGTGAAACGAAGGACGTGGCGGACGCGAACCGCGCCGCCATGAACACGTCGCTCGATCAGCTGCCCGAGCTCAAGGCGCCCAAGGGGTGAACGCAGACGGGCTCGTCCGGGCCCGGTGGCGCGCTCAAAACATCAACAAGATCAGGTAGCCGCCGTCGGTACCCAAGTCGAGCCGTCCGCGCGCGGGCGCGAGCGCCGCGGCATCGACGGTCGCGAGCGCCGTCGAACGCACGTGGGCGTTACCGGCCACGGCGTTGATCGGCCCCGTGATGTTGTTGCAGATCTCGGAGGTCGCGAGCAGCGCGTCCTCGCTCGGGGCGCTGTCGTGAGCCTGGCGCTCGGCCTCGGCGTGAGAGAGGCCGAGCAGCGACGCCCCGAGCAGCACGGCCGCTTTCTGACTGAGCACGATGATGCCCCGCTCCTTGCCCTCGTCGTCCAGCAGCTTGCAGCCGTAGAGCTGGCGGAGGGTCTCGAGGTCCACCGGCGACTCGAGCACCTCGAGCGAGGGCGGCTGGTCCATCAGCGTGCTCATGCAAGCGTTCAGCTCCGGCAGCCCCGGCAGCTTCAGCACCGGCGGCAGCTGCTCTCCCGCGAACTGCTTCGCCAGCTCTTCGAAGGTGCGAGCGTCTGCCGGCGCGGGCCGCGGCGCGGCGGGAGCGGCTGTGCCGAGCGCGGGCGAGGCCTGGGTGGCAGCGAAAGCAGCCGGCGACTCTGCCGGTAGCGGAGCCGGCTTCGGCGCCGCTGCCTCGAGCGCGGCCGCGGGGGGCGGGGGCTCGCTGCGCCGGCGCGGGC
>JAEYWK010000214.1 GCA_023431345.1 Pseudomonadota bacterium
TGCGTATTCCGACGTGATCCGATCAGCGTTCCGACGGCATTCGATCAGCGTTCCGAAAGTATCCGATCAGGATTCCGGAGCATTCGATCAGCGATTCCGCTCATTCGATCACCCGTTCCGCCCATCCGCTCAGGGTCGGCCAAGCGGCTGAAGCACGAGGCGGGGATGGTCGCGGCCCATGAGGCGATTATCCATGCGCAAGATTCGAGAGGTTCTTCGTCTTCGCCACGAGTGTGGCTGCCAGCACCGCCAGATCGCGCTGGCTTGCGAGGTGTCGCCGTCGACGGTCGGCGACTACCTGAGCCGCGCCGAGCAGGCGGGGCTAACGTGGGAACAGGCCAAGCCGCTGAGTGACGCCGAGGTCGAGGCCAGGCTGTTCAGCTACGTCGGACGCAGCGAGCCTGCCACGCGGGCCGCCATCGACTTCAACTGGGTCCATGCCGAGCTCGGCCGCGTCAGCGTAACGCTGCAGCTGCTGTGGGGCGACTACGAGGTCGCAGCCAGAGAGCGCGGCGCGCAGCCGTACCAGTACAGTCAGTTCTGCGAGCTGTACGCCAGCTGGCGCGACCATCGCCGGCTCAGCATGCGCCAGGTGCACCGGCCTGGCGAGAAACTGTTCCTCGACTACTCGGGCAAACGGCCGCGTATTTACGACGCCGAGACCGGTGAGGTCACCGAGGTTGAGCTGTTCGTTGGCGTGCTCGGCGCGAGCAACTACACGTTCGCGGAGGCGACGCTGTCGCAAACCGTGCCGGACTTCTGCGCCAGCACAGTGCGCGCCCTCGAGTACTTCGAGGCTGCGCCGAGCATCCTGGTGCCGGACCAGCTTCGCAGCGCTGTAAAGCGGCCTGATCGCTACGATCCTGACATCAACGACGCTTTCGCCGAGCTGGGGCAGCACTACGGCATCGCGATCATCCCGGCGCCACCCCGTAAGCCCAAAGGCAAAGCCAAGGTCGAAGCGGGCGTGCTGATTGCCCAGCGCTGGATTCTCGCGCGCCTGCGCAACCGCATGTTCTTCTCGCTCGCCGAGCTCAATAACGCCATCGCGGAGCTGCTCGAAGAGCTCAACAATCGTCGGTTCCAAAAGCTCCCGGGCACACGCCGAGAGGCGTTCGAGACCCTCGACCGCCCTGTCATGAAAGCGCTGCCGAAGATCCGCTTCGAGCTACCGCAGCGCAAGAAGACGCGTGCCAACATCGACTACCACGTCGAGTTCGACGGTCGCTACTACAGCGTGCCGTTCAAGCTGCGCCAGCAGCCCATCGAGGTGCGCGCAACGCCCAGCGTCATCGAGTGCTTTCATGGCGGCGTGCGCGTCGCCTCTCACCGGCGTAGCTACGCGCGGCCCGGCACTCCCGTAACCAATCCTGAGCACCGCCCCCGGGAACACGCCGACTACGGCGAGTGGTCGCCGGAGCGCATGACCGACTGGGCCGGAAGATTTGGGCCCCACGTCGCAGAAGTCGCGCGTCGCACGATGGCCCGATATCCGCAGCCTGAAATGGGCTTCCGGCCTGTGCTCGGCTTGATTCGCGTCGCCGAGAAGCACGGCGCTGCAGCCATGGATGCCGCGTGTCAGCGCGCACTGTCGGTCGCCGGTAAGAGCGCGCCGCACCGTCGCCACATCGAAGGCATCCTCAAACGCGGCATCGAGCGCGCTGCGCCGGCCAATGCACCCACGGCTCCCCGAGCTGTCGACGAGCACGAGCACGTGCGCGGCGCCAGCTACTACGACACGGAGAATGACAATGACCCTCGACGAAACGATCCAGAAGCTCATCGACTTGAAGCTGCACGCGCTGGCCAAGAGCCTGCGAGAGATGATGGAGATGCCGCCCGACAAGCAACTCTCTTTTGAGGACAAGCTCGGGCTTCTCGTTGACCAGGAGTGGACCTCGCGCGAAAATCGCCGCGTCTCGCGCCGAGTCCAGGAAGCCAAGCTCAGCGTGCGGGCCGCGCCCGAGGAAATCCTGTGCGACTCTGCGCGCGGACTCGAGCACAGTACGCTGCGTGAGCTCAGCTCATGCCAGTGGGTGCGCTCGCATCACAACTTGCTGCTGCTCGGGGCTACCGGTGTCGGCAAGAGCTTCCTTGCCAGCGCGCTCGCAAACGCTGCCATCAGGCAGGGCTTCCGTGCGCTTTTCATGCGCGTACCGCGCCTGCTCGAACAACTCGCGATCGCCCGCGCGTCAGCCGACTATTCCGCGATGCTCGCGCGCCTCGCGAAAATCGACGTGCTCATACTCGACGACTTCTTGCTCGCGCCCATGACCGACGTCGAGCGCCGTGACCTGCTCGAGGTCCTCGAGGACCGCTACGGCAAACGTTCCACCGTCCTCACGTCACAACTGCCGACGAAAAGTTGGCATGAGTCGCTCGGTGATCCGACTATCGCCGACGCCATCTGCGACCGGCTCGTGCACAACGCTCACGTGCTCACTCTGCGCGGCTCATCCATGCGCCGCCAGAAAGGTCTGAAACCCCAGCCCGAGACCCAACCCGCCGCCTGACCCAGCCCCCGTACTCGTCGCTTCGCTCCGATTCCTGATCGGATGCGCGGAATCCTGATCGGATGCGCCCGGAACGGCTGATCGAATGCAGCGGAATACGCAATTGGGCGCACCGAAGGTGTAGGCCTGACGACCTCGCAAAACGCGATCTGGCTCGACGCACATCGAACGGATCACTCGGGCACTAGCTTGCTGACTTCTCGCTGCCGCGTGCCAATGGTGGTCGCCGCTTCACCACCGCGTCGATCTCCAGAAGTCGCGTGAGGAGCTCTTCCATGCGGTCGAGGGGCCACATGTTGGGGCCGTCGCTGAGGGCTTTGTCGGGGTCGGGGTGGGTTTCGAGGAAGATGCCGGCGACGCCGACGGCGACGGCGGCGCGGGCGAGGGTGGGGACGAGGGCGCGCTGGGCGCCGGTGGGGCCGAAGCCGCCGGGTTGTTGGACGGAGTGGGTGGCGTCGAAGACGACGGGGCAGCCGGTGTCTTTCATGACCTCGAGCGCGCGCATGTCGCTCACGATCGCGTCGTAGCCGAAGCAGGCGCCGCGCTCGCAGAGCATGATCTGATCGTTGCCCGTCTCGCGCAGCTTGGCGACGACGTCCCCCAAGTCCCACGGGGCCATGAATTGGCCGCGCTTGACGTGCACGGGCTTGCCGGCCGCGGCGACGCGCTGCAAAAAGCTCGTCTGCCGCACCAGGAACGCCGGCGTTTGCAGCACGTCGACCACGCTGGCGACCTCGCTGACGGGCGTGTCTTCGTGCACGTCGGTGATGACGGGCACTCCCAC
Source organism: Pseudomonadota bacterium (assembly GCA_023431345.1). Lineage (GTDB taxonomy): Bacteria > Myxococcota_A > Polyangia > Polyangiales > Polyangiaceae > PMG-095. Next base: position 3,298 of record JAEYWK010000214.1, read on the forward strand.
TTCCTTCTTCACGAGCTCGAGGGTGCGGAGGCCTTTCTCGAGTCCCGGGCCGCGGTAGGCCTTGCCGCTCTTGCGGTTGGCCTTGTCGAAGCTCGACTTGAAGATGTACGGAATGCCCAGCTTGGCCGCGATAATCTTGAGCGTTTGTGCGGTCCGTAGCGTCAGCTCTTGTGTCTCGATCACACAGGGGCCTGCGATCAGAAAGAGCGGACGCTCGTTACCTACCTCGAAATCCAGCAGCTTCATTGGCAACCAACGCTCCCCATCAGAAGTCCGACTTTTCTGCATACCACCTGCGCTACGGGGCGCCAAGGTACGCCCCCGCCGGGCTGGGTCAAATTCACCCCCCCGCCTAGCATTCACCCCTTCGTCTAACGAATCTAACAAATCTAACAACTCGACGAGCGACTCCATGGCCCGGCGAGCGGCTGCATGGCCAGCGGCAGATCGAGCTGACGGCCGAGCTGCAGATCGACGCGGCTTACAGCGCGCGTTTGCAGCGCGGGCTATCGAGCACCACCGTGACCCCGCGATGGCTCGGCACGAGCTTGTTCCAGAGCTTCGTCATCTCGCGCTGACCCGTGAACACGTCGACGTGCTGCCCTTTGACGGCCAAGCCGCGATCTTCCGCGACGAAGCAGCCGTCGTGCTTGGTGGCGCCGGAAGGGTCGCGCGCGATGCCGTCGTATTCGGGGATGTAGAGCGGAGTGCCGAGCGGAATCACGCTCGAGTCGACGGCCACGCTCAGGAGCGGCGTGATGCCCTTGCCCATGGCGCCGCGGCCCCACGGGAACTGCTGCTTGTCGAGCAAGTCGAAGCAAATGTGCTGTCCCGTCCGCGGGCACTCTGCAGCGCAGCTGCAATCGCGCTTGGCGAAGCTGACTGTGCCGCCGCTCTTCAAGGTGCCGCTGCCTTGTACGCACACGCTCTCGTAGAAGGCGCGCGGCACCTTGCCGATGGGCTTGCACTGCGCGTTCATCAAGCTCACCGGCTCGCCCTCGAAGTCACCCTCGCTCGGGAAGTCGTAGTAAGTATTCTTGAAGGTGCCGAGCACCCGGCCACCGTCTTTCAGCTTGCTGACCACGGCTTGGGAGTAGCCAGAGGAGCCGTCGCTGCTGAGCGGCGGGGCTTCGGGCGGGGGCACCTCGCTGATGACTCGAGTGCGCGCGCCGCGGGGAGCGGGTGCCGAGGTCGGGGCCGCTCGCCCGTCCGCGTCCGTGAGCAGGGGGCCCGTCAGCTCACCCTCGAGCGGCTGCGCCATCCAATCCGAGCCGGCGGTGTTGCACGCGGCGAGCAACAAGCCCAGCGCGATGAAGCGTGGTGATGCGATCATGTGGGCTTGCGGCCGGGCAGTGGCGCGTTCGGAAGCGCTTCGACCCGAGCGCGCGCGGCGGTAGGATCGCACTCGCGTCCAGCGTCGGCCGTCACGAGCGGCCGTAGTGCTTCGGTGTTGGAGAGCCAATGCTGCCGGATGTGCTCCGGCACCCCGGCGGCTTCCAGCGTTTCTCTCAGGATGGTGAGGCGCCGCGCGAACTGGCCGCCCATGATCGGGTGCGCGCGGTGCGCCTCCGCGATCGGACGGCCGGTGTAGGTGACGGGGCCGCCGAGGTGCTCGGCCGCGAACTCGTATTCCTTCTGCTTGACGCGCTCGCGACGGGCGTTGCGAAAGAAGAAGCCGATCATCACGTCGTCGAAGACGCGATCGACGAAGCGGTCGATGATGGCCCGGAGGGCGGGCTCACCGCCGAGCTCTTCGAACATCGAGCTTGCCATGGCTCGCGAGCCTAGCGCGAAAAGTGCCCGCGCGCGCGCCGCTCACTTCAGCGTGCGCAGGCGGCGAATCCGCCGCTGGGCTTCGATGTTCGAGGGGTCGAGCCGGTTCGCCTCGCGCCACGCGCGCTCGGCGCCGACCTTGTCGGACATCAAGAGCAGCGCGTCGCCGAGCACGACGTGCGCGTCCGGATCGCGCGGCTCGCGGGCGAGCGCGCGCTGAGCCCAGCGCACCGCCGCGGCGCCGTCGCCGAGCTGATTGAGGGCCGCGGCCAGGCCTCGGCTGGCTGCCAAGCTGTCGGGGTCGAGCACGATGGCGCGGCGGAAGAAGCGCTCTGCCCGCGACACGTCGCGCTTCTTCAGGGAGGCCTCCGCTTCGCGTAGGTTGCGCTCGAGCAGCGCTCGAAATTTCACCTCGTCCGTCGGGTCGACGCCAGCCGCCAGGAGCCAGGCTTGGCGAGCCCCTTCGTGATCGCCGATGCGCACCAAGCCGTCGCCGAGGAGTGATTGCGCGCGTCCGCTGTTTGGATCGAGCTGCACCGCGATGCGCGCCTCTTCGGCCGCGGCCGCGCCGTCTTTGCGGATCAAGAACAGCTGCGCCAAGTCGATGTGGGCTTGCGGATTCTTCGCGTCCCAGCGCACCGCTTTGCAGTACGCGAGCTGCGCTTCCTCCACGCGCCCTTGCACGAGCGCCTTGGCTCCTGCGGCCTGTTGCTCGTAAGCGGCGCCGGGGAAGTTGCCGACGTCCAAGCTCAGCGGGTCGAGCAGCGAGGCACACGTGGGGGCGACGAAGCCGGACTCGTCTTTGCCGAGGGGCGCTTGCCGCGGTGGCTCGGGGATGGTGGCGGCGGGGGCCGCCGCTGCTTCGGAGGCCGCCGCTGCTTCGGGGGCCGCAGGGCTCGGTGGGGCCGCGGGGGCGCCTGCGGGAGCGGCGACGGAGGCGGGCAGGGCCGCGGGGGCACGGGGAGCGGCTGGGCTCGCGCTCGGCGTCGGGGCGGAGGCGCTGGCGAGAGCGCGCGCTTCATCGGCAGCGCGCCCCTTTCGCGCGAGCGACCCCAAGAACCACGCGATCAGCAAACCTTGCACGCAGGCGAGCCCGATGAGCAGCGCTGCCATCGGCTTGGTGACGCCGAGGCGACGTCGCGCCGAGCCAGCCGCGGGGCGAGAGCCGAGCGCGCTCATCCCGACCGCGAGCTGGGGCTCGGGCGCGCTCGGGGCCGGCTGCGCGCTCGGCGGTGGGGGGAGGCTCGGGCTGTGCGGAGCCGGCATCGACGGCGCGATCGGCGCCGGCTCCGAGTCCGCCATGTTGAGCGCGACGTCGATGGTCGACATCACGTTGGTCACCGCCGGCTGCTGCACCGGATCGATCTGCACTTTGCCGGAGCTCAGCACGAGCAGCCCCGAGAGCGCCAGGGCGCCCTCATAGGTTTGCTGCGGGTCGTGCAGCGACTGCGCGGAGGCGCCGACCACCAGGCCCTCCGAGAGATCGACGGACACGACGAGCCGCGGGTTGGTCACCGTGAGCCGCACCGCGCGCGGAGTGTTGACCAGCGTGCGCAAGAGGCGCGCCGGGCCCGTGATCTCGAGCCGGGTGTCGAAGGCCTCGCCGCGCTGGCCCAGCTCGACCAGCGCGCGATCGGCCTCGCCGAGCGTGGACAGCGCCGACTCGAGGCGATCCAGCGCGGGCACGCTCAACGTATCGGACCAGATCTCTTCCCAGCGCACGACGAGCAGCGAGGCCCAGCGCAGCCGCGTGTCTCTGCGCATGCGCCGCAGAAGCTCGTAGCCGTGGCCTTGCAGGTGCGCTTCCCCCGCGATCAGCACCTCCGGATCGACCTGCCGCAGGCGCGCGAAGCGTGCGTCGGAGGGGTTCAAATCCGTGACGATCACCGTTGCCCCGCGTGAGCGCAGCTCGTGGGCGACGCTGTCGGCGCGCGCCGAGTCGTCATCGGCCAGCGCGATGCGCAGGCCCTTCACGCTGATGGACGGAGCTTCGAAATCTTGCTCGTTCGGGTCGAGCAGCTTCACGGTGCCGCCGGCGCGATCGTCGAACTCGTACTTGAGCGGCTCGGCGTGGACGACGTGCCGGCGCACGCGCGTCACGAAGTCGTCGATGAAGGCGGCGAGGGGGCGGCCGCTGCCGAGCACCAGCCGCACGGGCTCTTGCGTGCCGTCGGCGCTGGTTTGCACCGAGAGGATGCCGCTGCGAAGCTCGTTGCCGAGGGCGCTGACGAACTCGGCCAGGGTCGCCTCGCCGACCTGGCCGAGCGCCTCGCCGCCGCGCTCCGGGATCTCGCGCGCGAGCCGAGCCACCTGCTCGGCGATCGCGTCGATGCTCGCAGAGCGCGGGATGACGGCCGCGGCGCCGTGGCGAAATGCCTGCAGGCGCTGATCGAGCGCGGGGTTGTCGTCCAAAATCGCCACGGGCACGACCGAGCTGGAGGGCGACGCCGCGAGCTTGGCGAGCAGCGCTCGGCCCCCGTTTTCGGCAGCCTGATTGGCGAGGAGCACCAGATCGGGCGCGGTGACGATGACGGTCTCGACCGCCGCGTCGGCGCTGGTCGTTTCGACGTAGACGCGGTGACGAGCCAGCGCGATGCGCAGCGCCGGCTCGAAGCCGGCATCGGAGCCGACGAGCAGCACCGTGGGCTCGGTCTGCGCGCTCGGCGTGCCCGAGGGGCGGCGCGGCGCAGGCCGTGACGCCTTCAGCTCGGCAATGGGCCGCGGCGCACCTGCCTTAGCGGGGCGCGGAGGCACCTCGGACCTGAGCGAACGCATGACTCCCCATCATCCCAGACTCGACCCCTCCCGCAAAGGTAAGCGTTCAAGGGGCGGGTGCGCGGTTTCGAGAACCGAAACCACAGAGTGCGCGGACAGCGCACCAGCCGCACTTAGTTAAGGGCCGCTACCGGGGCGCGATCAGCGCCTGCAGCGCGTCGTGGACGCGCCCATTCGACGCGATGATTTGGCCGACGTGCAGGTTCGCGCGCGAGCCGTCGAGCGCGGTGAGCCGCCCGCCCGCCGCCAGCAGCACCGCCGCGCCTGCCGCCAAATCCCAGGCGTTCAGGCGGCGTTCCCAGTAGGCGTCGTACGTGCCGTCCGCGACCAGACACATGTCGATGGCCGCGGAGCCGCAGCGCCGCACACCGCGCGCGTGCTTCTGCACGAGGACGAAGGTGTCCAGGTTGTTTTCGGGGGCGTGCTGGCGGTTCGGCGGGAAGCCGGTGCCGAGCAGAGCGTGCTCGAGCTCGCTCGTGTCGCTGACGTGGCACGGCTCGCCGCCGCGCAGCGCCGGGCCGCCGCGGTAGCCCGTCCAAGTCAAGCCCAGCGCCGGCGCCACCACGGCGCCGGCCACGGGCTCGCCATCTTCGAGGAGGCCGATGCTCACGGCCCAGAACGGATGCCCGTGCACGTAGTTGGTGGTGCCATCGAGCGGGTCGCAGTACCAGCTCAGCCGCTGCATCTCGCCGCCGCGCTCTTCGGCGACCAGGCCGAGCTCGGGGGTGGCCGTCGCCAAGCGCTCGACGATCAACGCCTCGCTCTTCAAGTCGAGCTCGGTCACCAGATCGTGGCGGCGCTTTTCGCTCGGGGTGGGGCGACTGCGATACGCGGCGAGCAGCAGCGTGCCCGCTTCGGTGGCGACGTCGAGGGCGAGCCTCGAGTAGGCCTCGGGGGTCAGCTCGCTCCGTGGCACTTCTTGTATTTTTTGCCGCTGCCGCAGGGGCAAGCGTCGTTGCGACCGACCTTCGGGCCCTCGTTCCGGACCGGCGGGCCTTTGATCTCTTGACCGTCGACGAAAACCCAGCGCGGGCCGTGCTTCTTGAAGGTGGCGCGCTCACGGTGGTCGATGGCGACGCCGCGGATCTTGTAGCGCGCGACGAACTCGACCATGCCCGTCTCGTCGCTGGCCTGCCCGCCCTCGGTGGCGGTGATCTGCAGCCCCAGCCACTCCGCGCTCTTCGACCAAGCTTCCGTGTTGTTGCGGTCGACCTCGCCCACCGTGTCCGGGTCGTGGGAGCTGAGGATGTAGTCGATGTTGCCCGTGGCGTAGGCCGTGTAGCGCGAGCGCATCAGCGCTTCGGCCGTCTCCGGCAGGGCCGCGCCCGACAGCAGCGGGCCGCAGCACGTTTCGAGGGATTCGCCTTTTCCGCACGGACAAGTCATCGGGCCGGCGTCCTAGCATGGGCTCGGCGAGGGGCGCGGGGAAAAGTCGCGCGCTCGAGGGCCTCCGCGCAGGGCGCGCGCTTCGCGCTCAGACGCTGAGCTGGGCCAGCAATTTGCCGTAAATTCCGCCGAACGCGCCGTTCGAGAGCAGGGCGATGGTGTCGCCGGGAGCCGCGCTCTGGGTCAGCGCCTCGAGGATGGCGTCTACCGACGGCCGCGTCTCGGCGCGCTTGCCGCGGGCCCTGAGCTCGGCCGCGACCGCGTCGAGATCGAGGCGCTGTTCGGGGGGCAGGTTGTCGCGGCCGAGCGGGGCCAGCAGCACCAAGTCGGCGTCGTCCCAACACTCGGCGTATTCGCGTTGATGCAGGTTGCGGCAGGCCGTCGCGCTGCGCGGCTCGAACACCGCGATCAGCTTGCCGCGCGGGTGCTTCTGCCGGAGCGCGCGCAAGGTCTCGCGCACCGCGGTCGGGTGATGCGCGAAGTCGTCGTAAACGGAGATGCCCCGCGGCGCGCCGAGCAGATCTTGGCGCCGACGCACGCCTTGGAAGCGCCCGAGCGCGGGCCCCAAGTCTTTCAGCTTGGCGCCGTAACCTTGGGCGGACGCCGCGAGGGCCGCCACGGCGTTGCGCAAGTTGTGATGCCCAGGCATGGGCACGATGTAGCGGCCGGCGAGCACTCCGCCCGCGTATAAATCGAACGTGGTGCCGGCTTCACTGAAGCTGGCGGGCGCCGCCAACCAGTGCGGCGGCTTACCTGCCGTGTCGTCGCCCTCGAGCGCGTACCAGGCGACGCGCGGCGAATCTCCGAGCGCGCGATCGACGACGTCACGCACGAGCGGGTCGGCCGCGTTGGCGATGACCAAGCCGCTCTCCGGCAAGCGCTCGAGCAGCTTGCGGAACGCCTCCAAGTAAGAGTCGAGCGTGGGATAGATGTCGATGTGATCGTGCTCGATGGAGGTGAGGATCAGCACCTCCGCGCGGTAGTGCAGAAACTTCGCCGTCTTCTCGAAGAACGCGGTGTCGTACTCGTCGCCTTCGATCACGAACGGCGGGCGCCGTGGCGGCTTGTCGCCGCTGGGCAAGCGGCGCTCGCTCTCGCGGCGGGGCGCGCGAAAGCCGCGCGGGAAGTTCTTCGGTAGCCCCCCGATCAGAAAGCCGGGCTGAAAGCCGGTGCTCTCGAGCAGCCAGGCCGCGAGCGCGGTCGTGGTCGTCTTGCCGTGCGTGCCCGCCACCACCAGGGGAGAGGTGCCCTCCAGCACGAAGCGATCGAGGGCGCCGGCGATGTGCGTGTACGGTAGCCCGCCGTCGATCGCGGCGCGCGCCTCGGGGTTGGCGGGGCGGCAGACGTTGCCGATCACCACGAGCTCGGGCGCGGGTGAGAGGTGCGCGGCGTCGAAGCCTCGCAGCGTGCGCACTCCCCACTCCGTGAGCGCGGGGCCGATCGGCGGGTCGAACGCGACGTCGCTGCCGCTCACGTCGTGCCCGAGCTCCGCGAGCAGCCCTGCCAGCGCGCCCATGCCCGTTCCCGCTACGGCGACCACGTGAATTTTCATCGAGCTTGCGTCAGCGCTCATCGGGCACGCTTTCTGGCACGGGCCTGACGTTACTGCTACGGTCGCCCGCCCGTCATGAGGATCGTGGACAAACTGGGCCAAAAGCCCGCCATCTCCTGCGAATTCTTCCCGCCGAAAGATCAGGAGGGCGTGGACCGCTTGTTCCAAACCGTGGCCGACCTTGCCCCGTTTGCGCCGGCCTATGTTTCGGTCACTTACGGCGCGGGCGGCAGCACGCGCCAGCTCACGGTCGAGCTGGTCGGGCGCATTCAGCGCGAGGTGGGCATCGAGGCCATGGCGCACCTCACCTGCGTGGGCGCTTCGCAACGCGAGATCGCGGCCGTGGTCGATCAGATCGGCGCCGCGGGCGTGGAGAACGTGATCGCGCTGCGCGGTGATCCGCCGAAGGGCGCCACGTCGTTCGTCGCGGCCGAAGGCGGCTTCGCGCACGCCTCGGAGCTGGTGGCGTTTCTCGAGCGCCGCGGCGGCTTCTGCATCGCGGCCGCGTGCTACCCCGAGAAGCACCCGGAGGCGGTCTCCGCCGACGCCGATCTCGCTTACCTGAAGCAGAAGGTCGACGCGGGCGCGGACTTCTTGATCAGCCAGCTGTTCTTCGACAACGCCGATTACTTTGCGTTCGTCGAGCGAGCGCGCAAGGCCGGTATCGACGTGCCGATCGTCCCCGGCATCATGCCCGTCACCAACGTCTCGCAGGTCAAGCGCTTTACTGCCATGTGCGGCGCGCGCATGCCCGAGGCGTTGATGCAGAAGCTCGAGGCCGTCGCTAGCGACAACGAAGCGGTGGGCGAGATCGGCGTGGAGCACGCCACCCAGCAGTGTCGCGAGCTGCTCGAGCGCGGCGCGCCGGGCGTGCACTTCTATACGCTGAACCGCTCCAAGGCGACGGTCGAAATCCTGCGGCGCCTGCGCTAGCGCCGCTTTCGCGCGGGGCGCTCCTCTCCGGCGCGCGTAGCGAGCTACTTGCGGATCACGACTGGCGTTGCGTGCTCGGGACCCGCCGCGATGGCGTGCCAGCCCGCGGGCACGGCCGGTCCGACGAAGCGGAAGACGCGCGCGGCGTCGGCGGGCGAGAGCGCGAACGTGCCGGCGCCGTGCTCGATGCCGAAGCGATCGTGCCAGTAGGCGCCGTGCAGCAGCTGGCCGGAGCTGAGCTGAAGCCCCCACGGCGCGTCCGTCACCTCGAAGGGCTCGCCGAAGCCGGGCGCCTTGTCCGAGGCTAGCGTCAGCGTCTTCTGTGTCACGCGGACGACGCCCAACGGAATCGGTCGAGGTCCGTCGCTCGCGGGCTCCGTGTCCGTCGCTTCGAAGTCGAGCTCGCGCGCGACGCTGAGCAGTGTCACGAACACGGGCCGCCTTCCTTCGTACAGAACGAGCGTGTCGGTGGCGACGCTGGCGTCGAGCCAGCGCGTATCGTCTTTGACGAAGTCCGGGAACGTCGCGCGCTTCTGCACGACCGTCACGTCTTGGTGGCGCACCCAGCGCTCGGCGCCGCCCGCCGGCTGCGGCTTGCCCATGACCGCGTCTACCGCCCAGTATTTCACGCTGCCGACGCTGCGGAAGCGTCCGCTGAGCAGCAGGCGGCTGTGGTAGTCGACCAGGTCTCCCTTCTCGACTTGCGAGCCCTCGAGGCCGAACGTGCGCACGCCGCGCTTGACGACGAACGCCACCGGCAGCCCGGCGCTCTTGTCGAGCTCGATGCCACTGAAGTCGGAGGGCTTGGCGGCTTCGAGATCGCTGGCGCGAACGAAGCGCCCGTCGGTGAGCAGCGCCAAGCGCGACTCGGCGCCGCTCGGCTCCTTGGCTTTCCACGAGCCGACGACCGCCATCGCGGAGCGCCGGCGGAGCTTGCCGACTTCGCGCACGGCTTCGCCGTCTCCTTCCAGGCGTTCGAACAGCGGGGTCTCGTTGCGCGCTCGTGCGTAGGTGTAGGGCAGCGCCGCGTCGACGCGCGGAGCCAGCGCCATCGCCGCCAGCGTCGGATGGTTCAGATCCAACGTCGCCTCTACACCTACACAAACGAACCCACGCGGTCGCACCGCGTACCATCCGCCTTCGCAGCCGGCGCGGGAGACGGGCTGCGCCGAGCGTGCAACGCGCGCACCGGCCCGAAGCTCGCCCAGGCTGGGGGCGCGCTTGTCGGTGTATTCGCGGACGCGCACCACCTCGGCGATTGCGCCCAATTTCGGGCCATTTTCCGGTGGCTCAGGTGCGTCACGGACGACGCTCTCGGTGCGCGAGAGCGCGGGCGCATCGTCGTGACGGTCACACGCCACGGCCGCGAGCGAGATCGCGCAGCAATAGGCGAGGGTGCTGGTCTCGAGCCTGCCTGAAGAGCGCATTCAGACCCGCTCGCACGTCGCGCACGGATCGGACAAGTTTTCGTCTGATTGCGCGCAGCCCGTCCTCACCACCTGAAACAATGACCACGCCAGTCGGCGCGCACGTATCCGACCGGGCGGCCTGCGCGTGTCACAACGGCTGATCGACGCTCGCTCGGCGTGCGCCTGATCGCTGCTCGCACGCTCCGTGTTGCATGCTTCGGATTCTCCCTATCTCATCGTGTGGTACCCCCAACACTATCAGTGGTTCATGCCCGGTGCCGGAGTGATCAGAAATCGTCGTCCATTGCCTCTCGCATTTGGTCGTGAAGTTAGAAGACGACGTCTCGCGCTCGGGCTCACGTTGGAGCAGTTGGCTGAGCGCTCGTCTTTGACACCGAACTACATCGGGACCGTCGAGCACGGGCAGCGCGATCCCTCGCTGAGCACGATCTTGGCGCTCGCTCGCGGCTTGGGCGTCGCTCCCGGCGAGCTGCTCGGCGGTATCGGCGAGACGGGCCCGCTCGCGCTCGAGGCGGCGCGCTTGATAGAAGCGCAGCCTCCCGACGTGCAAGAAGCCATGCTGGAGCTGCTGCGATCGATGTCCCGGCGCCGGCGGGGTTGACCGCGCGGCGCGGCTGCAACAGATGTCGGGCCATGAGGATTTCGGTCGCTCTGGTCTTGAGCTCGGTCAGCCTGACCGCGACTGGCGTCGCCAGCGCTGAGTCGTCTGAGGTTCGCGAGTCACCCGCGTCGAAGCCGGTGCAGCGCTCTGACTTCACGATCGGCGCGAGCGGCGGCTTCGGCTTCGGGCGCGCCGCCGGTTATCCCAACGAGATCCAGAAGATCGGCGCTAAAGACTTCCGGTCGAACACCAAGCTCGGCTTGGGTAGCGGCGGCGCGGTGTGGCTCGGAGTCGCCTTCAACGACTACCTCACGTTCGGCCTCGGCATGGGCGGCCTCGGGTTGTCAGGTAACGATCGCGAAGCGAGCGCGGCCGCTTTCCTGTTCCACGTCGACGTCTACCCGCTGTTCGACGTGCACGAGTCGTTGAGAGATTTCGGCGTGTTCACGAACCTCGGCACAGGGCCGCTGCAGATCAAAGGCGGCGCCGAAGAAGCCGACGGCGGGTTGATGGCGTACGTCGAGGGCGGGCTGGTCTACGAGCGCCTCCGCCTTTGGCACTTCGGCATCGGCCCCAGCGTCTCGCTCATTCACATGTGGAGTGACTCGGCGACACTGACGGGCGCGCTCGTCGGCGGCCGCATCGCCTTCTACGGCGGCCCGTAGCCTCAGCCGCCGGTCGGTGTAGCGGCCCAGCCGGGGGTGTAAGCGGTTCAGCCGCGGGTGGAGCTGCTCAGGCGGGGGCGTAGCCGCTCACCACGCGATCACGCCCGCCCAAATCGCGGGCGAGCTCAACCTCGCCATAGCCGCGCGCGCGGAAGATCTCGACGGTGCGCGGGCCCTGATCGGCGCCGATCTCGAGCGCCAACACGCCGCCTTCGGTCAGGTAGGCGGGCGCTTCCTCGACGATTTGGCGCACCAGATCGAGCCCGTCATCGCCCCCATCGAGCGCGAGGTGCGGCTCGAATTTCTGCACGTCGACGGGCAGCTCCGGCAGCTCGCCGCGCGCGATGTAAGGCGGGTTGGCCGTGATCAAGTCGAGCTTGCGGCCACGGTGCGGCGCGAACAGCGAGCCGGCGGTGAAGCGGAGGTTCCGAATCGCGCCGGTGCGGTGGGCGTTCTCGCGGGCGACCTCGAGCGCGGCCTCGCTGATGTCGCTCGCGGTCACGCTCCAGGTCGGGCGGTGTCGAGCGAAGGCGATCGCCACGCAGCCCGAGCCGGTGCACAAGTCGAGCGCTTCCCCGAGCATGCTGCGCGCGCGCGTGCGCGAGAGCGCCACCTCGACCAGGCGCTCGGTGTCAGGGCGCGGGATCAGCACGCGAGCGTCGACGCGCAGCGAAATGCCGAAGAACTCGCGCTCGCCGAGCAAATACGCGACCGGCTCCCCCGCGCGGCGCCGCTTGAACAGCTCGCGGAATTGACCGAGCTCCGTGGGCGTGAGCGGCCGCTCCGATTGCATGATCATCCCGATGCGATCGAGCTTCAGCACGTGGCCGAGCAGCAGCTCCGCCTCCAGGCGCGCGCTTTCGTTGCCGCGCTTCTTCAGGTCATCGGCGGCCCACACGAGCACGCGGCGAATCGACCAAGCTTCGCTCTGAACCGTACTGACTTGACTCACGCCGCGCCGACGCTCCGCTTCACTTCGTCGACGACCCGCTCCACGTCCGCGCGGATCTGCTCGAGCCGCGCCGCGTCGGGCGCCTCGAAGCGCAGCACCAAGATCGGTCCCGTGTTCGAAGCGCGCACGAGCGCCCAGGCGCCGTCGGGGTAGGTGACGCGCACGCCGTCCAGCTCGTTCACGTCGCCCGTTCCGCGCAGCGCGCGGCGCAGCCCCTCGATCACCGCGAACTTCTTGTCGTCCGCGCAATCCGAGCGCAGCTCGGGCGTGAAGTGACGCTTGGGCAAGGCGCTCAGCAGCTCGCTCAGCGGGCGATCTTGAGCCGTGAGCAGCTCCAGCATGCGCAGGGCCGCGTAGATGCCGTCGTCGTAGCCGTAGTAGCGGTCGGCGAAGAAGAAGTGGCCGCTCATCTCACCGGCCACGGCGGCTTTCTCCTCCTTCATCTTCGTCTTGATCAGCGAGTGACCGGTCTTCCACATGATCGGACGGCCGCCGAGCTTGGCGACGTGGTCGAACAAGGTCTGCGAGCACTTCACGTCGCCGATGATGGCGGCGCCCGGGTTTTCGGCGATGATCGGGCCCGCGAAGAGCGCGAGCAGGCGGTCGCCCCAGATGATCTCGCCGTTTTCGTCGACCACGCCGAGGCGGTCGCCGTCGCCGTCCCAGGCCACGCCCAGGTCGGCCTTCTCGGCACGGACGCGCTCGATCAGGTCGTTCAGGTTCTCGGGCACGGTCGGGTCGGGGTGATGATTGGGAAAACGGCCGTCCATGTCGCAGTACAGGGCGGTTGGCTCGACGCCGAGCGCTTGCAGCGCGCGCAAGCCGAGCGGACCTGCGCCGCCGTTGCCAGCGTCGACGACCAGCTTGAGCTTGCGGCCGAGCTTCACGCTGCCCGCGAGCTTCGCCACGTAGGCGTCGTCGACGGGGGCCTCGCTGAGCGAGCCGCCTGGCTTGTCGGGCAGGGCCGGACCTTCCACGAGCGCGCGCAGCTCTTGGATCGCGGGGCCGAAGAACGAGCCGCGACCGATCATGATCTTGAAGCCGTTGTCGGGAGCCGGGTTGTGGCTGCCCGTGATCATCACGCCACCGTCGGTCTCCAGGTGGTGGACGCTGAAGTAGAGCTTCGGTGTCGGGCCCACGCCGACGTCGAGCACCTCGGCGCCCCCGCGCACCAGGCCTCGCGTCAGCGCTTCGTGAATGCGCGGCCCCGACAGGCGGCAATCGCGCCCCACCGCCAACCGGGGGGCTTTGCCGATGCTGCGGCCAATCAACTCCGCGATGCCTCTTCCCACGCGCTCCGCGAGGTCGGAAGTGAGGTCGCGCTCTGCCACACCACGGATGTCGTATTCTCGAAAGATATGCTGGCCCATCAGTTCGGGCGCACCATATCACGGCGTCGCGCTAGCGACCGGCTCCCTGGCTCACGCCATTTCCAGTCGCAGCGCAGGGCGGCGGGCGCTGACACGCCGAGCTGGGGCCCAGCAGCGTGACGTTGTCGGGGTACCAGCGTGGACGCGCGTGCCAGAGCTTCCCGCCCTCGCGCCGCAGCTCGACGGGAGCCAACCGGCAGTGGGCCTGCGGGACGACCCACTCGCCCGCTAGCCACTCCCAGCGATCGGTGAACTCCCAGTAGCCGTCGACCCAGACGCAGCTCGCGCTGGGCCGCGGCGGTAGCTCTTCCACTTTGGCCGGAGGGGGCGGGTAGGGGACGGTAACGGCGTCGTTCGGCGGGTGCGCCCCACGTGGCGCTTCGACGCTGCGCCCGCCGCACGCCAGCACGAGGCCGAGCAGAGCCCAACGTTTCATGCGCCGAGCAGCGCTCCCATCAACTCTTGGCGAATGAAGTCTCCGAACACCAACAGCTCGAGCGCCGAAAGCACGAGGAACGGCCCGAAGGCGATGCGAGCCTTGCCGAAGCCGGGCTCTGGTGCGTCGGCCAGCGGATCACCTTCGAGCTCCGCCTCGATTTCGGCTCGCTCTTCGGGGCTCGCGCGTTCGAGCTCAGCGCGGAGCTCCTCGCGCTCTCGCTTCACGGCCTCGGGCTCGTCGAGCTTGCCGCGCACCAGGTAGACCGCGATCACCATCAGCGTGGCTTGAAGCGCGGCCGCCAGCAGCGTGAACAGCGCGCCTTGCCAGCCGAACCAAGCGCCCGCGAGCAGCGTGAGCTTCGCGTCGCCGAGGCCCATCCCCGGCTTGCCACGCAGCCAGCGGTGCAACCAATCGAATGGCAGCCACACCAACAAGAAGCCGACGACGGCGCCGATCACGCTCTCTTCGAAGGTGGCGCCGGGGCGAATCGGCACGCTCACGACGCCGAGCGCGGCTCCGCCGAGCGTGATCGGATCCGGCAGGTACATGTGCGAAAGGTCGATGAACGCCGCCGCGATCAGGCCCAGCCCCAGCGCGAGCTCGACGGCGAAGAACAGCAGGCCCTGCCAGAGCGGCGTGTCGCTCGGCAGCATCAGCACGCCGACTTGAATCAGCGCACCGCCCAGCAGGCCGCCGAGCAGCTCCACTAGCGGGTAGCGCGGCGAGATGGGCGCCTTGCAGCACCGCGCACGCCCGCGCAGCAGCAGCCAGCCCAGCACCGGCAAGTTGTCGTAGGCGCGGATGGGCGTGCCGCACGACGTGCAGCGCGAGGCCGGAAAAGCCAAGCTCTCGCCGCGCGGCAAGCGGTAGATGACGACGTTCAGGAAGCTCCCGAAGAGCAGACCCAGCGACACGCCCAGCCCCATCCAAAACCAGGGCGGCAGCTCGAAGACGCTCACGCGCCGAGCCTACACCGCTTCGGCCAACAGGCGATCGAGCTCTCCGGTGCGCTCGAGCTGAGCCAGCTCGGTGAAGCCGCCCACCGGCCTGCCGTTGATGAACACCTGCGGTACCGTCGGACGCTGGGTGATCTCGAGGAGCCACTTTCGCTTGGCGGGGTCGTTCGAAACGTCGACCTCGGTGAAGGGCACGCCCTTCTCTTCGAGGAGCTGCCGCGCGCGAAAGCACCAGCCACACCAGGGGGTACGGTAGACGACGATTTCGGCCATGGACCAAGCTCGTTCTAGCTCCGCAGCCGGGCCTCAGCCAGCGAGCCCGGTCTGCTATGCTCACGTCCGCCCATGCCGGAAGAGCCCGCGCTCACCACTCTGTCTCTGGATCGCTACCTGCCGCCGGCCAAGGCCTTGGTGGCGCGAGCGCAGTCGCTCGCTGATGAGCGAAAGCACGCGGAAGTGCAGCCGCTACATCTGCTTTCGCGCGCGCTCGAGCGGGGGCGCAGCACCCGAGGCGTTTTCGAGCAGGCGACCTCGAGCCTGCTCGACTTCGAGAGCGCCGTCGAACGCGCCCTCGCCACTTTGCCTCAGTCGAAAGAGCGCTCGTACCTGTCGGATGCCATGATCGACCTGCTGAGCCGCGCCGAGCGTGACGCGAGTCAAGAGCGCGCGCCGCACGTCACCTCCGCGCACTTGTTGAACGCGCTCTCTCAAGAGATTCGCGGCGCGGCCGGTGAGCTACTGTCGGCCTTCGGCGTGGTTCCCGGCTCCCTCCGGCGCCACGCCGCGCTGCTCGATGAAAAGGCCGACGCGCCGCAAGGCGAAGCGAGCGGCAACCCCGGCGATTTGACCAGCTCGCTGCTCGACGGTCCGCGCGGCGGCGATCCGGTCATCGCGCGCGCCGACGAAGTGCGGCGCTTGGTCACGATCCTCGAGCGTCGCCAGAAGCACCACCCGCTCTTGGTGGGCGAAGTGGGCGTGGGCAAGCGGGCCATCATCCGCGCGCTGGCCCGGCGCATCGCGGCGGGAGACGTGCCGGCGCGCTTGCTCGGCGCGCGCCTGGTCGAGCTGGATTTGGCGGCTATCGTCGCTGGCACGCGCTTGCGCGGCGAGATCGAAGAGCGCCTGCGCAAGCTGCTGGCTTCGTTCGGCGCGCGCAGCGGCGGCAGCGAACAGATCTTGGTGATCTGCGGGCTGGAGCAGCTGATCGGCCAAGGGCCTACCGGCTCGAGCCTCGCCGACGTGCTCCGCCCCGCCCTCGGCCGCGGGGAGCTGCGCGTGCTCGCGACGATCACGCCCGACGGGCTGCGCAAGCTCAGCGAGAAAGATCCGATGCTGGCGCGCTCTTTCACCGAAATCGCGGTCGAAGAGCCGAGCGTGGCCCAGGCCATCGAGATCGTGCGCGGCGTAGCGCAGAGCTTGGAAGAGCACCACGGCGTGCCGATCCAAGACCGCGCGATCATCTCTGCGGTCGAGCTCGCCAAGCGCTACGTGCAAGAGCGGCGCCTACCCGACGCCGCGATCGACTTGCTCGACGAGGCCGCCGCCGCCAAGCGCGTCGAGACGGACGGCATGCCGCTCGAGCTGGATAGACTGGTGCATCGGCTCGATTCCTTGCAGGCCCAGCTCGCGTCACTGGCCGACGAAGACGACGCGGCCGCTCGAGAGCTGCTCGCAAAGTTGCAGGCCGAGCGCGCCGAGCTCGAGCCACAGGTCACGGCCCTGCGCGGCGCCATCGAGGGGCGACGCAGCGTCACCGCCGCCATCCAGGCGCTGCAAGCGCAGCTCGCGAGCGCCGAAGCCGAGCGCAACCGCGCGCGCGACGAGAAGAACTTCGCGCGGCTCGGCGAGCTCGAGCACGTCACGTTGCCCGATCTCACGGCCCGGCTCGCGAAGGCGGAAGACGCTGCGCGCAGCCACGGCGAGCGCAAGAACCCCAAGCTGCTGGATCAAGACGTGGCCGCCACGCTCGCGAGCTGGACTGGCATCCCGGTCGACAAGATGCTCGAGGCCGAAGCGGAAAAGCTGCTGAAAATGGAGGCGCGCCTCGGGGAGCGCATCGTCGGTCAAGACCACGCGCTCGCCGCGGTGTCGCGCGCGGTTCGGCGTGGTCGCGTCGGCCTGCGTGATCCCAAGCGCCCGATCGGCTCGTTCTTGCTGCTGGGGCCGAGCGGCGTCGGCAAGACGGAGCTGGCCAAGGCGCTGGCCGAGTTTTTGTTCGACGACGAAGCGGCGCTGACTCGCCTCGACATGAGCGAGTTCATGGAGCGCCACATGGCGCAGCGGCTGATCGGCGCGCCGCCTGGCTACGCCGACAGCGATCAAGGCGGGTTCTTGACCGAAGCCGTGCGCCGGCGACCTTACTCGGTGCTGCTGTTCGACGAGGTCGAGAAGGCGCACCAAGACGTGTTCAACCTGCTGCTGCAAGTGCTGGATGACGGGCGCTTGACCGACGGGCGCGGGCGCTTGGCAGACTTCTCGAACACGGTCGTCGTCATGACCAGCAACATCGGCTCGGAGCGCATCCTCGACGCCGACGCCAAGCTGTTCGAGTCCGAGGAGGGCCGCCAGGCGCTGCGCGACTTGATGTTCGACCGCCTCGGTGACTTCTTCCGTCCCGAGTTCTTGAATCGCCTCGACGACGTGTGCGTGTTTCGACCGCTGACCAAGCAAGATTTGCGGAAAATCGTGGATATTCGCCTCGGTGAGCTCAGCCGCTTGCTGGCGCCGCGCAAGCTCACGCTCGACGTCACCGAAGCCGCCAAGCTGCGCCTGGTCGATTTGAGCTACGAACCTGCCCTCGGCGCGCGCCCGCTGAAGCGCACCTTCCTGCGCGAGCTGCAGGATCCGCTCGCGCACGCGCTCTTGTCAGCAAAAGCCCCGAACGGCGGCAGCGTCAAAGTCGACGCGCAGGGCGACACCCTCTCGCTCGACATCGTCCCCGCGTAAGGCGCTGGGCGAGGGGGACAACAGGAAGGGTGGAAGTTTGGAAGGGCGAGACGCCGATCGGGTTTGGAGGACCAAACCCGATCGGGGGTTTCCCGTCGGGTCTCCGCGACGCCTCCGCCTCTTGCGACGCGCTCCCTGCCACCCCCCAAAAAATCTCTCTCTCCCCTTCCACCCTCCCACCCTTCCTGTTGCCCTCTCTCTCCCCGTTTCCCCGCCTCCCTGTTGTCCCCCCGAGCCGTTAGGAGCCGGCGAGGCGACGCTGGAAGGAGACGAGGCAGGCGCGGCCGCCGGACAGCTGCAGGCACTGCAGCAGCTGGTAGTCCCACGGCGTCGTGAGGCACTGGCGCGTCACTTCTTCGGCTTTGGCGGCGAGGGCAGGGCGTCGCTGCACGATGCTCAGGGGGGTGCCGGGCCGAAAGCCGACGGACGCGAGCGCGAAATCGCGGCATTCGCTGGGGCCGGGCAGCTTGCGCGCGCAACCGCTCAGCACGAGCGCACAAAAAATCAACGGGAGGCAGCTGGCTCTCACCGGCATGCCTCCCGTTATATCACCCAAGCCGCGCCGCCGCGGCCCCTGCGACGAGGACCGAAAGCTCAGTGCCCGCCGTGCGGATCATCCATCGCCGGCATGCCTGGGGGCATACCGGGGGGAGGAGTGCCCGCGCCGGCGCTGGCCGTGTCTTTCTTGTCCTTGTCGCTCTCCTTCTGGAACTTCTTCTGCTCGGCGATCGCCCAGTCAGCGGCCCAGCTGGAGATGCTCCAGATTTCGTCGCTACCGCTGACCTTGACCCAGCGGCTCGAGCCTTCGGCGTTGGCGCCGACGTTCACGTCACGCTTGGCGCCGTCCTTCAGCGTGAGCTGAATGGTCGCGACCGGCTTCTCGAGCCCGACGTCGGCTGGCGTCTTGCCCTTCTCGGCGAAGCCATCGGCGTTGAGCGTCTTGTAGGCGCGGACGAAATCTTTCACCTTCGAGTCGTCGAAGTTCTTGATCGGCTCCGGCGTGGCCTTGCCCTTGCCGAACTTACCTTTCCAGTCTTCGCCGTCTTTGGTGAAGCTGAAGCTGCCGTGCTCGTTGGTGATGGTGGCAGCGTTGACGTCACCCTCTTCGAACTTGAACAGCGACAGGTCGCGCCAGCCCTTCACGTCACGCGCGTACAAGTAGCTCGAGTAGCCCTTGATCGCGTAAACGCCGTCTTTGCCCGCGATGCGCGTCATTTGACCGCGCCCGCCGTTCTCGCCGAAGCGAGCGTCGAGCACCACCGCGCCGCCCTTACTGAAGACGGCGTGCAGGCCCTTGTCGTCCGACACTCCGTACTTCGCGTAGCCGGTGTTGGCGGCGTCGATCTGCTCGCTGACCTTGAGGGCCTTGAGGTTGTCGAGCAGCGACGTGACGTTGGCTTGGTTGGCCTTCGCCTCGACCGGCTTGGTCAGCTTCCACTCTTCACCGCTCTTGGTGAGCTCGATGTCGACGGGTGCGCCGCCATCTTCGCCCGCCTTGTTCAAGACGATCTTGTCGATGGCCTTGATGTCTTCGTCTTTGATGTCGATCTTCGGCAGCGCTGCGGCTTGGCCGCTCAGCGAGTAGCGGGCGGCGCTCTCCGCCTCCTTTTTGTTTTGGAGGTAGAGGCCGCCGCCCAGCACGCCCAGCACGCCTAGCGCGACGTACAGCTTGGTCTCGGTGTTCATTGCCATATTTGGATCTCGCTCTGAATTCCGGGAGCTGCGCTCAGACCTTGACTTGATCGCGACGCGCCTGGCGGCTGCGCCAGCGCAGCACGCCGAAGGCGCCGAAGGCGACCGGCATGCCGAGGATCAGCCACCACTGCACGTTGGCCTGCAGGTTCTTGCGCGCCGCGCGGTACTCTTCGTCCTTCTTCTTGATCTCGGCGTCGTCGTCCTCGGCCTTGAACTTGGGCTTGCTGACGCTGGTGTAGGTGAGGTTCGCGTCGCCGATCAGCTTCGCGCTCGCCGCCACCAAGTCGGAGTCGCCGCTCATCCAGTCGAGCGTGTTCTTGAGCGAGATGATCATGGGCGTCAGGTACTTGGTGTACGGCTGAGCGAACATGAGCAGCTGCGGGTCACCACCCACGGCGCCGAACATGGCGAACTGACCGCCGAGCTCAGGGCCGTTGCCGGCGTACGCGAACGGGTTCGTGAGGAACTGGCTCGACGAGACGACGAGCACGCGCGAGGGCTGCGCGGCGCGCTCGGGCGGGGTGATGCCCTCACCAGGGCTGCCCTTGAACGCGCTCTGCAGCTTGCCGTCGGCGTACGCGGCCAGCACGCGCTGAGCCTGCGGAGGCTTGGGCCGCCACTGCTCGCGCAGCTTCATGTCGATGGTCTCCGACTTGTCGACGCTCGTCGCCGGAGTGGAGCGAGCCACCGCGACCAGCTTCACGTCCGCCGGCTGCTTGTCGCGCTTCAGCTCGAGGCTGCTCGGGAACGGCAAGACGACCTCGTCCATGCGGAAGAACCCGGCGAAGCCGGTGTCGAGCAGCTTCTCCTTCTCGTCCATGCGCGTGTCGTTGACGACGTGCGCGATGCCGGGATGGCGGATCCAAGCCGGCGTGCCGCCTTGGGTCATCACCTGCACGCGGAACTGCGCGCCGTGGTCGAATACGGCGTCCTTGTTCATGTGGATGCCGTAGCCATCCAGCAGCTTGTCGAGGCCGTGCGTGCTGAGCGTCGCGCTCATGCTCGCGTCGTTGGCCTTGAGGTTGACGGCCGAGGCGTACACCACCAGCGACTTGCCGCCGAGCATCAGGAACTCGTCGATGCGGCGCAGCTCCTTCTCGGTGTAGTCCTTCTGCGGCTGGGTGATGATGATGCCGGCGAGGTCCTTGTCGATCTCGCTGCCGCCGTCTTTCAGGTCCAGGTCCTCGATCTTGTAGAAGGGGAACGCCTGCTCGAGGATGCCCTTCAGGTTCGGCCCGCCGCCGCCGCGCCCTTGCTTGGGCGTGAGGTTGGCGTCGGTCAGCTTCAGCTCGTCTTTGTTGGTGACGACGCCGATGCGGTGCTTGATGTCGTCGGCCTTGTCGCGAATCTCGCGGATCTTGTTGGTGATCCAGAACTCGAGGCCGTCGGACTGCTGGTAAGGCAGCTGCGGAATGACGGCCTTCTCGCTGCCGTACTTGAACACCAGGCCCAGGTAGCCTTGGGCGATGGCGGCCGTGTCCTCGGCGGTCTGGTTCATCTCGCCGAAGGGCTGCTCCTGCAGGCCTGCTTCCTTCGCCTGCTCGCGCAGCTCGTCGGTGTTCGGCTCGATCAAGGTGAACTTGAACTTGCCCTTGCCTTCGCGCTCGTACTCCTTGAGCAAGTCGGTCAGGTCGCGCACGAAGGCGTCGAGCTGGGGCAGGCCCGTCTTCACGTAGGCGTCGACCTGAATCGGCGTCTTCAGCGAGCTGAGCAAGCGCCCGCTGCCCTTGCTCAGGGTGTAGCGCTCGTTACGGGTCCAATCGAAGCGGGAGTAGGCCTTGAACGACAGCATGTTGGCCACCACCGCGATCGCCACGATGACGATCAGGTAGAGGCCCGTCTGGGTCGCCGCTTTCCTCTTTTGGTCTTGCGTTGCCACGGCTCACGCCCACTTTCTGCGCTCGAGCGCACGGAAGGCCACGACCAAGCACAGGGCCGTAACCGTCAGGAAGAACACCACGTCGCGCGTATCGACCAGGCCGCGCGAGAAGCCGGACAGGCGCGAATCGAAGGCGATGAAGTTGAGAACGTTACCGGCCGTGCCGCCCACCCAGCGCGCCAGCGAGCCGGTGAACCACAGCACGATCAGCACGAACACGGTCAAGAAGAAGGCGATCGCCTGGCTCTCGGTGAGCGAGCTCAACAAGAGGCCGATCGCGGTCGCGGCGGCGCAGAACAAGATCAGGCCGAAGTATCCGGACAGCACGGGGCCGGTGTCCAGCGGGCCCAGGTTCCACGGCCACTTGAACATGGCGATGGGGTAGACGGCGGTGGCCAGCACCAGCACCAGCAGCATCCCGAGCGCGCCGAGGTACTTGCCCAAGATCACGTCGCTGTCCTTCACGGGCAGCGTGATGAGCATCTCGAGCGTACCGGAGCGCTTCTCCTCGGCGATCAAGCGCATGGTGATGACCGGCACGACCAAGAAGGCCAGACCGAGCGGCGCCAGCTCGAACATGCGCGAAACCGTCGCGCGGTCGACCTGCCAGAAGCCGCCGCCGACCAGGAAGAAGAACGCACCCAGCACCAAGAAGCTGAGGCAGATGACCACGTAGGCCACCGGTGAGTCGAAGTAAGAGCGGAACTCGCGCTTGGCGATGATCAGCATCGGCGACATGGCTCAGCCTTTCCCCTGCGGCTTTTGCGCGGGCTCGTCGTCGTCATCGTCGTCGTCGTCATCATCGTCGTCGTCGTCCTCGTCGTCATCATCATCTTCGTCGTCGTCATCGGCAGCAGCAGCCGCCGCCGCCGCCGCGCCACCCACCACGGCCGCCTTCGCACCCTTGCGAGGCGCATCCTCGTCGTCCTCCTCATCCTCGTCTTCGCCGCCGGCCCAGTCGGCGCCGCGATCGAGCCTCTCGTCACCCCGCGTGAGGTCTCGGAAGACGGCGTCGAGGCTCTGCGCGTCGCGACGGAGCTCGAGCAGGGTCCAACTTTTGGCCACCATCAGCCGGAAGATCTCCGCGCGGAGGTCCGCGTCTTGCGGGCCCGAGAGCTCGAATTTGTGCGCGCTTTCGTCGGTCGGAAGCTCGCGAATGGCCGTCGCTCCGCTCAGCTTGCGCAGCGCTTCGTCCACTTCCTTGGAGCCGGGCGCCTTGTTGCCCGCTTCCGCGTGGCGCTCGTCGATGGTGACGACGTAGCGGACGCGCCCCGTCTTGGCGCGGATCTCGTCGAGGGCGCCGTCGGCGACGACGCGGCCCTTCGACACGATGATGGCGCGGGCGCAGGCCTCTTCGACCTCGCTCAGGTTGTGGGTCGACAGCAAGATCGTGCGATCTTTGCCGATCTCTTTGATGTACTTGAGCACCTCCGCCTTCTCGTTCGGGTCGAGGTCGCTGGTGGGCTCATCGAGGATCAAGATGGGCGGATCGTGAATCAGCGCCTGGCCCAGCCCGACGCGCTGGCGATAGCCGTGCGAAAGGGTCGAGATGTCCTTCCCCAGCGACTGCGCCAGGCCGCAAACCTCGATCACCTTCTTGAGGCGCTGCTTGAACTTCGACTCGTCGAGCCCGCGGATCTGCGCCGCGAACTGCAAGTAGTCGTAGACAGTCATGTCTGCGTAGAGCGGTGCGCGCTGGGGCAAATAGCCCAGGCTCTGGCGAACGCCGAGGGGGTTATCGAAGACGTCGAAGCCCTTCACCTTGGCCGTACCGTTGGTCGGCGAAGAGAAGCAGGTGAGGATGCGCATGGTGGTCGACTTGCCGGCGCCGTTTGGCCCCAGGAAGCCCACGACCTCGCCCTTGCGCACTTCGAAGCTCACCTTGTCCAGGGCGCGCACCGAGCCGAATCGCTTCGTCAGCCCAGTCGCTTCAATCATCACATCGGTAGCCATCAGGCCTCCAAAAGAACCCGCGGATTTTTCCGCGTATTCTTGAGTTGTCGGGGTTCGAGCGGCGGCATCCTAGAGAAGTCTCGATCGCTGTCAACAAGCGCAGGCGAGAGCCTCGGCGAGCGAGAGCGGTAGGACGCGAAAGCCAGCATTGCCGCGCTAAAACCATGAGATTTGCCACCTATTCCCGACGCCTGCGTCAAAGTGCCTCCCCTGTGTAGTTTTCCATCGCACCCACGCCTGCTGGCTCACGGCGAGGACCACGAGGGCGGGGACGTGGCGTCTGAGGCGCGGCGATATGGCCCCGCTCCGAGCGGCACGTAGTCGCCATGGCGCGCATCCGCAGCGCTGGCAGCCCGCGGCATTACAGACGGTAAGGAGACGGAAGACGGAGACGCGGCGATGCGCGCTCGGAAATCTTCGAAGAGGCAGCTGAGTGCCCCTTGTGTTCCTGGGTAAGGGGGTTATGGTTGAGCTGGCACCTCGCCGCCGCGTCCCCCCGCGGTGGGCACCCTACCCCTCCCCCCACCCCCCTAACCCCCACGCCCCTTGGGCGAGGTGCCACTAACTCAATCCACGCGCATCACATCCGTAGCAGTGTGTGATGCGGTCGGAAGCAAAGGCGACGAGAGTCGCCTTTGCTGCTTTGTGCGTGGGTGCGTGCCGTTGGGCGCGGACACGGACCGCACGGGAACGTGATTCGCGACTAGAGCGACGCGCGACTCGAGCCGCGTGCGACGCGCGACTCGAGCCGTGCGACGCGGCAGACGGACATTGCCAATCGAACGCGCGCTTCGATAAGCAATGTCCTCGCCGTGAGCCATCACGCCTCACCACCAATGTAAGTCTACCCGCTACCAATCTGCCGGTTCGAGTGCGGGATACGAAGAAGACACAAGCTCTTTGCGGAGCGGACACGCAGCGAGCGCAAGAGTGTCGAATCATGCAAGCCTTGAAGCTGTCACTGCTCGACTCCGAGCTCCCCACGCGTCCGATCAACGAGCGTCCGTTGCCGCGCCTCGAGACCGCCCCGAGCGCGCGCACCCACCTGATGCTCGTGCCCGCGCCGAAGCCCACGCCGCGCTCGCTCGCCTGGGCACGCCGCAAAGGTACCGAAGCGTTCGACGCCGCGCGCCTCACGTCGATGTTACGCGCTGAGCGCTTGAACCTCGGCTGAGGCTCGCGCTGGGCCGCCCGCGCGCGCGCTTGCGGCTGGTTCGGCGCCTCAAGTGAGGGGAACGCGCGAGAGCTTGTCGGGGTTGCGCACCATGTAGATCGCGACGATGCGCTCGCCGGTGATGGCGAGGGCCGTCGTCTGCGGTAGCCCGCCGTCGCTGAACGTGATGAAGCCGGGCAAGCCGTCGATGCGCGCTGCCCGGTAACCGGTGGGAGCTTGGCGGCCGGCCTTCCGCGAGAGACCCGCGTAGAAACGCGCCACGCGTGAGCAACTGAGCAACGGCTTGGTAGCGGCGACCCGCTTACCCCCGCCATCGGAGTACAGGACGACGTCCTCGGCGAGGAGCTGAGAGAGCGCCGAGACGTCTCCCGCCCGTGAGGCGACGTAGAACGCGTGAGCGATCTCCGCGCCGCGCTCGGGCGAGACGTCGAAGCGCGGGCGTGACTCCTTGACGTGCTCACGCGCTCGCGCCGCGAGCTTGCGGCACGCGGCGGGCTCGCGATCGAGCGTGGCCGCGACCTCGTTCAGGCCCATCTCGAACACGTCGTGCAGCAGAAATGCGGCGCGCTCGAGCGGAGAGAGCCGCTCGAGCGCCAGCATCAGGGTCAAAGTCACGTCATCGCTCACCGCCTGCTCGCCGTCGAAGATCGGCTCCGGCAGCCAAGGCCCAACGTAGGTTTCGCGCTGCCGGCGCGCGGACTTGAGCCTGTCCAGGCACAGGCGCGTCACCGTCCGCGACAAGAACGCAGCAGGGGAGTCGACCTCGGCGGAGACGCGCTGGAAGCGGACGAGCGCGTCCTGCACGGCGTCTTCGGCCTCCGCTACGGAGCCGAGCATGCGGTAGGCGATGCGCACCAAGCGGGGCCGCACGGCGCTGACGATGTCCGGCTCAAGCTGTGGCACGGCTCGGCTGCGTAGGGTGAACGCGCTTGAAGCCGACCGCAATGCGGTTCCAGCCGTTGATGGCGACGATCAGCATGGTCAGGTTCACTCGCTCGCTCTCCGAGAAGTGCTCCGAGAGCTCTGCGTAGTCGCGATCAGGGGCGCCCGTCTGCGAGATGAGCGTGAGCGCTTCCGTCCACGCCAGCGCTGCGCGTTCGCGCGGCGTGAACAGCGGTGACTCGCGCCACGTGCCGAGCAGGTAGAGTCGCTCTTCGGTCTCGCCCTCGCTACGAGCGTGGGCCGTGTGCAGGTGCACGCAGAACGCGCAGCCGTTGATCTGGGATGCGCGCGTCTTGACTAGCAACATGAGGCTCGTCTCGAGGCCCGCGCCGCGGACGCGCTCTTCGAGCTGCCTCATGGCCTGCATGACCTCGGGAGAAGCTTGGAACGGATCGAGTCTGGCTTTCATGGTGATTCATCGCCGCTGGGGCGCCCTTCGTTGACAAGACGAGCGACCTGGGCGCGGTGTGACATGCGTTTCGACTCGAGCTTCCGGCGCGCTGGCCTTTCGCTCCGGTCTGCCAGTGAGGGCGGAACACGGAGGCGCGCTGCCCGTGCCTCTGCGCTACCGCTTTCGCTGACACTTCAACGTCGGGCTGAGCGTCAGCGTTAGCGGGGCCTGTGGATAGCCCGATTCCATCGACAAGCTGCGCGCCGCGCGCGGCCGCGCTCGTTGAACTTGCACTCTTTCGGGTTATGACTAAGGTTATTGGCCGTGCAGCTCCTGCCGACGCACTGTCGTGAGTGTGGCGCCGTGGCCCTATCGCCGCGTAGCGTGCAGAACCAAGTTGCAGCGCCCTGCGCTACCTGTGAGGGCCAAGCCTTCGTGGTGCCTGGCCCTAGCTTTGGGGAGCACGAACGCGCGCTGTTCGATTGGTTGGTGCAGGTCGCGCGCTACGCGCAGCTGCGCCCCGCTGAAGCGCAGCGGCTTTGCATCGAGATCGAGATGGGCCTAGCGAGCGCCGATCAGCCCGAGACATTTGCCAGGCTGACCAAGCGCTTCGCCTCACTGGCCGAGCTCGCTCCCCAGCTGGCTGAGTCGCCGGCGCGCTTGGCGCGGGCGCTGCGTATGCTCGAAACGATCCTCAACGCGCTGTCGATCCCCGGCAAGTCGTTGTCGCTCTCGACGTCGCCCGTCGTCTCGCGTCGGCAGGCCTGAGCCTCGCGAATCGAGACCGTGCATCAGCCGCCGACGCTGGTGTTGGGGAGCGGCAGCGCTTTGGTGCCGCGAGCCTTGAAGAACTCGCGCCAGCTTCCGCCCGGTTGGCGCTCCGTCCACAGAGCCTCGAGCGCGTTGCCCTCTTCAATGACGCGCAGCTCGCAGCGCACCTCGCGCATCTCCTCGTCGTTCCCGCTCGCGCTGCCGTTGAGCTCGAGCACGTCGCCGCGCGCGGTGACCGTCCAGGCTCGCTCTTGCCCGTCGTTGTAATAAGCCTGTGAAACGAGGGCGTCGCCGCGACGCCCGAAGACCTCGACGCACGCCGCTGAGCGCGAGCCGAAGCGCCCGTCGAGCCGATGGATGAGGAAGGCCCCACCTTCGAGCCACTCGTAGGTATCCACTGACACGAAAGGACCCGCCGGCCCGAAAGGCCCTTCCTGCAGCTCACCCTCCAGGTGCCATTTACCGACGAGGCCAATGAGCGGTTCGAGGCCAGGCGCGGGAGTCACGTGCTTATGTTGAGTCATGCGCGGCTCCCGTCGCAAAGCCCATGCCTCGCCTCGCCGGCTTAGGCCTCGCCGGCTCTAACTCGGTTGCTTCGGAGAGCGTTGCCGCTCGTTGCCGTCCTTGTCGTGGCTGGTGCGGGGGTCGCCTTGCTTGTCGGGGGCGACCTTGGAGCTTTTGTCGTCGGGCACCTTGGCGCTTTCGTGACGTTTCGTCTCAGGATGCGGATCTTGCCCGCCTGGCTGAGGCTGGCGCTGCTTCTGTTGCTCGGTCATGCGCTGCTAGCCAGCAAAGCGCATGCCGTTAGAACTTGTAGCCGGTCACCAGCGCTTGCGCCAAAAGGCCCCAGCCGTCGATGGCCACGAATAGCAGCAGCTTGAACGGCAGGCTGACCTGCGTCGGGTTCAGCATCTGCATCCCCAGCGCGAGCAGCACGTTGGCGACGACCAGATCGATCACCAAGAACGGCAAATAGATCGCGAACCCGAGCGCGAACGCTTCGAGCAGCTCCGTCACCACGAACGCGGGGACCACCACCGTCAAGTCGTCGCGACCCACGCGGTCCTTCTCGGCCGGTGGGCGCGCCGCGCGCGCGATCTCGAAGAAGCGCCGTCGCTCGCGATCGGAGGCGTTTTGCGTCAAGAAGCTCTGCACCGGCTCTTTGATGGCGGCGCTGACGCCGATGAGCCAGTCGGTGGTGTCTGCTTGTGCGGCGGGCTCGAGCAGAGGCGCTACTCGGTCGTTCAAGCGCGAGCCGAGCGGCGCCATCGCCAGCAGGGTCAGCGCCCCCGCGAAGGCCATGATCACGGTGCTCGATGGCACATTTTGCGCGCCGATCGCCCCGCGCACGATCTGAAGCACGGTGGAGATCTTCACGAAGGACGTCAGCGTCATGAACGCGAAGGGCAGCAGCGTCGCGACGCCGAGCGCGATGATCAGCGTCACCGGGCGCGCGAAGAGATCCGGAGTCGCGTTCACGTCGAGTCCTCCTGCCGCTGGGGTTCGGTCGAGCCGACGTTCGCGGGCCGCTCCTTCACGCCGACGGCGCGCTTCAGCACCTCGGCGAACGAGCGCGGCTCCACCGCCACCTCCGCCGGCAGGGCCGCGCGCGGCAGCTCGCCGAGCTTCTGGAGCGCGTTCTCCGACGCCGCGAGCACGTAGACGGTCTCCCCGACTCGCACCAAGTACACGGCGCGGCGACCTTCGAGCGGCAGTCGCGCGACGAGCTCGAGCGGCCCCCCGAGCTTGCCTACTCCTGCTCGGCGCAGCACGCTCAGCAAGAGGATGGAGAGCGCGACCACCGCCGCGAGCGTGAGCAGGGTCTCCACCACGTACCGCGAGAGCGGTGTCATTGCGGGGCGCAGACTACACGCTGGATGCCGGTCGGAACAGCGCCGACCTCGCGCGCCGCGTCCGCTGACGCCAGACCGGCGTGAGAGCCGATGGGGTGAGGGAGCGGCCGGCTCCAGGCAGGTTTGTGGCGGACGCGGAGCGTGCTCTGCTCCCCCGCGAGGAAGTCATGACCGAAAAGCGCACGTACGCCCCCGGGTTTCGTTTGGATGGCAAGGTAGCCCTGGTGACGGGGGCCAGCCGAGGTATCGGCTACGGGCTCGCGCGAGCCCTGGCCGAGGTGGGGGCGAAGGTGGCGGTGAGCGCTCGCGACGCGCGGGCCTTGGCCGAGCTTTCTCGGACGATCCCCGGGTCTCTGAGCGTGCCGATGGACATGCGCAGCGTCACCTCGATCCGTGAAGGGGTGGCGCGCGTCGAAGAGCATTTCGGACGCCTGGATATCTTGGTCAACAACGCCGGCTTGGGCGCCAATCACCCTGCGCTCGACGTCACCGAGGCCGATTGGGACGAGATGATGGCCGTGAACCTCAAGGGTCTATTCTTCTGTGCCCAAGCGGCGGCGCGAGGCATGGTCCAGCGCGGGTACGGGCGCATCATCAACATGAGCTCGCAGGCGAGCGTGGTGGGCATCGTGGATCACGCCGTTTACTGCGCCTCGAAGGGCGGCGTGAACCAGCTCACGCGCGTGATGGCGCTCGAGTGGTCGAAGCTGGGCGTGACCGTCAACGCGGTCGGACCGACTTTCATCTACACGCCCGGCACGGCGGAGCGCCTCGACGATCCCGAGTACCGCGCGAACGTGCTGCGCCGCATTCCCGCCAATCAGATCGGGGACATCTCCGACGTCGCAGGCGCCGTCATCTATCTAGCGTCCGACGCCGCCAAGCTCGTCTCAGGGACGTGCCTGCTCGTCGATGGTGCTTGGACGGCGCAGTAGCCGGGGCGGGGAGGGGGAACAGCTAAGCGGCGGGGCTCTTGGCGCCCACGGATGGCGCCTGACTACTGCCCCCCGGGGGGGGGCCCGCGGGTTTCGGTGCCGCCGCTTCTTTCAGTCGTCTTGCCGCCTGCACCATATGCACGACCTGATCGAGGATCACCGCCACCAAGATGACGGCGCCGACGATGATGAAGGTCCAGTTCGGGTTGAGGCGCCAGATGCGCGCGATGCCGTCCGGATCCGTGTACGGGATCTGGAACATGTTGATGCCGTTGTCGATGACGCGCATGATCGCGGTGCCGATCAAGATGCCGAAGATCGTGCCCTCGCCGCCGCGCAGCGAGCAGCCGCCGAGCACCGCCGCCGCGATCGCGTAAAGCTCGTAGGAGACGCCGACCTGCTGCGACATCTGGCCGATGTAAGCGGCGTAGCAGATGCCGGCGATGCCCGCGGTACCGGCCGAGATCACGTAGGTGAGCAGCTCGACGCGGTTGACGTTGATGCCGGAGTAGCGAGCGGCGTCGCGGTTGCCGCCGATCGCGTAGATGTAGCGGCCGAGCACCGTGTAGTGCAGCACGTAGGCGCCCAGGCCAGCGACGGCCAGGAAAATCACGGTGGGCCAGCCGATCAGCGGGTCACGGCCGAGGTGGAGCAGGCCGCCGCTCGACAGGTTCAGGAGCGGCGAGTTGCCCATGCTGATCACGCCGCCTTCGACGATCGTCTGCGACACGCCGCGCAGGAGCAGCATGCCACCGAGCGTGACGATGAACGGCTGCAGCTTCAGGCGCGTGATGAGCAGACCTTGCAGCACGCCGACCACCACGGCCGCCACCAGCGCGACCGTGATGCCGACCCAAAGCGGGTAGCCGAGGCCGCCCGTCTCCGTCGACGACATGCGGGCGATGATCACGCCCGTGAGCCCCACCACCGAGCCGATCGACAAGTCGATACCGCCGGTGATGATCACGAACGCGATGCCGATCGCGAAGATTCCGAGCATCGAGATTTGGCGCGTCGTGTTGACGATGTTCGACGCGCCCAAGAAATCCGAGTTCGAGGTCCAGAGCGCGATGCACATGAGCACCAGCGCGATCAACATTCCGAGCTCACGCCTCATGACGCTGCCACATTGCTTTCCCCGGTGCTTTCGGGCCTACCGGTCATCAATCCTGCGATCGCGAGCTGCGTGAGCTCGTGTCGTTCGAGCACGCCTTTGAGGCGCCGTTCGTGCATGACGACCACGCGATCGCTCATGCCGATAGTCTCTTCCATGTCGGAGCTCACCATCAGGATGGTGATGCCCTGGTCCGCCAAGTCAGCCATGTGGCGGTAAATCTCGGCCTTGGCCCCGACGTCGATGCCGCGCGTCGGCTCGTCCAAGATCAGCACCTTGGGCGCCATCGCCAGCCACTTGGCGAGCACGACCTTCTGCTGATTGCCGCCGGACAGGTTCACGACCGCTTGCCGGATCGAGGGCGTCTTGGTGCGCAGGCGCTTCACGCCGTTCTCCGCGACCTCGGTCTCGGTCTTGCGATCGAGCCAGCCGAAGGCGGCGTAGCTCGCGACGTTGGGGAGGGAGGTGTTCTGCGCCACCGTCATCGGCAGCACGAGGCCGTGCCGCTTGCGGTCCTCCGGCGCCAGGTAGACGCCGGCGTCGATGGCGTCGCGCGGCGCCCCCGGCTGGTAATCACGACCGTCGAGCTTCATCGAGCCCGAGAGCGCGGGAGTGACGCCGAAGATGGCTTCCATCAGCTCGGTGCGCCCGGCGCCGATCAGGCCTGCGAAGCCGAGGATCTCGCCTTTGCGCGCGGTGAAGCTGGCTTTGTCGGGAGCGCCGGGGACGACCAGGTCGACCACCTCGAGCATCGGCTCGGTGGAGGTGCGCTCGCGCTTCTCCGGAAAGTACTCGTTGCTCAGCTCGCGCCCGACCATCAGCGCCACGACTTTGTCGTGCGTGGCCTCGGCCCGCAGCAGATCACCCACGTAGCGGCCGTCACGGAGCACGGTGATGCGATCGGACAGATCCATCACCTCTTGCATACGGTGCGAGATGTAGATGATGCCGATGCCATCGGACTTCAGCTGACGAATGATCTTGAACAGCTGCTCGGACTCGGCGCTGGCGAGCGACGAGGTCGGCTCGTCCATGATGATGATGCGGGCCTTCGTGGACAGCGCCTTGGCGATCTCCACCATCTGCATCTGGCCGGCCGTCAGCCGCGACACCGGCGTCGTCACCGGCATCTTCAGGCCCACGCGCGCGATCAGCTCCGCCGCGCGCGCGTTCATCTTCGGGCGGTTGAGCGGACCGAGCAGCCCGCCCTTGGCGCCCTCTGCGCCCAAGAAGATGTTCGACGTGATGTCGAGGTTCGGCGCCAGCATCAGCTCCTGATGGATCAGGGCGATGCCGCTCGCCTTCGAGTCCTTCACGCCATCGAAGCTGACCGGCTGACCATCGATGCTGATCTCGCCTTCGTCGGGCGGCTGTACGCCGCCCAAGATCTTCATCAAGGTGCTCTTGCCGGCGCCGTTCTCGCCCATCAGCGCGAGCACTTCGCCGGCTCTGAGCGAGAGCGAGACGCCCTGCAGCGCCACCACGCCCGGGAAGCGCTTGGTGATGCCCCGCATCTTGAGGAGAGGGGGGGGCGTCTCGCTATTCGAAGGCTCGCTCATTGCGTCTCGGTCTACTTTTCTGGCTCGGGGGGCTTACTGGACCGACTTCTTCATGTCGGTGAGCTCGGCCTTGAACGACTCGACGTTGCCCTTGTCGATGACCGTTACGCCTGTATCGATCACGTTGCCAGCCGGAATCGCCTTCTTGGTCTCGGCGTTCTTGGTGGCGAGGTCGTGCATCCACTTGGCCGACAAGTAGCCGAACTGGAAGGGCTTCTGCACGACGGTCGCCTCGATGGTGCCGCTCTTGATGGCGTCGAGGGTGGCGTCGTCTTCATCGAACACGGCCGCCTTGATCTTGCCCTGCTTGCCGAGGCCTTCGATGGCGGCGGCGATGGCGGGGCCGTTGTAGTTCCACAGGCCGACCACCATGCTCAGGTCTTTGTGGGCGTTGATGATGTCTTCGACGTTCGAACGAGCCTTGGCGCGGTCGGTGTTGTCCTCGCGCTTGTCGACGATCTCGATCTTCTTGTCTTTGATGGCGGCCTCGATGCCGGCCAAGCGCTGCGCCGCGTTATCGGCGGCGAGCGAGCCGACGAACACCGCGATCTTTCCGCCGTCGGGCAGGAGCTTGGCGATGCGCTCGCCCAAGGCCTTGCCCGCTTCGAAGTTGTTGGTGCCAATGTAGAGCAGGCGCTTGGACTTCTCGGCGTCCGAGTCGAAGGTGATGAGGTTGGTCTTCTCGGCGACCTCGTTCAGCACGCGCAGCTGATCTTTCGGGGCGATCACGCTGACGGCGATCGCGTCGTAGCCCTGGCTCGCGAGGTTCTGCAGGATCTGGTTTTGATCTTCAGGCGTGCCGTTCGGCGGCATCTTCATGTCGACCTGCACCTTGGCTTCCTTCTCGTACTTGCGCAGGCCGGCCTCGGCGATCTTCCAGAACTGGCTCGGGTTGTTGGTCACGAACGCGAGCTTCACGACCTTGGACCCCGTGGCCGCACCCGATGAAGACGCCGCCGCGCCGCCCTTGCTGCTGTTGTTGCAGCCCAGCAGCAGCAGCATCGGCAGTGCTGCCAGAACGAGACCCAGTTTCCGCTTTGCTTTGTTCATGTCGCCACAATCCTCGGGTTTTTCGCTTGCGCCTTCGATTCAGCTCTGGGCCCGACGCACAAGCGAGTCTGGCCGGCGAGCTTAGAACAGGTCAGATCGTCAATGCTCTGATTCGAGCGCGCTCTGCCGCGGAGTCCAGTGGTCGACGTCGTGCACTGCCACCCCGCAAAGTGGCTGGCGCGTGCTGACGTTGATCGACTTTTTCGAAAATTGCGGCATTTCGGGCGCGCGGAGCGTGCGTGTTTATGGTTGGACTCCGCCGGCTCCAACCATCTTTCGAGCGTGCGTTCGTGATGAACAGTTGTGGCGCCTCTGTAGAGCATCGCTCGCGCCGAGGCAACGACGCGACATCGGGCGGCATCGCGCGACCTCGATCGCCCCTCAGCGGGCGGGCGCTAGGGTGGGCGCTGGCGGCGCAGGCGTGGCGGGAGCGTCAGTTGGGGCCGCGCTGGGCGGCGGAGCGGGTGCGGGCGCCGGCGTGGGCGCCGGGCCGCAGTCACAGCTGCCGAAGCCCGTGCCATCGCTCAGGCAGATTTGCCCCCCCTGGCAGGCGCCCGGGCCCACGCAGGCGCGTGTTTCGCCGAGCGTGCACACGCGGGAGGCGCTCGGGGCCGGCGCGGGGGTCAACGACGAGGCTACCGGCGCCGCACCGCTGAGCGACAGCAGCGGGTCGCTCCCGTCCGTCGTGCACTTCAGATGAAGCCGACTGGTGTGGTACGCGCGCTCGAACGGTGGCGCATCGCGTAACCGCGTCTCGCTCACTCCTTCGAGGATACGGAAGCGCTGGTTACTGCAAAGCTCCTTGGCTCGGCGAACGCAGTCGTCCATCTCGAGCTCGCACGTCACCTTCACCGAGCCGTCTTCTAGCTTTTGTTGCGTGAATTCGGCGCCCCCACACGCCACGAGACCTGTCAAAGCGAGAAGCCAGTATCGGGGCATGCGCCCACGTATGCCAGACCCGGAGGCGGCCTGCACGCGCAGAAGTCAGACCCAATCTTGGAAGGCGCGTCGCGCCGGGCCTCATTGAACCTCGAGCGACGCGCGCCATAATGAAGATCACGAAACCCAGCTGCCATGCGCGGCTCCGCGGCCTGCGCAGGGCGGCGGTGATCGGCATCGGCGCCGTCGGGCTCGCCGGCAGCGTCGGCTGCTCGGGCCAGACGAGCGCGCCCGACCAGCCCGCCGAGGTCTCGGCGGAAGACGTGTGGCTCTCGCGCATCGGCACGGGCGCCGAGCAGCTGGCTCGGGTCTGTAGGCGTGGCTCGACGGATCGCGTCGCCACGGCGCTCTGCGATCCCAAAGCCGGGCCCATCGAAGGGCTGCAAGACCTATACCGGGCGCTGCGCCTCGACCAGCCCGCGCAGCGAGTGCTGGCGGCAACCACGCACTCCCTCGGGCTGTCCGCGCGCATCGTGTCGGCTGCCAACCCGCGCGTTCTGGTCTTCGCCAATAACTCGTCCGCGAACGGAGACCAGTTCGAGTACGAAGAGATAGTCGCGACGGCGTTTACCCGCGGCGAACAGCTGGTCGAGCTCTCGGCCCTCGATCCCGCTACCTACGAGTACAACTTTTACCTGCTGCGGTATGCGCAGCGCTGCAACGACACGCGCTGCGCCCCCGAAGACTTATTGACGGAGCAAACCGAGCACGGCTGGCGTAGCTGGTCGCTCTACTCCGATGAAGATCTCCGGGATACGCCGCTCGACTGCGTCTCCTGTCACCTGCCCTTCGGGGCCGGAACTCGCAAAATGCTGTTGATGCGCCAGGTGGTCGACCCGTGGATGCATTGGGGCGATTTTCGCGGGGGCGACGAGCGCCTCTGCCCTGAGCGGCCGCCTGAAGGAACCACGCCCCGAGTCATCGCCACGGCGGACGGGCTCGACCTCATGCGAGAGCTAGAAGGGGCAACGGGTACGTTCGCGGGCGTTCCGGTCGCCGAGGTGCATGCGGCGGCCAGCGGCGCGAACATGTCCGACTTCCTCGTGGACGCCGAGAACCTGATCCGCGTCAGCCCGGTTCCTCCGTACCCGTACGAACAGCTGAGCTTTCCCACGCGCGAGGTGCTGTGCGAGCGCTTCCACGACGGGACGAGCCCCACGTGGGACCAGGGGCGCGCTGAATCCGTGGCTCGCGGGCTGCACCAGCCGTACTACGCTCCCGACGTGCTCGGCCCCGAAAGTCGGGCTCAGCTTGCGGCGGGACGCGGGGCTTTTCTCCGTGGCCAGAGCGGCAGCGCGTTCGACGTGGCAGCCTCGCTGATCGCGCCCGAGGCGGCGTCGGCGGTCGGCTTCGTGCCTCGCGCGGACGACGCGGCCCCCGACATTCTGCGTGGGATGTGCGTGCGCTGCCACGCCCAGGGCACGGACCCGAGCTTGCGGCGAGCGGCTTTCGACGCCGAAGCGCTCGACTCCATCGCCCCCGCCACCTTCCGAGCCGTCCGCGAGCGGCTCAGCCTGCCCAAGACCGCGCCCGGGGTGATGCCGCCGCGGCGGGTGGGGGAGCTGCCCGATTGGGCTATCAGCCGCGTCCTCGACTACCTTCGGGAGCGCTGCGCGGTGGCAGGGGCGTGCGAGTGAGTGCCAGCCGGTCAGACCGGTCGGGTGGCCGCTGGCGCGAATCGAGCCAGCTGAAATGCGTCTAGAATAGCAATTTGCTCTGCTACTGTGATGGAAGGCGAGGCGGGCTCGCTCCGGTGAGTCGCCCTTATTTTCTTGGCCGGGTCGCGCTCGATACTGGCACTCACCGTTGAAAGAGTTCGCGTTGCTTCGAGAAAATATAAGCGGACTCTGCTTGCGGCCCTTTCTTCTAAGGCGACGGCCTGGGACGCATCGACACTCGTCAACCACCCCCTGGGTCCACGGAGAAACAAATGAAGCGTGCGCTGTCCCTATTGCTGATCGCCCTGCCCGTCATCCCGTTTGCCGGCTGCTCCTCAGAAGACGTTGGCACTGAGTATCCGGTGGGCGGCACCGGCCCGAGCGCGGGCGTACCGAGCACGGGCGGCGGGACCGCCGGCTCGGATACGGGCGGCATGCCTGCCACGGCCGGCACCTCGACTACCGACGCGGGCACGGGCGCCGGCGGCGCCTCGGGCGGCACCGCTGGTATGGCGGGTAGCACCAGCACGACGGGCGGCGTGTCGGGTGGCACCGGCGGAACGTCGGGCGGTACTGGCGGCGTGTCGGGCGGCACTGGCGGCGTGTCGGGCGGCAGCGGCGGCGCGGGCGGCGGTGGCGGCAGTGGCGGCGCCGGGGAACCTCCGGTGAGCCTCGGCAAGCTCGACGGCATGCTCGTCCAAACGCCGTGCAAAGACTCGACCACCGATGACTGCGATAGCGCGGGCTGGATCTACGAGGGCAAAACCTACGCGTGCAGCGGCGGCAACCTAGACACCGACGCTGCCGCGACGAGGACGATCCTCGACTTCCCCGTGACGGGTGGCGTGCCTGGCAAGGTGTACCTCGCGACCATGCGCTTCTACGGCATCATGGAGCCGAAGATCTACGGCGACGGCATTCAGCGTGAGGCGACGACGCGACCCGGTCTCGGCAACCCCTCCAATCCTCCCGGCTTCGCTTGGGGCAAGACGCCGAATCCGAGCGTCAAGCAGTCGGACTACAACACGTACGAGCTGCACGTCATCGACGACAAGGGCGTGCTCCTCAAGAAGTACTTCCTCAACGCGGACACGCAAGAGGGACACTGGACGTTCGCGGTCGACTTCGAGCGACAGATCGAGGTCGTCGCTGGCGGCAAAGTTCACGTTCGAAGCTTCGACGCCAACTGCCGCATGATCAAAAACTGCGGCAGCACGGGTGCAGGCCAGCCGTGCAGCGGAAAGGCTCAGTCAGTCGCGGGCGTCTCCGCCGCGATGCCCGCCATCACCGTCTCGCAGCCGGGCCTTGGAAAGCCTAACGATCAGGCTGGTCAGTGGTTCGCGATCGACGTGAAGTCCATCGTGCCCAAGCCCTGATACTCGAGCACTCGACTCGCCTCGAACAGGCTTTCTTCGAACAAATCTCGCGCGCATCGTAAAAGGGATTTACGGTGCGCGCGACAGATTGTATTGCAATGCGTGCAAGCTCAGCGCCCCGCGCGAGCGATCTGACAGTGGGTTACGCCCGGGTATCCAGGGCTCCATCTCCGACAGGTGACAACGTGAATTTTCGACGTGTGCCGCAACCAAATCGGGCTCTCGCTGCGCTTGCACTGGCAGGCTCTTTTCTCTTGCCTCGGGCGGCCGCGGCAGAGGTAACGTTGGTGGAGAAAGACGGCTGGCAGGTGTTCATCACCGGGCGCGTGCAAGCCTTCATCAACTACAACAAGGGTGATGGTTACCCGGAACCGGTCATCAAAGACGGCAACGGCAACAGCGTCGAGCTGCGCGGCGGCGGCCAGCCCCCGTCGGAGGCCTATCACGAGTATCCCAACCCGCGCACGGCGGCGCCCGGCGCGCCCCCCATCGTCCCTACCGACGCAGAGTTGACCGGCTCGATCGAAGAGCTCCGCGTGCGAACCGGCTTCGTCGGTAACGTGCTCGGCTTCGGCATCAAGAAGAAGATCAACGACGACACGGAGGTGAAAGCCTACACGGCCGTCACCACGTACATCGACTCGACGACGCGCCGGAAGTACCTCGAAGTTCGCCCCGACTGGCGTGAGAGCTTCCTCGAGATCACGGCCCCCTGGGGCAGCCTGACGGCGGGGCGCTTCTTGACGCTGTTTTCGCGCGGCGCGACCGAGATCACTTACCTCTACGGCTTCAGCTACGGTCTCGGTTGGCCTGGCGGCGTCAGCAGCATCAGCGGCAGCGGCCCTGGCGCGGGTCACGTCGGCTTCGGCGTGCTCGGTAACGGCTTCGGCGGCGGCATCGCCTACGCCACGCCGTCGCTGGGCGGCGCGAAGATCAACGTCGGTGTGTACGACGCGAACTCGCTCGTCGGCTCCGGCAAGTGGGAGCGCGTCAAATGGCCGCGCGCCGAGACCGAAATCACCTTCGACAAAGATTTCGGCGACTCCGGGCTGATCAAGCTGTTCGTCAACGGCGCC
The DNA here is from genome assembly GCA_023431345.1 of Pseudomonadota bacterium. Classification (GTDB taxonomy): domain Bacteria; phylum Myxococcota_A; class Polyangia; order Polyangiales; family Polyangiaceae; genus PMG-095. The sequence continues at coordinate 41,441 of JAEYWK010000214.1, forward strand.
TGGCAAAAGGTCTACAACAAAGAGAACCAGAAAGACGGCACGATCATCGGCGCCGGCTACGGTGGCCGCGTCGAGTTCGGCCCCGTTCATCTCGGTCTCGCGGGTCACTACGGTAAAGGCGTCGGTATGGACTTCGCGCTGCAGCCCAGCGTCGCGATCTGGGATCCGCGCCCCCAGGCTACGGACCTCAAGCTGCGCACCTTCACGGGCTACTACGCGCAAGCGATGATTTCGGCGTTGCCCGCGCTGGACATCTCGGCCGGCTTCGGCGTGACCAGCGTCGCCCAGCTCGACGACGACAAGATTGATCTCGAAGACCACGACGGAGATCCGACCACGCCGACCGCGACCGATAACGGGGCCGACCCGGTGGCGAGGCCGACGCCGATTGACTCCGTCGGGTACGTCACGATCAAGCAACAGATGGGTCTCTCCGCTGGCGCTACGATCCACGTGACGGAGAACATTCACGTCGCGCTCGAGTACTTCCGAGCGATGTTTCAGTGGTATCGCCCGACGCCCGCCGTCGCCGGGAAGACGAACCCGAAGCAGGACATCAACGTCGTGAACGCCGGCATCACGTACGCCTGGTAAATCGCCCTACAGGGCATCGACGCTCGACGCTCGGCGCGCCGGTCATGGTCGCCGAGCGTCTCATTTTTGTGGCGTTGACAGCGGCGCCAAGCGTGACAATCCCATCAGGGTGCGGCGCCGGCTCCAACTCATCCGTGAGCACCAAGCGGCGCTGCGGGCGTGTCGCAGCTGCCAGGGCATGCACCAGCCCGTCGTGGTTGGTCCGCCCGTGCTATCGCGGATTTTGCTGGTCGGTCAGGCTCCGGGCGACAAGGAGCCAGCCATCGGTCGGCCCTTCGCGTGGACGGCGGGCAAGCAGCTCTTCAAGTGGTTTGCCACGCTGGGCGTCGACGAAGCGGCTTTTCGCGAGCGCGTGTACATGGCTGCGACCTGCCGCTGCTTCCCCGGCAAGAACCCGAAGGGGGGCGACCGCGTGCCTTCGCCGGTCGAGGTGGCGAGCTGCCGCCCCTGGTTGCAGCGCGAAATCGAGCTGCTCCAGCCCGAGCTCTTGATTCCGATCGGTCGCTTGGCGATTGAGCAATTCCTGCCTGCGCGCCCGCTCGTGGAACAGATTGGCAAGACATTCGAGGTGACGCAGGCTGGCGCGCGCATCGACGTGATCCCGCTGCCGCATCCGTCGGGCGCGTCCACTTGGCCGCGCATGGAGCCTGGCCGTTCGCTCACGACTCGAGCGCTGGCGCTCCTCGGTCGGCACCGTGCATGGCGCGCGACCTTCGAAACGGGCGATCGAAGTGTGAAGACAGGCTAGCTGAAGCGGCGGCTGTGCGCGCTCAGCCGGGGTACCAAATCACGCGCGGATCGTCGCTCGGTCGCTTGTACTCGTACGCCGCGTCGGTGATGCGCGCCAGATCGTACTCGGGGCGCCAGCCGAGCAAGAATTTGGCCTTCGTGTTGTCGAGCCAGGTCGAGCGGTAGGGAGTCTTGACTGGCACGCCCTCGAGGCCGCGCGTCTTCTTCAGGTAGGCGGCGAGCTCGGCGTAGTCGACCGGTTCGTCCATGCAAATATTGAAGGTTTGTTGGCGCGCTTTGGGGTGGTCGAGCGCGGTCATGATGGCGCTGACCAGATCTTCGGAGTGAACGAAGTTGCGCTTCACGGCCACGCCATCCGGGTCGAGCATGACGGGCACGGCGCCGGATTTGACGTAGGCGTCCGCCTGCTCTTTCGTGACCAGATCACCCCAGCGCGGACCGCCGAACACGTCATCGCCGAACGACAGCTGGAACTTGAAGTCGTCCTTCTCCATGATCCACGGCGCGCGCAGGCAGCAGCCGTTCAGGTCGTACTGGATGTAGTACTGCTCGAGCATCACCTCTTCGAGCACCTTGGAGAGCGCGTAGCAGCCCGGGTAGGCGCTGTGCTTCTGCTGCTCGGTCACCGGGACGGGGTGGGGATAGAAGAAGTGGCCCATTCCCGCGTCGCCGCCGATGAGCAGGAATTGCTGGAAGGTGGCGCTGGTGCGGGCGGCTTCGAGCAGCCAGAACATGCCTTTGACAGCCACGTCCATGATGCTCTCCGGCGTCTCCTTACTGGTCGCCAGGTGCAAAAGGTGCGTGACCCCCGACATGGCTTCGTCGACGACGCTGCGGTTCTCGATCGAGCCGCTGACGACCTCGAGGCGCGGGCCGACCGGCAGCTTCCGGTTGTGGCACAGCGCGCGGACCGTGAAATCCTCGAAGCGAGGATCGGCCAAGAATCGACGGATGAAGACCTGGCCGACTTTGCCGGCGGCGCCCGTGACCAGGATACGTTTCAGTGCCATGCGCGTTGTTAGTGGCTCTTACCACCTCGTGCCTGCCGGAAAGGTGCGCTGACGGCGCACCAAGCAGTAAATATTCGCCTACTTTCCAACCAGCGGTCACGGCTCAGGGCGCTCGGCGTCCGGCGGGGTCGTGGGCGGCCGGACCGGTCGCGCCGAGAAAGTCACTCCCGGGATAAAATGGGGGCTCCAGCGTTCGGTGTCGTGCGCCCCCGCACTCCTGTCTCCTTTTTTGAGTAACTTCGCAGCTGGCGTGCCTCCTCAAATGACGTGAAGGCGAAACATCGGCTGCGCGTTCCGCACACGTCCCTCGCCCTGGCCGTAGCTGCGATGAGCAGTGGTCTGGGCTGTACTGGCGTGGTGGAGGATGGTGGGGGCCCCATGCCCGACGCGGCAATGGGCGGTACGAGCAGCACCGGACCTGGCACAGGTGGCCAATCGACGGTCGGTGGCTCCGGGATGAAGCCGGGCAACGAGATGGCGGGGTGCGAAGGCTGGGCAGTCGCGATGCCGAAACGCCTCATCCGCCTCAGCTTCAATCAGATCGCGACCTCGCTGGTGCCCATCTTCGGTCAAGAGTTCGCGACCAAGGTCGCCACCGACAAGGGCATCAAAGACGCCATCGAGCGCACGTTCCCACCTCTCGGTGATACCGACGAGGGCTCGACGTACATCGACAGCAAGTGGCAGTCGGCCGACGCGATCGCCAAGGCGGCTGCCGACTACACGACGGCGAACTTCGCGACGTTCACCGGCTGCGGCGCCGCGCCGACCGGTGAGTGCGCTCAAGCCTTCGTGGGCACCCTCGCCGAGCGGGCGTTCCGCCGCCCCCTGACTGACCGCGAGAAGACCAGCCTGATGATGGTCTACAGCGAGGTGACGGCGGAGGGCGGCTCCGTCCAAGAGTCGACTCACTACACGGTTCACGCGATTTTCACGTCGCCCCACTTCCTCTACCGCTCCGAGTTCGGCACCTCGCCGGCGGAGGGGCCGATCGCGCCGTACGAGCTCGCCAGCCAGCTCTCGTACTTCGTGACGGACGGACCGCCCGACGCCGAGCTTTTGGCGGCCGCAGCCGCGGGCAAGCTGACGACGGCCGAGGAGATCGGCCCGCACATCGATCGCATGTTGGCGTCGCCGGCCGTGAAGGCCAACCTCGAAGCCACCATCGTGGCGGCGCTCGGTATCAGCCGCGTCATGACCGTCGTCATCGATCCGGCGAAGGTGCCGGAGTTCAACGGCGGCGTGGCCGCTTCGATGCTCCACGAGAGCGAGCTGCTCATCAAGAACCTGCTCTGGACGCCGGGCGCCAAGGTTTCGGACCTCGTCACCTCGCGCAAGTCGTACATCAACGCGCAGCTCGCGCCACTGTACGGCGTAGCGGCGCCCACGACGCTCGACGCCGACGGCTTCGGCCCCGTCGATCTACCGGAGAACCGCTCCGGCCTGCTCACGAGCCTCGGCTTCCTCGCTTCGCGCTCGCGCCCCGACGCGCAGTCGGTGGTGGGCCGCGGCTTGGCGGTGAACGACGCGATCTTGTGCCAGATCAACCCCGCGTTTCCGGAGGCGTTGGCGGAGCAGATCAAGAACCTCGACGTGGCTCAGGAAGACCTTTCGGAGCGCGAGCGCGCCGACTACCGAATGACGAACGCGCCGTGCTCGGGCTGCCACACCGGCTTCGACCCCTTCGGCGTCGCTCTCGAGAGCTACGACACCATCGGGCGCTTCCGCACGGTCGACGACAAGATGCGGCCGATCGACGCTTCCGTCACTTTGCCGCAGTCAGCGGGCGGCGCTGTGGTTCAAAATGCGGTCGAGATGGGCCAGGCGCTCGCCGACACGGGCGGCTTCGCCGCCTGCGCCGCCAGCAAGCTGCTCACGTACGCGCTCGCCGAAACGGGCGTGAGCGGCGTGAGCTGCGCCACGAAGGCAGTCTCGGACAGGTTCAAGCTAACGGACCAGAGCTTCGCCTCGCTCGTGAAAGAAGTGGCGATTTCCAAGACGATCACGCAGCGGAGCGGAGGCTGAGCAGATGAGGTCGTATAGGTTTGCACGACGGTCGTTCTTGGCAGCGGTGGGCGGTGCTTTCGGCCTGGAGAGCTTGCTCGGGGGCTTCGAAGCCATGGCCGCGGGAGTCGCGGGCCCGCCTCGGTTTTTGATGACGCACTGGCCCGTGGGCACGCTGAAGTGGGCGTTCTTGCCCAACGGCGGACAGAAGCCCAACGGCGTCGGGACGATCACGTCTTGGTCGCCCATCCTCCAGCCCTTCCAGGACGCGGGGCTGGCCGATGACATGACGCTGATTTGGGGCCTCGCGGACAAGGGCCAAGGCTTCGGCGGCGGCCACGAAGCAGGCACGCCGATGACCACGACCGGCACCGCCTGCCCTGGCACCCGCTCCAACGGTGGCGAGGCGGACGACGGCGTGGCCGGTGGCCCTTCGTGGGACCAAATCCTGCTCGAAAAGGTGGTCGATGATCCGGCCACGGGCGCGGTCAAGCTTCGGCAGTCAGGCGTGGGTTACGCCAACGCCATCTGCGATCAGCGCATCGACTCGCAGGAGACGTCGACCCGCTGCTTGTCGTACGGCTTTCAAACTCAGACGATCAAGGCCGCCGCCGGCGGCTCTGGCGGCAACGTGACCGAGCATGTACCGCTGCTGCCCGAGCTCAAGCCCGCCCAGCTCTTCAGCAAGTTGTTTTCTGGCTTCATGCCTGGGGGCGCGACGCCCGGTAACATGGAGGCCGCGACGCGCGCCCTGCATGGCAGAAAGAGCGTGCTCGACTATTCGCTCCGCGAGCTGACGCACCTGAAGACGGTGGCGCCGGCCGCGGAAGGTCAAAAGATCGACATCCACGCCGAAGTCGTGCGCAAGCTCGAGAAGCAGGTGTCGGAGCTGCTCAACGGTGAAATCAAGACACCGAGCGGCTGCGTCGTACCGGCCGCGCCCGACGCCAACCTCTCGGGTAAGTCCGGCTCCAAGTTCGACTACAACAATCCGGTCGCGACCACGGCCGATGACGAGATCCACGAGCAGATCGGCAAGGTGCACGCCAGCATCCTGCTCGCGGCCATGCAGTGCGACATCATCCGTGTCGGCACCTTCCAGTGGTCACCGGGCACGAATCACGTCTCGTTCAAGGGGCAGTATCCCGGGGAAGCGAGCTCGATTTACATGCACCACCCGCTCAGCCACAAAGTGAACGGGCAAGACACGTTCAACCAGAAGGGCGCGGGCCAGACCGGCGACATCGCGCAGTTCTTGGTGAACGTGAACGCTTGGTACAACGCGCGCACCGCGATGGTCATCAAGATGTTCAAGGACGCGATCGATCCGCTCGGCGACGGCACCGCCACGATGCTCGACCGCACCGTCATTCCGTACGTGACCGAGGTAGCGGAGCAGAACCACGGTCGTAACCCGAAGGCGGCCTTCATCTTCGGCGGCAAGGCGCTCGGCATGCAGCTCGGTAAGTACGTCAACTTCGAAGGCCAGAGCCGCGCCCACGTCGATCTCTGGGCGACGGTCGCGCAGGCGTTCTTTCAAACGAACGACCCGATGTCCAAGTTACCGGGCATGCAGTTCGCGAGCACACCCAAGCCGATCGACGGCCTTTGGGTCAAGCCCGCCTGATCGCGAAGCGTCAGTCGCGCGACGAGACGTCAGCGCGCACGTTCTGGCCGAAGTAGAAGGTCACGCGCTCGTGGGAAGCCGGCTTCTCTCGTTGGGAGTTGTGCGCGCGCACGCTATCCCAGAGGGCGCCCACGTCGGAGCGGGAGCGCTCGAGCAGCGAGACGACTTGCTCGTACTGGGGGTGGCCGGGCCAGACGTCGAAGGAGTACGTGCTGCCGCCGACCTGGCTCGAGGCGCCTTTGGGGCTGGTGATGAGAGCGAGCTTGGCGCAGACGGCGCCGACCATGGCTTGGAAGTGATCGAGCACGGCTGCTTCCCAGCCTGCGGTTTGCTCGAGGGGGATGAGGCAGCTCTCGGCGCGGTAGGTCGGCGCTTCGCTCCGCGACGGGTGCCCGGGCGGCGTGCTCGCCGAGGGTGAAGTTTTGACTCGGCCTTCGGCGATCAGGGCGTCGAGCGCGGCGTCGAGCTCTTCCGGCGGCAGGCGCAGGCGCTCGATCAAGCCGGCGCGAGTGAGCGGGCCGTCGCGGTAGACGGTGACCCAAACCATGGCTTGCTTGGCGGCGCGGCCGGCGGGCTCGAGGACGCTCGCGACCTCGTCGGCGTGGGCGGCGCGGTAGATGGTGGCCTCGCCGCTGCCGGTTCGATAAACCAGGCTGCTGCCGACCAAGTCGCTCAGCACGCTGCGCACGGTGGCGCCGTCGTCGTGCGCGAAGCGCGCGAGGACCTGCGAGCGACTGACCGTCTTGTGCTCCTGGATGTAGGCGAGCATGGCCTCCCACAGCGTGGCGCCGCGGTCGGTGGCGGATTCTTGCAGGCGCTGGACCTTCTGCTGGTAGGAGCGCAGCGCGAGGCCGAACATGTCCGCGATGACCTTTCGGCCAACCCCTTGCCCTTCGAGCTCGGTCACCAGATCGAGAAAGACTTGGTTGGCGACGTGCGCCAACGGCGCGCGCAGGCCAGACGTCGTGGAAAGCTGGGCGATCAGGACGGTGGTCTGGCGAACGACGGCGTCGATGAGCAGCGATGTCTGCACTGGGCGACTATGCGGGAATCAGGTCAGGGCGAATAGCGCGGTTTTTCACACGGGGGCCGCTGGATCGCCTTGACGCGCCTGATTTTGGGCGGTACGCGCTTCCCGCCTTGGCCCTCGTCGTTCAGAAATTCGGCGGTACTTCGGTTGCAAACCTCGAGCGCATGCGGCGCGTCGCCGAGCTCGGCTTGCGCGCGCAGCGCGAAGGTCATCAAGTGGTGATGATCGTGAGCGCCATGTCGGGCGAGACGAATCGCCTGCTGGGTCTGGCTCACGAGATTTCGCCCACCCCCGACATGCGCGAGATGGATTCGCTCGCTTCGACGGGGGAGCAGGTCAGCGCCGCCCTCGTCTCGATGACCATCCAGAAGATGGGCGGTAAGGCCAAGAGCTTCTTGGGTCACCAAATCCGCATCCAGACGGACGACGCTTTCACGAAGGCGCGCATCGTCAACATCGAGGATTCGAAGCTGCGCCAGGCGGTCGAGGGCGGGCACATCGCGGTCGTCGCCGGCTTCCAAGGTATCGACCCCGGCGGCAACATCACGACCCTCGGGCGCGGCGGCTCCGACACGACGGCCGTCGCGATCGCGGCCGCCATCAAGGCGGATGTTTGCGAGATCTACACGGACGTCGACGGCGTTTACACGACCGATCCCAACATTTGCCCCGCCGCTCGCAAAATTGAACGCATCAGCTTCGAAGAGATGCTGGAGCTCGCTTCGCTTGGTGCGAAGGTGCTGCAAATTCGATCCGTGGAGGTAGCGATGAAGTACGGCGTCCCCGTGCACGTGCGCTCCTCCTTTACCGACACTACAGGGACCATGGTTGCTTCCGAAGAAGGTTTGGAGTCCGTCGTCGTTTCGGGCGTGGCCTACGACAAGGGTGAGGCGAAGGTACAGCTCGTCGGCATGCCCGATCGGCCCGGCATCGTCGCGAAGATCTTCGGCCTGCTCGCGGAGCAGAACGTCTCCGTCGACATGATCATCCAGAGCCCGTCGCGCGGCGGCGACAACGCGACCGACGTGACCTTCACCGTGGCCAAGACCGACTTGGCGCGCGTCAAGCAGCTGATCGAGAGCTCGGTGAAGGAGCTCGGCGGCGGCCAGGTCGAGTACGATCCGGAGATCGTCAAGGTGTCGATCGTCGGGCTCGGTATGCGCTCGCACGCCGGCGTCGCGGCCAAGACCTTCGGCATCTTGGCCGGCGAAGGCATCAATATTCAGGGCATCAGCACGAGCGAGATCAAGATCAGCTGCATCATCGCGGCCAAGTACACCGAGCTCGCGGTGCGCGCCCTGCACGAAGGCTTCGGCCTCGACAAACCGCCCGTCTGACGGCGAGCGGCTCAGCGCGTGAAACAGCGCGCAACTCCGGCGAGGCCTGACCGATGGGCCCCGCATGAGAGAAGCGCTCGTTGGGTGCTTGGCGCTCGCCGCGCTCGCTGCGCCGGCGTGCCGAGCCGAGGTGCCGAGCGTCGAGGGCGAGCCCGTCGGCGCTGAAGACGAGGGTAGGGGTGGTTCCCCGCCCACCGCTGGACGTTCGAGCGACGGCTCGGGCTCGGCTGAGCCCGGGTCATCGGACGACACGGAGCCGGTGGCGATGGCGGCGGGCGGTGAAGCGACCACGCCGCGTGGCGCCGGCGCCGACTGCGGAGGTGAGCCCGTGATGCTGGAGGAGATCCACTCCGGCCGGGTGCGGAGCGGCGTCCGCGTCGCGGTCGAGACGCTGGTGGCGAGCTCTCAGAAATTCCTGGTTTCTGAAGCGAAATCCGGTAGTTGCTTGTGGGGTGCCATGGCTGCTCATCCCAGCCGCGTCGGCGCCGGGTCGGGCTTGTTCGTCGTGTCGTTCGGCGCGCGGCACGCCGAGGGCGCAGCGTGTCAGCCCGGTACCGACGGCTTGCCCGATGACCTAGCGCCCGGTGACGAGCTCGACATCGAGGGCACGCTCGACGAGTTCGTGCCTGCCGCGTGTGACGGCGTGGCGCCCGCCCTCCAGCTCCGAGTCGACCCGCGGTGCGCCGCGCGCCGCGGTGGTCGCGTCGATGCACCGGCCTCCGCTTTGCTCGACGCCGCCACCGCCGACGCCATCGCGACGGGGCGCTCGGCTGAGCTCCTGCGCGGCTGGGCGGGAGCCCTCGTGCGCCTCGAGGGCGTGTCGGCCACTCGCGACGATGACGACGGTGACGCCGTCTTGCCGTTCGGTGTGATGCGCCTCGAGCAGACCTCGCTCGAGCTGCACTCGCGCATCTACTACTTCGATCTCAGCGGAGGCGGGCCTCGCTCGCCCGAGAAGGCGCCGCGCTTCACGTACCCGGCCTCGTTCGCCAGCGTGAGCGGTCACGTCTTCTTGGACTATTGCACTTGGGCCCTCGGGCCCCGCAGCACTTGCAGCGATTTCTCGCCGCCCGGACCGGGGTGCGCCAAGTAGCGGCGAGCCACGGCGAACCGTCGTCGTCCGCGCGGCGGAGACGCGCTTGACCGGGTTGCGAGGCGCTGGGATCGTTACGTCGTGCCCGCTCCCCCCGACGAACCCGTGCTGCGATGAGCGAAGTGCCTGGGTTGGGCGCCTTGGCGCAGACGACGCCGGACAAAGTCTGGCAAGCGCGCGTCACGGTCCCCGCGCCGCTCGGGCAGGCCTTCAGCTACCTGCTGCCGGACGAGCTGCGCTCACGGGTGCGGCGAGGGGCTCGGGTGCTGTGCGAGCTGGGGCGGCGCAAGGTGCTGGGCGTGGTGCTGGAGGTCGCCGAGAGAGCTCCCGACATCGCGCTCGAGAGAATGAAGCCGATCGTCGCCGTCGTCGACGCCGAGCCGGTCCTGCCGGAGGAGCTCTTGAGCTTCTTGCAGGAGCTGGCGCGTTACTACGTGGCGCCGATCGGCGCGGTCATGGAGCTGTCGCTGCCCGCCGTCGAGCGAACGGCCGCGGAGCTGCTGAAGTCGTCGCAAGGAGAGCTCGGGAAGGTCCCGGCGAAGGTGGTGGGGCGCTGGGTGCAGTACGTCACGCTGGCTCCGCAGAAGCCGCTCGCGGCCGTGCCGCGCGGCAAGGCGCAGGGCGTGCTCGACGCCCTGGCCGAGGGTGATTTGACCGCGAGCGAGCTCGAGCAGCGCCTCCCCGGGTCACGCCCCGCCATCAAGAAGCTTCAGGAGCTCGGCTTCGTCTCGGTCGAGAAGCGAGAGCCGCCGGCCGACAGCTTGCTCGGCGGCCCCGTGACGCCGGACGTTGCGCCGGAGCTCAACGCCGAGCAAGCGACGGCGGTCCAGGCCATCGTGGCTCGCCTCGACGGCGGCGCTCGCGCTCAGTTCCTGCTCGAGGGCGTGACCGCTTCCGGCAAGACCGAGGTCTACCTGCGGGCCGCCAAGCACGCGCTCGAGCTGGGCAAGAGCGCGATCGTCCTCGTCCCCGAGATCGCGCTCACGCCGCAGCTCGTGGCGCGCTTTCGCGCGCGGCTCGGCGACCGCATCGCCGTCTTGCACAGCGCGCTCAGTGACTCGGAGCGGCATCGCATGTGGCGCGGCTTGCGCGCTGGCGACCTGCGCATCGCGGTGGGCGCGCGCTCGGCGTTGTTCGCGCCCGTAGCCGACCTGGGCTTGATCTGCGTCGACGAAGAGCACGACGGATCGTTCAAGCAAGAAGAAGGCGTTCGCTACCACGCGCGCGACATGGCGCTCTTGCGGGCTCACCGCGCTGGCGCCGTCTGCGTGCTGGGCTCGGCGACGCCTTCGCTAGCGAGCGTGGCCCTGGTTCGCGAGGGCCGGCTTGCGCACCTGCGCTTGCCGTCGCGGGCGCGCAAGGCTGCCGTCTTACCGAGCGTCGAAGTGGTCGACCTGCGCCGGGTTGGCCCCGGTATTCAGGGCGAGAAGCTGCTCTCGCTGCCGCTGGTGCGGGCGCTGGAAGAGGTGCTGGCCCAAAAGCAGCAAGCCATCTTGTTCCTCAACCGGCGCGGCTTCGCGCCGAGCTTGATCTGCGAGTCTTGCGGACACATCGCCGAGTGTCCGCACTGCTCCGTCAGCTTGACCTTGCACCGCGCGCGCCGCGAGCAGCTCGTCTGCCACTACTGCGACTACACCACGCGCGTCCCCGACCGCTGCGCCAAGTGCAACGCGCCAGCCTTGGGCGAGGAGGGCGCCGGCACCGAGCGCATCGAGGCGTTGCTCGCCACGCGCTTCCCAGGCGCTCGCATCGCGCGTCTGGATCGTGACGTGGCCGCGGGTATCAAGAGCGAGAAGGTGCTCGACAAGATGCGCGAAGGTGAGGTCGACATCTTGGTCGGAACCCAAATGGTGACGAAGGGCCATGATTTGCCGAGCGTTACCCTGGTCGGCGTGCTCAACGCCGACGCCGCCCTATCGATGCCTGACTTTCGCGCCGCGGAGCGCAGCTTCCACCTGCTCGTCCAGGTGGCGGGTCGCGCGGGCCGCGGCGACGTCAAAGGGCGCGTGCTGATTCAGACCCGCTCGCCGGAGCACCCCGCCATCGCCTTCGCCGCGTCGCACGACGTGACAGGCTTCGTCGAGCAAGAGATGCAGCTACGCGAAGAGCTCGCTTACCCGCCGTTCTCGCGCTTGGCGCTGGTCCGTGTCGACGCCGTGGAGGAGGCGCGCGCCCAAGGCGCGGCGGAGCGCTTGGCGCGGCTCGCGCGACAAGAGGGGCAGGGCGCGGAGGTGCTCGGCCCTGCCCCCGCCCCGCTCGTGCGGCTGCGTAACCGCTACCGCTATCGCTTTTTGGTGCGCTCGACGGACCGCGCCGCGCTGCGAGCCGCGCTGCTCGCGGTAGCGCGCGCCCCCGCCGACCGCCAGGTGCGCGTGGCTATCGACGTCGACCCCGTGAATATGTTGTAAGAAAGCAGCGATGAGGTCGGTGCCGTTGGCTCTCGGATGTTGTGCTCTGGCGCTGCTCGGCGTGACGCGCTCGGCTCACGCGTTCGAGCGGCAGTGGCACGTCGGAGCCGGAGCCGGAGTATCGCGCGGGTCTGGCTTGAGCCTGAGCCCCGCCGTCACCGCGTACGCTGCCTACGGCCTCTCCGACGTGTTCGATGCGCGGCTCGAGGTGACCGGACGCGGCTACCGGCTGGGCGACGAGCGAGATTCGCACTCGCTCTCCGCGGCCGCCGGCTTGGCCTACAAGCTCGACGTGCTGCGCTGGGTGCCGTGGGCCGGCGTTTATTTGGGGTACGTCGGCTTCCTCCACCGTCCGCGGCCGGGCGCTGAGTTCGAGCAGCACGACGCAGCCATCGGGCTCGGCCTCGGTCTCGACTACGCCTTTTCTCGCCAGCTCGGGCTCGGCGTCACGCTCCGCTACGACGACGCCTTGACCCGCGCCGGAGCCACCAACTTCGACGCGCTGCTCCGCGCCGAGTACCGATGGGGTTGGTGAAGGCGAGCGCCTTCGTCCTGCTGCTCGGGCTGAGTTGCTGCCGCAGCCAACCCGATGGTCGAGGGAGCGCTCCGGCGCCGGCCTCGCGCAGCGCGCCTCAGCCCTCCGCCGCTACGCCTCTGCCACCCGAAGCTCCGCCCACGCCGTGGGCCGAGGCGCTGCGCGAGCAGCGCTACAGCGAAGCGGACCGCGCTTTTCAAGCGCTGCCGAGCGACGCGCGTCAAAGCGCCGAGGTGCGGTTCGCGTGGGCTCGAGCGCGCTTCGAGCTCGGTCAGGCGGCGCTCGCCTTGCCGCTGCTCACCGGAATCGAGTCGGCGCTGCCCGCCATCGCGTCGCAGGTGGAGGAGCTGCGCGGCCAGCTGCTCCTGGCAGCGGGGCCGCCCGCCGAAGCGGCCAAGCTGCTCGAAGCTCGGGGCGACGCCACTGCGCTCGCGAGCGCTTCGCGGGCGTGGCTCGACGCGGGCGACGCGCTGCAGGCCATGAAGGTGGCCGAGCGCGGCCTCGCCAACGTCGGCAAGGGAAGAGGCGCCAAATCGAGAGAGGCGCAGCTGCGATTCGCGCGCGGACTGGCCGCCGAGAAGCTCGGCAAGCAGTCGCTTTGGATGGGGGATTTCCGGTTCGTGGCGCTCGAGGCGCCGCTGTCGGACGAGGCCAAGGTCGCGGTGGCGCGGCTGGCCGCCCTCGGAGAGCGCTCGCCGCTGTCGGCCAATGACCGGCTCGCGCGCGCGCGGGCCCTCGCCGCCGCCGGCCGTGTCGCCGACTTGGAGTCGGAGCTCTCGTTCGTCGAGCCGGTCGCGACGCGAATCACTCGCGCCGGCGTGCCTGCTTCGTTGCGCGCGCTGGCGCTCTTCAGCTCGCGCTCCGACTACGTCGCCGCCGCCAAGCTGTTCGAGAAGGCCAGTCAGCTCGGCACCGAGGACGCCGCCAAGGAGCTATTTTACGTGGCGCGGTCGCGGGCTCGCGCGCAAGACGATCAGGGCGCGGAGGCCGGCTATCGGCTGGTGATGCAGCGCTTCGGCACGACGCCGTGGGCCGAGCAGGCAGAGCTCGCGATCGCGCGCATTCACATGGCCTCTGGCGCCTTCGACAAGGCCGCCGCCGCCTACGCGGCTTACCTCCAGAAGCGCGCGGGTAAGGCTCGCTTCGCCGAAGATGCTTCGTTCGAGCGCGCCGTCGCGCTGCTCGCGCGCGAGCGGGCGAGCGAGGCGCTGCCGCTGCTGACCCGGCTCGCGCAGCGCACGAAGGACGCGCGCTTCGAGGGCCAGCTCCGGCAGCTCGCGGCGGTGGCGCTGCAAATGTCGGGAAAGCGTGATGACGCGATCGCAGCGTACAAGCAGGTGATCCGTGACTTCCCGCTGTCGTTCGCGGCCTTGATGGCGGGGGCGCGGCTGCGGGCTTTGGGCAGCGAGCTGCCGGCGTGGCTCGAGCCCGCGTCGAGCACGGCCGCTCCGCCGCCCCTGGACCTCAAGCTCCCCGCCGAGGTCGTGCTGCTGCATCGCCTGGGGCTCGACGCGGACGCGGCCGCCGCGCTCACGACGCACGAGCGCCGGCTCGCTCGCAGCCACGCGCCGCGTTCGGCGGAGGCGTTGTGCGAGCTGTACGGCTTGCTCGACGTCGCGGACCGTCGCTATGTCGTGGGTCAAGACGCAGCCACGCGCTTGGGGCTCGATCGCGCGCCGGGCCCTCGATCACGCTGGATGTGGGACTGCGTCTACCCGCGACCGCACGCAGACTTGGTCACGCGCGCCGAGCGCGAGCTACTCTTGCCGCGTGGATTGCTGTGGGCGGTGATGCGACAAGAGAGCGGCTTTCGGCCCGCGGTGCGCTCGCCGGTGGGCGCGGTCGGCTTGCTACAGCTGATGCCGAACACCGCCGAGCGCGTCGCGGCCGAGCTCGGTGAGAAGGTCGAGCTCGCGACGCTCGTGCACGCCCATACCAGCGTCCGCCTGGGCTCGACTTACCTGCGCAAGCTCATCGACTCGTTTCAGGGCAACGTCCCGCTCGCGACCGCGGCGTACAACGCCGGCCCGCACGCGGTGAGTCGCTGGCTCGCAGGTGGCGAGAGCTTGCCGCTCGACCTGTTCGTGGCGCGCATTCCTTACGACGAGACGCGCGGATACGTGACGCGCGTGCTCGGTAACGTGGCTCGCTACGCCTATCTGGAGGGCGGCGAAGGCGCGGTGCAGGCGCCGTCGCTCGAGCTGCCTCGGGGCGTGAAGCTGCCCGAGAACAGCTACTGACGCAGCCCAGGCGGCTCGCTGGTGCTCGCGCGCACAAATGTCACCATCAATACACGCCGGCGATGCGCGGCGGCTCCCGGTAGAATCCACCGCGTCCGGTGTCGCGGCGGTCGCTCGCCCAGCGCCCCCAAAACGCGCTGCGCAGCCAAAGCTCGGCTTCACGCCCGCGCGGCGAGAAACCCCACTCGGCTTCCTGAGACAGGTCGTCCGGGTCAGCGTATAGCCGCCAAACGAACCCGCCCGCCAGCGACGGCTCTTGCAGCATGGCCCCCAGTAGCCCGCGATAGGCCGCCGCTTGCGCTCGCGCGTCCACCTGCACGTTCGTCATGTGGTCGGGCCATTCCCACGGGCGGAGCGCGGGGTCTGGCCGGGCGGTGTAGCCGAACTCGTTGAAGATCACCGGGCGCTGCCACATCTGCGCCAAGGCGTGGACCTTCTTCGCGACCTCCGCGCCTCCGCGCTCGAGCTCGGCGTCGCTCGCGCCGGCGCGCTCGGCGAGCGGATAGAAAGCGTTGATGCCGATGACGTCGAGCTCGCCCCAAATCACGGTGTGGTCCGCGTCGTCCCAGTTCGCGGCGTAGGTGAGGAGCCCTGAATAGATCGCGCGCACGTCGCGCACGAGGGGGACGAACGTCGGCGCGTGGGTGGTGGTCACCCAGCTCCTGAGCTCGACTCCCACCGCGAGCATGTCGACGCGTTCCTTCTGCGCGAAGCGCGCCCAGGTGAGCAAGTAAGCTCGATAGCCCGCCGCGAAGCTGCGCCAGCCCTCCGGCGTCGCGGGATCGATCTCTGCGCGCCAGCCGCCGCTCTCCACCCACAGATGTGGCACGAGCAGCACGCGCAGGCCGCGCGCGTGCGCTTGCTTCACGGCGCGGCGCAGGCCGCGTTGATTCTCGAGCAGCGGCAGCTCGAAGCTCGGGTCGACGCCCGTCGCCTCGAGGTCCCAAGCCCGACCGAAGGGAGTGAGGCTGATCCAGGTCGCCCCGAGCCGCACGGCCTCGTCGAGGCCGCGCTCGAACGCGGCGCTGCCGTAACCCCGCTCCGGGTGCAGCGCGCTCTCGATGGGCCCGATCGTGACGCCGCGGATCGCCGCCTCTCCGAGCTCCGCTCGCTCGAACGGGAGCGTCAGCGAGCCGCGAAATGCCTGGTCGCTCGTGAGCGGCGGCGGCGCCTCCGCAGCCGGTCTTGCCGGCTCCGCGCGCGCCGCGGGCGTCGCCAGCAACCCTACCGCAGCCAAGATGGCGGAGTAGGGCCTAGCCATAGAGCTTGCGGAACAGGGGAGTCAGCAGCGCGTCGTCGATGCCGCTCAGCGACTTCACGGCCGCGTCGGCGCCGGCGCCGAGTAGCTCCGCTTCGGAGTAAGTGTGGGCGACGCCGACGCACGGCAGCCCTGCCGCCTTGGCCGCTTCCACTCCCGCCAACGAGTCCTCAATCACGAGGCCGCGACGGGCGATGTCTTCTTGGCCGCGCTCGCTCAGCCAACGAACGCCCAGCACGTAGCCTTCGGGGTCGGGCTTGCACGCGCGGGTGTCTTCCGCGGAGACGATGTGCTGGATGGCGTCTCGCACGCCCAGCACCTCGAGCCCGAGCTCGATCTCGTCGCGCAGCGCGCCCGAGACCACGAGCGCGGGCCCCGCGGCGGCGCGGCGGCGGACGAGCTCCGCGGCGCCCGCGAAGGTCGGCAGGGCGGCGCGCGCTCGCTGCATGTATAAGGGGCGCTTGGCCTCGATGAGCGCTGCGATTTGCTCAGGGCTCGGGCGCTGCCCCGCATCTTCCAAGATGGCGCGGAAGGCCCCGGCGTCGTCGAAACCGAGGTAGCGATGCAGGTAGTCGTGCTCGCTCAGGCTGACGCCGAGATCGGCCAGCACCACCCGGAAGGTCTCGAAGTGGACGGCCTCGTCGTTGACGAGGACGCCGTTGAAATCGAAAAAGGTGGCCGGAAACACCCGCGGAACCTACCTCAAAACCCCGCTAATTTGGCGGAAGTTGCAACACCTACGGGTTTGTGTCAGCTTCCGCCCTCCAAAAATTCACGTCGGGTGAACAAGTCATAAGATGAGCAAGGGCGATCTGCTGGAAATGGAAGGCGTCATTCAGGACGCACTGGGTGGCGGCCAGTACAACATTCGCGTCGACCAAGGCGGAGCGATCGTACGTGCTCAGCTGTCCGGTCGCATGCGCCGTCATCACATCCGCGTGCTGCCTGGAGATCGCGTCCGCGTCGCGGTCTCCCCTTATGACTTGTCGCACGGGCTGATCGTCTACCGCGGCAAGTGATCGTTCGGCGGCGCCAGGCCCTCGCTGCTGCGTGGCTGGCGCTGAGCTGCGCTTGCTCGAACAAGAACAAGGAGCGCGAGAGCGAGTCGCGCTCCGTCGAGACGACCGCGACGCCGCCCGTCGCGCCTGCGCCTGCGCCGCGGCAGCTCTACCTGCCCGACGGCGGCGACTTCGTTCAGAACCAAGGCAACCTCGAGCCGTTGCCTCAGCTGCTACCGGGCGCGCCGCCGCTGGTGAGCAGCGGCTGTCCACCGGAGATGGTCTCGATCCGCGGACAGTTTTGCATCGACCGCTTCGAGGCCTCGTTGGTCGATCGACATGAACGACCGCTTTCGCCCTATTTTCCGCCGTCGCGCGACGCGCTCGTGCACACGCTGAGCGTGTTTCGGGGCAAGCGTCCGCGCGGCCCCCGCGCCGCGATGCCGCTGCCGCTGCCGCCCGAGTACTCGATCGACGAAGCCTTCGAGCCCCAAGCTCGCTCGCAGGCGGGCGTCGTGCCTCAGGGCTACTTGAGCGGACTGTTCGCGCGGCAGGTGTGTGAGAACGCGGGCAAGCGCCTGTGCCGCCCCGAGGAGTGGGTGACGGCGTGCAAAGGCCAAGCGGCCACCAAATTCCCGTACGGTGACCGCTACGTCGCCGGCAAGTGCAACGTGTTCCGCGACGCGCACCCCGCCGTCGTGCTGTACGGCGACGCCTCGAAGAACCACCTCGACCCGCGGCTCAACCAGGTGGAGGCCGCCGATGGCCCGCTGCTACGCAAGACGGGAGCGACCGACTCGTGCCGCAGCGATTGGGGTCGCGACGCCGTCTACGACATGGTCGGCAACCTCGATGAATGGATCGACGACGAACGGGGAGCGTTCCAAGGCGGCTTTTACTCCCGCGCCACCCGCGAGGGCTGCGACGCCCGCATCACGGTGCACCCGCCTGCCTACTCCGACTACAGCTTGGGCGTGCGCTGCTGCCGGTGAGGCGTCGGGCACGGCCAGCTGGCCTGTCGGCCGCCCAGACTCGCGTCAGAAACTAGACCGTCGTGTGGGTATGTGTCGTACCATTCGGTACATGAAAGCTCCGCGCGGACTCGGCCTCCTCGCTCTGGCGCCAATCCTAATCATTTCAACAGGTTGTGGTCACCCTGTGCAGCGTTCGCTGGAGGGGCGCTGGCTCGGTGAAGCGGTCGAAAACTTTCACGACTCGCAGCTGGCGGCAGCCACGGGCTGGGTGCGCGGGCTGAGCTTCGAGTTCGCGGGCTCGAACGTGACCGTCGCGGTGCCGGCCGAAGAAGCGCGCACTGGGCGTTACAAGGTCGGCAGCGTCCACGAGTCCGATGTGCGCCTCGCGTTCACGGCCAAAGATGGCAAGACGTCGACGGCGCTGTTCAAGCTCGACAGCGATCACAGCATTCGCTGGATGCTCGGTCAGGGGCGCGCGGTGGTGCTGCGGCGTGATCGGTAACGGCTCGGCGCGCGGGCCGCGCGTCAGCGCTTGAGCTCGAGCATGCGCGTCACCTGCGCCCCCTGCTGCGACGGAGCGAACGTGATGTGAGCGATTTCGCTCGCGGCGCAGCTCTCGGCGTCGGGCGACAGCGGCGGCTGAAAATCCACGTCCGTGACCGAGCCCGAAGCTTCCACCTTCAGGCTCAGCGCGGTTCGCACCGTGATCTGCACGCCCTCCGCGCTCTTGGTGTTGCGGCTGAAGCACTCAGCAGCCACGTCGACGATGCGCGCTACGCCCGTCTCGATCTCGCTGATGGAGGGCTCGAGCGGCACCTCGGCGTCGGCGACGGGCGGCGAGGCGCTGGGCAGAGGCGGCGTCGCCGAAGGTCGCGCGGAGGCGAGCTTGAGCGGCTCCGCGCGCCGCTCTCGGGTGTCGCCGAGCGGTCTGCCGTCGATGTTGCCGCTACGCCCGTCGGCGGCGAAGTCACCGTGGGCGGGCGCTTTCAGGAAGAAGGCGGGAACGCTGCCGCGCGGGCCTACCGCGACCGTGCCCTCGCGCACGAGGACGATCACGCGATCGCCATCGATGGTGACGCGGAACACGGTTCCGTGCACCGCGACGCGCGTTCCCGCGGCCTCGACCACGAACGTCTCGGGCTTCGAGCTCGGAGCGACCTCGGACAGCACGCTGCCGCGCTCGAGCCGAACGCCGATGCGCTCGCCGCGCTCGGTCAAGGTGGCGCTGCTGTGCGCGGATAGCGTCCAGGTGGCGCGCGCGGCGTGCTCAACCGATACCTCGCGGTCCTCCGCGCTCACGCGGCTGCCGAAGGCCAGCTGCTCGCCGTTGCGGCGTAGCGGCTGCGTGGCTTCGATGATGCGCGGGGGCGCGTGGGCTACCGCTCCACCTGACCGTTCACCGATCAGCCACAGCGAGGCCGCCGCTGCCACTGCCAGCCCGCCCCAAGCGAGCGGGTAGCGCGAGCGCGGCTTGGCCGGTGCGCTTCGCTCTGCGTGCTGAACCAGGCGCTGCTCGACGTCGCTCCAGTCGACCTCGGCGGGGCGTTCGGCGCGCGCCTCCCGCACCGCCTGCCGCAGCGCTCGCTCCCGAAGGTCTTCGCCGCTCACGCGGGTTCCTTCGCGGGGCTCGCGCTGGCGGGCGCTGGCGGGTGGCTGCCGAGCTCGGCTCCCAGCTCGACGGTGAGGTTGGCCAGCGCCGGTTCGTCGCCGAGCAACGCGAGCAGCTCGCGGCGCGCGTAGAACAAGCGCGTGCGCACCGTCAACACCGGTGAGCCGACGATCTTCGCGATTTCTCCGGGAGAGAGGCCCTCCAGCTCGTGCAGCACGAACACGACGCGCTTCTTTTCGCTCAAGCGATCGAGCAGGCGATGGAAGGCCTGCACGCGGCGCTGGCGCTCGAGCTGCTCGTCCGCGAACGCACGGTGATCCACGGCCGCCAGGTGCTCGGGAGCTTCCGCGAACACGGGGCGGCTCTTGGCCGCGCGCCGGTGCATCAGCACGACGTTGACGGTGACGCGATACAGCCAAGTCGAGAAGCGCGCGCCGTGGCGAAAGTCACGGATGCTGCGGTGCACCTGCAAGAAGACTTCCTGCACGATGTCCTCGAGCTCGGTAGCGCGCCCGAGCATGCGCTGCGCGAGGCGCGCGACGTCTTGTCGGTGCGCGACGAAGAGGAGCCGGAAAGCCTCCGCATCGCCACGCTGGCAGCGCTCGACGAGGCTCAGGGTTTCCACGCCGGCGATTTTATCAGCGTCTCGTCGCGCTGGCTCGCGCTTGGGGGCGAAAGCCCTCTCAGCTACGGGCGCGGCGTACGGCATCAGCCAGAGTGGAACGAGTGAGAGCGCTGCAGCCAACCAGAGCTTTGGTGCAGCGCCCCCGCGACCTTTTCAGGCCGCAGCTCAGAAAAGCGACTTGAGGTCCGTGGCGGACTTCTTCTTCTGCTCGAGGACGCGGTTGACGGCGCGGAGCAGGCGCGACTTCGAGGGGCCGGAGATGGCCTTGCCAGCGTTCGCGGCGTCGAGCAGGCGGCCGGTAGCCGGGCGGCCGGAGCGCGGCTTGCTGGGCTTTTCAGCGCCTTCGGCCGGCTTCGACTCGCTCTTCTTGGCCTTGCTGCGCGCGAGACGCTTGGCGCGATCTTCCGGACGCAGCCGTTCGATCTCGCGCGAGGCAACGGCGACGCGGCGCGGGTCAATCTTGTTGTCGGAGAGGAACTGGGCGAACTTGCTGGCCATTGGGTTCTTGAGCGAGGGGCCCCGACGGCGGGGCCGAGAAAGGGACGCGGACCATAGCCCGCTTTGTGGCGGACACAAGCCAGATTCGGCCCGCGTCACGGCTCCTTTCGAGCGGGCTCTTCGGCGACGTCTTGGAGCGAGGCAGCTCTTGGGACCCACGACCGGCCCCGCGGCGCCGGCGCCGCTGCGTACGAGCTGCAAATCTGCCAAACTGAGCCTGATGGGCCGCTGGCAGGCCCGGGCCAAGCGGCAGGCATGGACGACGGCGAACAAGGCAAGCTCAGCGAGGCGGCGACATTCGTTCAGCAGCGAGGCGGTTCTCCGCCGGCCATCGGCTTGGTGCTCGGGTCGGGGCTCGGCGCCCTCGCCGATGAGCTGGAAGACGCCGTGCGCGTACCCTACGCCACCATTCCGCACCAGCCTGTGTCCAGCGTCGCTGGCCACGCCGGCAACCTGTGCCTGGGGCGCCTCGCGGGCGTCTCCGTCGCGTGCATGCAAGGCCGCGTTCACGCCTACGAAGGGCATCCGCTCTCGCGCGTGGTCTTCGGAGTACGGCTGCTGGCCCAGCTCGGCTGCCGGGCGGTGCTGCTCAGCAACGCGGCGGGCGGCATCGCGGCGCGGCTGCACGCCGGCAGCCTGATGCGCATCGAAGATCACCTGAACCTGCTCGGCGATAGCCCGCTGCGCGGCCCCTCGACCCGCGGCCCGCGTTTCCCCGACATGAGCCAGGCCTACGACGTCGAGCTCGGGCAGCTGTGCGAGCGAGCGGCTCGCGACGCGCACGTGACGCTCGAGCGCGGCGTGTACGCGGCGCTGCTCGGGCCGAGCTACGAGACGCCGGCCGAGATCCGCATGCTCGAGAGGCTCGGCGCCGACGCGGTGGGGATGAGCACCGTTCCGGAGGTGATCGCGCTGCGGCAGCTCGGCGTGCGCGTCGGCGCGGTCAGCTGCATCACGAACCTGGCCGCCGGTCGCTCGCGCGAGCCGCTCAGTCATCAGGAAGTGGAAGCCACGGCGGCCCGCGTCAAAGGCGACTTCATCCGCTTGTTCAAGGGCTGGGTCGCCTTGGCGGGAGGCGCGGCGTGAGCGAGCCGCTGCTGGCTCTGAGCGAGCTCACCCCCGAAGAGCGCACGCTCGTCGAGAGCGCTCGCTCTGCTTCCGAGCGAGCCTACTGCCGCTATTCGGGGTACGCGGTGGGCGCCGCCATCGTCAGCGGCAGCGGGCGGGTTTTTTCGGGCTGCAACGTCGAGAACGCCAGCTACGGGGCCACGATGTGCGCCGAGCGCTCCGCGATCTTCGCGCTGGTGTCGGCGGGTGAGCGGCGCATCACCGGCGTGTGCGTGTACGCGCACGGCGAGCCCCTGGCCATGCCGTGCGGCGTGTGCCGACAGGTCATCGCCGAGTTCTGCAAAGACGCGCCCGTGCTGGTGGCGGGGCCGCGGGGGGCGCTTCGTCGTCGCTTCGCCGCGCTGTTGCCCGACGCGTTTCAGCTGCACGAGGATCCCGCGTGAGCGGTCAGCGCGTCGTGCCCGCGGGGCGGCTGATCTTGGATCAACCGCCGGAGCTCGTGGTGCACGATGAGCTGCAGCCCTGTCCGTACCTCGAGGACCGCTTGTCGCGGCTGCCGCTGCGCATCCCGGCGCGCGGTCTCGAGCGCGCGGAGCTGGAAGTGCGGCTCTCGCGTGGCGATCGCCGGCAAGGGCTGTTCTTGTATCGACCCGCTTGCCCCGGCTGCGTGGCGTGCGAACCGATACGCCTCGACGTGCAGCGATTCAAGCCGAACCGCTCGCAGCGACGCACGCTCGCTCGCGGTGACGAGCTACTCACGGTCGAGCTGGGCGAGCCGATGGCCGATCAAGAGCGCGTGGCGCTCTACAACAAGCACAAGGCGCTGCGCGGGCTCTCGGCGGGGCAGGGGGAGGTCGACGTCCGAAGCTACCGTGAGTTCCTCGCGATGACCTGCTGTGACACCGTCGAGGTGCGCTACCGCCTGGAGAGCGAGTTGGTCGGCGTCGCCATCGTCGACCGCAGCAGCGAAGCGCTGTCGGCCGTGTACTGCTACTACGATCCTAGCTACGAGCGGCTAGGCCTCGGCACCTACTCCATCTTGAAGCAGCTGGAGCTGTGCCGCGCCTGGGGTCTGCGTTACTTGTACCTCGGCTTGTACATCGCCGAGTCCGTGCACATGCGGTACAAAGCCCGCTTTCTCCCGCACGAGCGGCTGCTCGACGGGCGCTGGCAGGAGTTCACCACCGCCGGCGCTCTGCCCCCGCTGCTCCCGCCCTGAAGGCCGGCTCGGACGGGGCCGGTCGCATCAGTCGAACGAGCGGTTCTCCGCCTCTTCGATCTGCGCCAAGGCGGCGGCGAGCGCGTCTTTGGCTCGCTCGAGCGAAGCCTTGTCTTCGCCCCATTTGCCGCTGGCTCGCGAGAGCTTCTGGACTGCAGCCGAGAGCTCGGCCTTGACCTCGGCCGCGTCGGCGTTGGCCGCGGCCAGCGCCGCCTCGAGCTGCACGATCTTCGTTTCGCGCGCCTCGACGGTGTCTTTCTCCTGATCGCGCTGCTGGGTGCGCTCCGCCAACTCGGCTTCGAGCTGGGTGACGCGGGCGTCGCGCTCCTCCAGCGTCAGGGCCTTGGAGTCGCGCTCGTTGGTTCGTTCACGTAGCTCGGCCGACAGCAGCTCGTTGCGCTCGTTCAGCTGCGCGATGCTGCGCTGCGCGTCGTCACGCTCGGCGGTGCGCGCCACCACGTCGGCTTCGATGGCCGCGATGCGCGCGTCGCGCGCCGCCTCGGAGGCTTGCTTCTGATCGACGAGCGCCATCAGCGCCGCCGAGTGGTCCGCCGCTTCCTTGGCCTGCGCCGCCTCGTGCTCGGCGATCATCTCCGCTTCGCGCTCAGCCAGCAGCTTGGCCGAAGCGGCGCGCTCCTCGGCGATGGCCTGCTCGTGCTCGGCGCGCAGCTTACCGAGCGCGTCCTCGCCCGCGCGGTGCAGCGCGGCCAGCTTCGCGTCGTGCTCGCGCTTGAGCTCGGCTTCGCGCGCGCTCACCGCGTCGGCCTTGGCCTGCTCGTGCTCGGCGCGTAGCTGGCCGAGCGCCTGCTCGTGCTCGGCGCGCAGCTGACCGAGCGCTTGCTCGTGCTCGGCCTCGGCTTCGCTCTTCGCCTTGCGACGCGCCGCTTCGCTCGCGACCTCGGCGGCGGCGGCGGCGGCGGCCAGCGCTTGCTCCTTGGCGCGCTCCGCTTCTTGCAGAGCCTGCTGATGCTCGGCGACGAGCACCGCGCGCTCCTCGTCCTTTTCGGCGAGCGCGGCCTGGTACGAGCTCGTCAGCTCCCCGATTTCGGCGATGCGCGCGTCCAGGTCGACCTTGGTCTTCTCGGACTTGCGCTTGAAGTCGTCCGCGCGCTTGACGGCTTGCTCTTTGTCGCTCTTGGCGGCGTCGGCGGCGCGCGTGAGGTCGCCGGTCAGCTTCTCGAGCTCCGCGATGCGATCCGAAAGATCGGCCTTCTCTCGCTCCAGCCCGATCACGCCGTCGCGCAGGCTGAGTAGCTCCTTCTCCTTGTGCGACAGCTGATCCTTGTAGTCGAGGATCTCCTTGTCCTTCTTGTTCAGCTGTTCGCGCAGATCCAGGAACTCTCGCGCGGAGCCCGCGCCTTTGCCGCTGGAGGCGAGCTTGGCCTTCACGTCGTCGAGCTCACGCTGCAGGCGCTGCACCTCGACGTCTTTGCCCGCGCCTCGCCGCGCGATCTCTTCGGCTTCGTCTGCGCGATCTTTGGCGCGCCGCGTCTCGTCTTCGAGCTCCTTCACCCGCGCGCGCGACTTCTCGAGCTCTTCGCGATACTTGCCGACGTCACCGCGCTCGGCCGCGCGCGGCGGCAAAGACGAGGGGCGCAGCGACGCGAGCCGAGCGGGGCCAGGCGCGGGCGGGGCCGAGGACGGGACCGCGACGGGCGGCAACGGCAGCTCCGGCGGCGGCGGCGCCGAGGGCACCGCGACGTCGCTTTCGGCCGAGCTATCGACCTCGACGTCGGTCATTTCGATCTCGTGGGCCTCTTCGATCTCGTGGGCCTCTGCCTCGTGGGCCTCTTCGATCTCGATCGCGCCGAGCGAGAGGGGGGGCATGGAGGGCGCCGCCGCAGCAGGCGTGGACGCTTCCGAAGCCGCGGGAATTTCCGAAGGGATGGGCGCTTCTGAAGGCGCAGGCGCTGCCGAAGGCGGGCTGACCGAGCCTGAAACCTCGGCGTCGGGCGCCTGCGATGGCGCAACGGAGGCCGACCCTGGCGCATCCGAAAGCGGTGACGGGGCGATCGAAGCTTCCGCGATCGCTACCTCCGCCTCCTCCGTGGCAATCTCGGCGTCGTCGAGCGCGATGTCGTCGTCCGCTTCCGGCGAGGCGTCACCCGACTCTGCTGGGGCAAGCGACGCCGGCGCGACCTGAGGCTCGTCGATCAGCGCGCCGAAGGCTTGCTCGGCGAAGTCGTTGACGTCCGCGTCGACCATGCTCTCGCGCGTCGAAATCTGCGCGTCGTCGTCGTCGTCCGTCTCGACGGCGGGCGCGGGCGGCGCCTCTTCGACCTCGGCGTCTTCTATCTCGATGTCGTCCTCGAGCACGATCGCGTCGTCGCCGAGCGCCGGGTCGCCCGCCGCCTCCCCGACGGGGGCGAACGAGACGTAGGCCTGGCAGCGCTTCAGCAAGTCCTCGAACGAGATCGGCTTGTGCAGGTAGTCCTCGGCCCGCGTCCGTAGCCGGCGATGCTGCTCGAACGTCTCTTCCGTCGACTCCGAGCTCATGATGATGAGCGGCACGTCCTTCAGCGCTGGGTCGCGCTTGAGCTTGTTGCACACCGAGAAGCCGTTCATGCGCGGCAGCTCGATCGCGAGCAGGATCAAGTCGGGCTTGTCGCGGCTGGCAGCGGCCAGACCCGCGTTGGCGTCGTCCACGACCGAGACCTCACAACCGTGCTTCACCAGCCCCGCGCGAACGGTTTCCGCGAACGAGGGATCACTCTCGAAGACGAGTACCTTGATAGCCATCCAGGTCCTTGAAATTACGGCGAGAGTCGCCACGATATCGGGCGCTCCGTCGAGGGTCAAAGGCTGTGTGGCGTCCGAGCGCGCTCGGCTCAGCGACTGGCTTTTTCGGCGTGTCCGCTCTGGTGGGTGCGCTTCGCGAGCACTTCGATAACTTGTCTAAGTGTCAGGCCGCGTTGCGTGAGGCCCACCATCGCGTGGTAGAGCAAGTCGGCCGCCTCGGACAGCACACGCTCGTCGGTCTCGTCCTTGAGGGCGTCAGCGAGCTCGCCCGCCTCTTCGCGGAGCTTCGCGCCGATCTTGTCGGGGCCGCCCGTCAGCAGCGACTTCGTGTAGCTCTTCTCGGCCGTGGAGCTCTTGCGAGACTCGAGCAGCTCACCCAGCTCCGTCAGGAAGGGCGCCGCGTCGCTGGCGCGCTCCACCAAGCTGCCGTCCGCGCTGACCTGACGGAAGAAGCAGCTGGGGCGACCCGTGTGGCACGATGGTCCGGCCGGTACGACGCTCAGCAGGAGCGTGTCGGCGTCGCAGTCGGCGACGACGGACAGCACCTGCAGCACGTTGCCGCTCGTCTCGCCCTTGACCCAGAGCCCTTGGCGCGAACGACTGTAAAACGTGGCCGTTCCGCTGCTGAGTGTGCGGTCGAGGGCCTCTTGATTCATGTAGGCGACCATCCGCACCTGTCCGGTCAGGTGGTCCTGCGCGATGGCCGGGATCAGGCCACTACTATCGAACTTGAGCATCGCGGCTCGGTTTGCCTCAAACTGGTCGGCTTGGCGATGACCAATCGCCGCGTGGGAAGGCGCGAGCGCTGCGACTGGGGGCCTCGGACCCGACCAGCCCCGCGTTTGGGGGCGGGAAGCCTCGAAACTCGCCACACAATTGACTGAAATCATTGAGTTTATTTGTTGGCTCAGATCGTGCTCTCATTTCCTGCACGCAGTCGCCCGCTGCGACCTGTTCTCGCCACGGCGGGATCGACCCCGCCTCCAGGAGAATCCGATGGCCCGACACACTCCTTCCCCGTTCTCGCTCGGAACCACCGCGCTGCTCGGCGCGCTGGCGGTCCTTTCAGGCTGCTCTGGCTCCACGGAAGAAGGACAGAAGCCCGGTGACGTCGGCAAGATCGTCTACGCGGTGAGGCAGCACACGGTGGTCGAGGGCAACCGGGTAAGCCTCATCGACGTCGCGGGCGGCATGGGGCAGGTCATGGACTACGGGCGCTACGTGCCGGGCGGCCGCCTCGAGGTGCTGGATCTGCGGTCGGGCAAGATCGAGAACATCATCGAGGATTACAAGACGGCGGACGTGTCGAGCATCGACCTGTCGTTCGACGCGACGAAGGTCCTGTTCACGATGAAGAAGGACGCGTCGGATTACTACCACGTGTACTGGGCCGGGCTGACCCGCGGCGATGACGGCAAGTTCCCGATCACCCAGCTCACGTTCCAGCCTTACGACGATCAGCAGGCGATCTGGGCCGCCGGCGATCGCATCGTGTTCACGACCAACCAGGCCTACACCGACATGGGCACGCGCGCGGACGAGTACAACCACGCGCGCGTCGTGACGCAGCTCGCCAGCATCACGCTGATCGGTGGCGACGCCGATCGCAAGCTCTGCTCGCAGAACCTCTCGCACACGGTGACGTTGTTCTCGATGGCGGACGGGCGCATCGGCTTCTCGCGTTGGGAGCACCTCGAGAACGTCAACGACGTGAAGCTGATGGCGATGAACCCCGACTGCACGCAAATGATCGGGGTCAGCGGGCAGTTCGGCAAGCCGGGCAACTCCCTGGTGCAGTTCACCGAGAGCCAAACGCCCTACGTTTTTTACGGCATCGTCACCAACCGCGAAAACACCATTCAGGCCGGGTCGCTCGTGAAGCTGGACGCTCGCTTCACCGAAGACCTCGAGAAGCTCGACATGGAGAAGAGCTCCGAGGAGGCCTTCGAGTCGCTCACACCCCACGTGCCCATGGGTGAAGAAGCCTCGCCGGTCGGCCGCTACCGCTCGCCCGCCGTCTTGCCCGACGGCCGGCTGCTGGTCACCTGGGCGGACGGCGTCGTGAACGAGCTCAACGAGCTTGCGCTCACGCCGCCCGACTACGGCGTCTACATCTACAACACCAAGTCACGCGCCAACGAGCTGGTCGTGAACCACGAAGACACGTGGGAGCTCTACGCGAAGCCGGTGGTGGCGCGCCCCACGCCCCAGCCCATCACGTCGCGGCAGAACACCGCCGACGCGAGCGAGCCCGCGCTGTTCGGCTCGATCGACGTGCGCCAAACGTCGCTCTACAAGCGCCACGGTAACACCGTCGGCGGAGCGCAGTTCGAAGACGGCACGCCGCTCGACGAAGCGCTCAAGCACACCGTCAAAGTGCGCATCATCGAAGGCTTCTCGAGCGAAGCCGCCACCGGCGCCACGATGTTCGGCCTGACGATGGCGGAGGGCGCGGCGCTGATCGGGGAGGCCAAGGTCGAAGCCGACGGCTCGTGGCTGGCCGAGGTTCCACCCTACATCCCGATGCACTTGCAGGCGGTCGACGAGTTCGACCTCGCGATCCGCAACGAAACCACGTGGATCCAGGGCATGCCCGGCGAGGATCGCGTGTGCGGCGGCTGCCATGAAGACCGCACTCAGCCCAGCCTCGGTAGCGGTCAGTCGCTGACGAACGCGAGCGGGCGCGGCGCGGAGGACTTCATGATCCCGGTGCTCGAGCGTACCGAGTACCCCTGGTCGGGCGCGAACGACTCAGCCAACCCGAACCAGATTCAGGCCCTGCTCGACGCGAAATGCGTGAGCTGCCACAACGAGGAAAAGAACGGCGACGGCCCGCAAGAGTTCTACACCGTCGCGGCCATGAACGAGACCACGGGCGATGAGTACAGCTACGAGATTCCGCGGCTCGATCTGTCGAGCCGCCCCATCACCGTGACGTACGATCGCCAGACTCACGCATGGCCAGCTTCGTACGTGTCGATCTTCTATCCCGCGGCGCTCGACATGGAGATGGGGATGGGCGCGATGGTGACGGGCACCGTGCCGCCGAAGTGGGGCGTGCCGAGCGACGCGCGTCACAGCGCGCTGATCGAGAAGCTGAACATCACCTCCGAGCAGCGGCCCGAGGTCTACGCCTGGCCGCTGGGTGAGGCGTTCGTCAACGGCGAGATCGCCGGCGGCACCCGCACCGACCACGCCCAGCTCGCCGGTCTGACCCGCGAGGAGGTGCGCATGCTCATCCGCGCCTTCGACATGGGCGGTCAATACTTCGCGCGGCAAAATACGGGGTTCGTGCCGTTCAACAACGACCCGGTGGCGGGGAAGCAGTACTGAGAGCCGAGGAGCAAGACCCATGACCTTCGAAATCTCTACCTTCGTCAAGTCCCAGGTCGCGCTCGCTCTGTTGCTGCTCGCTGCGGGCGCGAGCGCAGAGCCCAACGTCACGCGCGGCCGAGCCGAGGTTTACAAGCAGCTCGACCCTCGCTCGCTGGAAGCGGTCAGCTCGCCCGAGCAAATACGCGGGCTCATCGCCCCCAACGTGCCGCCCACTCGCATCTGGAAGGTGCTCGAGCACGGTGAAAAGCTCGAGTGCTTGGCGTGCGTGCCGGACGTGGCCAAGCTGCTCTACAACAGCAACGCCAAGACCCGCGAGATCAGCGCGTGGTGGCTGCGCCGCCGCATCTTCGGGGTGTTCGGGCCGGGTCAGGTTTATCAGCAGACGCTCGAGACGTTGAAGAGCGACGAGTCGGAGTCGCGGCGCGCGTACGCCGCCAACGCGCTCGGCGAGTTTCTGACCGTCGGGGGCGTGGCCGCGCTGTCGCAGGCGCTGGCCAAAGACAGCTCGGCGATGGTGCGGCTCGCGGCCGTGCGAGGCCTGGAGCGCCTGAACTCGAGCGGGCAAGACGGCGAGCTCACCTTGGCGCTGGGTGACGGCGCCGAGGAGGTGCGGCTCGCGGCCCTCCACGCCGCGACGCGCATCAACTCCTACACCGACGTCGAGGCGGTCGTGGCGCTCGTGAGTGACTCGTCGGCGCTGGTGCGCCGGCGCGCCGCCGAAACGCTGGGGGTGATGAAGGCCGCCGACGCCGTCGTCGGCCTGATCGCGCTCGCTTCGCCCGACGAAGAGTCGGACCCGAGCGTGCGCGCCGCGGCCGTTTGGGCGCTGGGCCAGATCGGCGACCCCGAGGCGCGCGACGCGATCTTGGACGCGCGCCGCGACAGCGACCCATCGGTGCAGAGCGCCGCGGCCGTAGCGAGTCGCTTGCTCCGCCTCTGATCCGCAAAACAGGCTGCCCGCTACCCGCGCTCGCGCGTGGTAGCATGAGCAGGACATGCTCTCGCTCTCCTGGCGTTTGGCGGTCGTGGGGTCGGCGTTCGGGCTCTTGGCGCTCGTGAGCTGTCAGCGCCAAGAGCGGACGGCGCAGACCAACTTCTACCAGCGGCGCATCGGGCCGATCCTCGAGCAGTCTTGCGCGGAGGGGCCGGCCAAGGCGGGCTGTCACGTGCGCGCCGACGACAAGGGCAACGCCCTCGGGAACCTGAGCCTCGAGAGCTACGACGACCTCATTCGTCGCCGAGATCTGCTGGTGAACTACGGGCCTTACGGCATGCCGGGCATGCTGGTCAAGGCGGTGCCGCCCTTCAGGCTGGCGCTCAGCAACTGGAAGAGCCCCGAGCCGCTGATCATCGACTCGAACATCGCCCACGTCGGTGGCTCGCTGATCGACATCACCTCTACCGCCTTCACCCAGCTTCAAGCCTGGATGGAGAACGGCGCGGCTCCGAACAACGCGCACCAGATCGACAAGCAATACGAGCAGACGCCCTGCTCTTCGACGATTGGCAGCGACGAGCAGTTCGATCCCGCGGTCGAGCCCAGCGCTGCCGATTTCGAGACCTTCGAGTCGAAGGTGAACCCGGTGCTCGGCAAGAGCTGCGCCGCCGGGAACTGCCACGGCTCCCCCTCCAACTCGCTGCACCTGACCTGCGGTGACTCTCCCGAGGAGGTGCGCTGGAACTACTTCGCCGCGCAAGATTACGTCTCCCAAGATCCGCCGCTCAGCGAGATCGTGCGGCGCCCGCTGTCGCCGTCGGTGGGCGGCACCTACCACGAAGGCGGCGTCATCTTCGCCGGCACCAGCGACAGCGGCTATCAGGCGCTGCTCGAGTGGGCGACCGAGAAGGGCGGCCCCAGCGGCGTGGACACGAGCCCCGGCTTCGAGTTCTTCACGGACCGCGTGCAGCCGATGCTGGTGCGGCGCGGCTGCATGATGCTCGGCTGTCACTCCTCGGCCATGTTCCACGACTACCGCCTGCGCGGCGGCAGCGGCGGCCACTTCGGCTTGCCCGCTACCCGCAAGAACTACGCGCTCACCCTCGAGCAGCTCGCGCTCGACTCACAGAGCCCGGAAGCGAGCCGCTTGATCCGCAAGAACTTGATCCCGGCTCCGGACGGGCCCGGCATCTTGCATCGAGGCGGCGCGCTGCTCGCGGAGCACCCGGAGACGTGCGATCCGGAGGCCTCCGCCAACGGCCCGCTCGATGAGCAGAGCGAGTATTGCGTGATAACGACCTGGATCGCGATGGAGCGCGCGGCCCGTCTCCCGCAAAGCGGGCTCAGCGCCCTCGTCTACGTGCGCCGGCCCCCCGCGCCGCTACCGGACACGCCGCAAGACTACGCCACGTTCGCCGGCGGCGCGGAGCTGATCCGGGTCGCCGCCAGCGAGGACGCCGCGGGGGGGCTCACGCTGGGCGCCGAAGAGAACCTCGGAGCGCTGTGCGGCTTGCCTTCCACGAGCGACGTTCGGCGCCCCGCCGTCTCGTGGGACGCCAGCAAGATCGCCTTCTCGGCGCGCAAGACCGAGAGCGAGCCGCTCGGCGTCTACGTGATCGAGGGAGGTACTTGCACGCTCGAGCCCACCATCGCGGTGGCGGCGGTTGACGACGATGGCGACAGCGTCCCCACCAACGGCGAGCTGGTGCACAACTTCGACCCCACCTTCGCGCCCGACGGCCGCATGGTGTTCGCGTCCACTCGCGGCAACGTCACGAGCGTTCGGAGCTTCATCGGCTACTCCGGACCCCAGCGCGCTCCCGCCGATCCGTCGAAGCTGAACTCGAACCTGTACGTGCTCGAGGGGGGCAAGATTCGCCAGCTCACGTTCTTGCTCAATCAGGAGCTGTCACCGAGCTTCATGCGCGACGGGCGCTTGATCATGACCACCGAGAAGCGCCAGCCCGGCTTCTACCAGCTCGCGGGGCGGCGCATGAACCTCGACGGCGGCGACTATCACCCGCTCTTCGGTCAGCGCAGCAGCATCGGCTTCAACCAGTACACCGACGTGGTCGAGCTCTCTGACAAGAACCTGGTCGCGATCGTGAGCGAGAAGGGCGCGGCCCACGGCGCCGGTGCGCTGGCGCTCGTCAACCGCAGCCTCGGCGTCGACCAGCGCAGCGAAGATCCCGCCGATTACCTGCAGAACCCCGAGGCCATCGGCTACCCGAACCCGAGCTTCTACCAGCGCTCGCTCAGGATCTTGGACGAGGCCGCGACGGGGCGGCTCGCTGGCACCCAGGGCGCCTACCGCAACCCGTCCCCGCTGCCGAGCGGCCACATCCTGGTCAGCTACGCCGCCAACGTGGTGGCGCTCGATCAGTTCAGCGGCAATTTCGACCTGGCGATCGTGAACACGACCACCGGCGAGCGGACGCCGCTGTTGGCGGGCGCCCAAGACGAGCTGTGGCCCGTCGCGGTTTACCCGCGCTCGACGATCGGCATGTTCAAGTCGCGCCTCGACGAAGCCAACGGCGCGACCCAGATCGTCGACGACGAAGACGCGCGCCACGTCTCGCAGGTCACCTTCCTCGACGTCAACCTGCTGAGCAGCCTGATGTTCCAGAATACTCGCACCGGGCGCGCGGTTCCGGGCTCGCCCATCGCGCTGCGCGGCGTGTGGGAGAGCTTGCCGCCGGTGGGAGCGACGAGCTTCGCCGACGCCGACCCCGACTTCGTGACCAGCGATGATTTCGGTCAGGTGTACGTTCGCCGCCGCTTGCTCGGCATGCCCGACGTCTACGAAGACGGCTCGGCGCGCGTGCGGCTTCGGGGCGGCGCGCCCGTCATGCTCGAGGTGATGGCGCAGCTGAGCGGCGACACGGAGCCTACGCCTCATGTTCAGCTCGAGGAGATGCAGTTTTATCCGGGTGAGGTCGTTCGCCAGGGCTTTCGGCGTGACTTGTTCGACGGCATGTGCGGCGGCTGCCACGGATCGGTCAGCGGTCGCGAGAACGACGTCGCGGTCAACCCCGACATCCTGACGCAAGCCTCCGACGTGATCGCGCGCCGGCGTCCCGCGAGCGACCTCAGCGAGGCCATCGGCGACGAGACGGGGCCGTAAGCGCGCGCGCTACGGCGACGCGGGCTACAGCGCGCTCACTGCACGACGATCGTCTTCGACACCGTGACTCGCTCGCCCTCGAAGGGCGGGATGCGCGCCTGGCGCAGCGCAGCCGCGATGCAGCCGCCGGTGGGCGTGCCTGCGAACGGGGGGCCGCCGATGGTCGCGGTCGTGACGCGCCCGGATGGGGCGAACGTGATGACGACGTTGGCGACGCCCGATGGGTCACCTTCCTTGCGGCAAGCCGACGCCTGGGTCGCGCCTGCCGAAAGCGCGCTCGCCGCCGCTGCTCGGTCGAACGGCCCCGCCGGTTCGGTCGGCGTCTCAGGCGCGACGGCGGCGGGCTTGGGGTCTTCCTTCGGCGCGGGGCTGCTCGACGCCTCCGGCGTGCGCGGCGCGCTGGGCTCGCTCGCGGCGGGCTCACGCGTCGTTTTCGGCTCCCCTGCGGCGGCCCCGCTCTGCGGTGGCTGCGCGGCGGGAGGCTTGCTGGGCGCTTCGTCGAAGCTGACGTCGTCTGCAGCGGCAGCCGACGTCGCGGCAACGGGCTCGCTCGGTGGCTGAGCGGCGGGCGGCAGCGGAGGCTCGGGAGCCTGCGCGAGCGGCGCGGGCTTTTCGGCTTCGGTCGGGGTCGCGACGGGCGCCGAGGTGCGTTTCCAGATGAGAAAGCCAGCCGCCGCCGCCACGACCAGCAGCAACGGCGCGGCGAGCCCGCTCCGGCGCGGCGCGCTGGCGGGCGGGGGCACGCTCTTGGTCGCGGGCGGCACGACGTGGCGTCGCTCGCGAGACGAGTCAGTCGCAGGTGCATCCACCGCCGCCGGGCTGAGCGAGCCCTCGGCTGCACGGGGCGCAGGAGGCCTGCGCGGGGCCGGCACGGCGCCGGACGCCGTGGCCTTGCCCACGATGCCGGGCGTGGGCGTCTTCGCTTCATCGTCGGCCAGCGAGAACAGCGGCAGCGTCTGCTTGCCGCTCAGCGGGACGTCGAACGTCGACAGGTCGACGTCGGGCGCCGCGCCGCCGCCTGTCGCCGAAAGCGTGGAAACGTCGATGGTGGGCGCGCCGAGCGCCGAGCCCATGACGCCGCCGTTCATGGCCGCGTTCATGTTGGCGAGAAAGTCGTCGGAGCGCGGGCGAGCCGGCGCGGTCACGTCGTGATGGGTGAGCGCGTCGAGGCTCGGCGTACCGGTGGAGCTCGGCAGCTCGTCGTCGGCCTCCGGCGGCAGGCTGGGCGGCAGCTCTTCGGCGAAGTCGTCGAGGCTCTCGGGTGCTGCCTCCGCTCGCGACAACGTCGGGGTCTCCTTCACCTCCCAGTCGCCCTCGAGCTCTTCCACGACGTCAGCGGCCAGCGGAGGAGGCGGCGGCTCGGGGAACCCTCGAGGCGCCGGCGCCTCCGCTGAAGCGACGCCGAGCAGGCCTGGCGACAGCGCGATCATTTCGGTGGCACCCTGCGGGCGGGGCGGGCCGCCAATACCCATCAGCGTCGACTTCGCGGTCGGGCGCGGCGGCGACGGCGCCGGTCGCGCGGCCTTGGGCTTCACGGGCGTCATCGGCGGCTCGGGAGGAGCCGGCGGCGGAGCGACCATCGCCTCGTGCTCTTGCGGCAGCGTCTTCGGATCGACGTTCGACGCGTCGACCTCGATCGGAGCGTGGCATTGGCGGCAACGCACCGTAACGACGCGCCCTGCCACCTTGCGCCTCAGCAAGTCATCGTTGAGCAGAAAGCGCGCCTGACAACTCTTACAAATGACCGCGAACGCCATTGAAAAAACAGCTTCAGCATCTATCGAAAAGCCGCGAGCGGCAAGCGCGTCAGGCGCGCGGTACGATGGCTGAGAGGTGCCGCCCGCTCCGTTTACCGTCACGCCGGAATGAAAAGTACAGCTCCGGCGAGCGCCAGGTGCAGCCGCCGACCTGGTCGATGGACGCCTCGGGTAGCCCGAGCGCGAGCAACTTTTGGGTAACGATCAGCCGCAGATCGACGCGCGGCTTTTCGCCGCTTTTCCGCGTGACGACCTCGGACGAAGGGCTCGGGCACGAGCGCGACAGCTCGAGCGCGACGTCTTCCGACACCTCGAACGCGCGCTTCGATATGTGCGGGCCGATGGCGGCGATGAGCCGGCCGTCACCACCCAAGCTCTGACGGAGGCGCTCGACGCCGGCTTCGACGACGCCCGCGACGACGCCTCGCCACCCCGCGTGGATCGCCATCACCTGACCGCTGCCAGCGTCGGCGAGCAGGATCGGCACGCAGTCGGCCGAGCGCACCCCGTAGGCGTGGCCCGCGCAAGCTCCGCCGACCGCATCACCCTCGAGGGTGATTGTTTGGGCGCGCGTCGCCGGCGCGGTGAAGAAGTGAGCCTCCGTACCGTGCACCTGCGACAGGTAGACGATGCGCTCGGGCGGCACGCCGAGCACGCTTCCGGCGCGCCTCAGGTTCTCCTCGACGTGGTCCTCCCGGTCGCCGACCGCGGTCGAAAAGCTGAGGCTCTCGAACGGCCCTTCGGACGCCCCGCCCTGGCGCGTGAAGAAGGCGTGGCGGAACCCGGCCTGCGTCAGCAGGGCGCTCAAGTGGTGGCTACTGGGCCCCGGGTTCCGGGCCGCTTCGTTCAAATCGCTTCCGGGCATAAGTTTTGGTATGGCTGTTGCTCCATGCGTCCCAAGGACCCCTTCATCGGTCGCGAGCTGCTGAGCGGGCAGTTCCGAGTCCTCGAGAAGGTGGGCACGGGCGGCATGGGGTCCGTCTACAAGGCGGAGCAACCGGCGATGAACCGGATGGTGGCGATCAAGATCCTCCATCCGAAGCTGGCAGGGCGCAAGGATTTGACGTCGCGCTTCCGCCGCGAAGCTCGCGCCATGAGCCAGCTGACTCACCCGAACACGGTGAAGGTGTTCATGTACGGCGAGCTCGAGGAGGACGGCTCGCTCTACATCGTGATGGAGATGCTCGAGGGGCGAAACCTGAATCAGACGGTGCGCAAGGAGGGGCCGTTGCCGGCCGAGCGCGCCATCCCGATCCTGATTCAGGTGTGCGGCGCCCTGCAGGAGGCGCACGACCTCGGCATCGTGCACCGCGACTTGAAGCCGGAGAACATTTTCCTCTCCAAGCAAGGCGGCATCAACGACTACCCGAAGGTGCTCGATTTCGGCCTCGCCAAGGTCACGGAGCGCCAAATGCAGCCCGGCTCGGTGATCCTCACTCAGGAGGGAATGGTCTTCGGAACTCCGGAGTTCATGTCTCCTGAGCAGGCGCAAGGCAAGACGCTCGACGCGCGTAGCGACATCTATTCCCTGGCCGTGATCTTGTACGAGGTGCTCACCGGCAAGCTGCCCTTCACGGCGCGTACGCCGATGGAGTACATCCAAAAGCACGTCACCGATCCGATCATCCCGCTCAGCGAGCGCGTGCCGGATCGCAAGTTCCCCAAGGGCCTAGACGACGTCCTGGCCAAGGCGCTGCAGAAGCAGCCCGACCAGCGCTACCAAACCGCGGGCGAGTTCGGCGAAGCTTTGCGTCCGTTCGGGGGAGCCGCGGCCCAGGCGCTGCCGCCCGTCGGCCCGACTACCGCGCCTCCCAGCGCCGAAATCAAGGCATCTTCGCAGCGTTCGCCGGCCGCGCCCGCGTCGGGCCCGAGCGCGCGCTTGCTCGTCATCGTGGCCGCGGCATGCTTGTTCGCAGGAGTCTTGATCGCGATCGTCGTGATGAAGGTGCTATCGCCGTAGAGGCCTGCTTGAGCCGCGAGCGTTTGCTGAAGGTATTGAAGGTCGTCGCCTGGTCGACGCTGGGCGCGCTCGTGCTCGCCGCGGTCAGCGTCGTGCTCGTGGTGCGCCACTACGAGGCGAAGCTGCCTTCGCTGGACAAGGTGCGTAAAGGCTACGAGCCGCCGCAAGTGACGCGCGTGCTGTCGCGGGACGGGGGCGTGCTCGCCAGCTTGTTCACGGAGCGGCGGACGGTCGTGAAGTTCGGCGACATCCCCAACCACGTGAAGCTGGCGTTCCTGGCCGCGGAGGACGCCGCATTCTACCAGCACGAGGGGCTGAACTACCTCGGCATGCTGCGCGCGCTGGCGGTGAACCTGCGCTCCGGGCGCTCGCGTCAGGGCGCGAGCACCATCACCCAGCAAGTGGTGAAGAACGTGCTGCTCGCGCCCGAGCGCACCTACGAGCGCAAGATCAAAGAGACGATTTTGGCGCGCCGCCTCGAGCACGAGCTGTCCAAGGACGAGATCCTCTCGCTGTACCTGAACCAGATTTACCTCGGGCACGGGCGCTACGGCGTCGAGGAGGCCTCGCGCTATTACTTCGGCAAGCGCGTGCGTGAGCTCGACGTGGCGGAGGCGGCCACCCTCTCGGGGCTAGTGGCGTCGCCCGAGCGTTACTCGCCGCGGCGCGACGTGACGCTGTCGATGCAGCGCCGGCACTACGTGCTGAGCCAGATGCTGGAGAAGGGCTTCGTCACCCGCGAGGTCTTCGATGACTCCGAGCAGCGCCCGCTGCGCCTCGCGCCCGTCAGTGATGGCGAATCGGAGCTCGCTCCCGAGGTCGTCGAGCACGTGAAGAAGCTGCTCGTCAAGGTCGCGGGTGAAGCGGCCACGCGCGGGGGCTTCATCGTCGAGACGAGCATCGATCCTGCGCTACAAGCGGCGGCGCGCAAGGCGACGCAGAGCGCGCTCGACGCGTACATGGTGCGGCAAAAGTTGCTGCCGCCGTACACCCAAGAAGAGCGCAAGCTGTGGGGCCCCGCCTTCGCGGGTACGCCGCTGGAGAACAAGGTGTACGTCGGTAAGGTCGCGGAGGTCGACGACCGCAGCGGCAGCATCGACGTCCGCGTCGGCGTGGTGCTGGGCCGCATCGATCTGCGTCACGAGGAGCGCTATAATCCCAAGCGCCTCTCTCCGAGCGAGTTCACCAAAGAGGGCGCCGCGCTGCGCGTGCGCGTGCTGTCGCTGGCCGAGTCGCCGAACGCCAAAGCCCAGTTGAAGCTGGAGCTGGGCCCCGAAGCCGCGCTCGTCGCGCTCGAGCCGCGCTCGCGCGAGGTGCGCGCCTTGATCGGCGGCTACGAAGGGATCGCGGGCGGCCTCGATCGCTCGAAATCCCTGCGCCAGCCTGGCTCCGCCTTCAAGCCGATCGTCTACGGCTACGCCTTGCACTCGCGCCGGCTCACGCTCGGCAGCGTGCTGACGCTGCAGCGCAGCGCGAAAGATCTGAAGAAGAAGCCGCCGCCTGGCGTCGACCCCGCCGCGACCGAGTACAAGCTGCGCGTGCGCGCGGCGCTCGCGGCCAGCGACAACAACGCCGCGCAGAAGATCCTGGCCGAGGTCGGCGCGCCCAACGTGATCGACTTCGCGCGCGCGCTCGGCATCGAATCCAAGCTCGAGCCCACGCCGTCGCTCGCGCTCGGCGCTTACGTGGTCACCCCGCTCGAGCTCACCGCCGCCATCGCGACGTTCGCGGCCGCGGGTGAATACCAGCCGCCCGTGATCGTCAAGCGCATCACGGATTCGTCCGGTCGCGAGCTGGCGTTGCCCCCGCAGCCGCCGCGACGCCAGGTCATCCCGCCCGAAGACGCCTACATCATCACGAGCGGGCTCACGAGCGTGGTCAAGGAGGGCACCGCGAAGAGCGCGAGCGTCTTACAGCGCCCCCTCGCCGGCAAGACCGGCACCACCAACGCCGCCAAAGACGCCTGGTTCGTCGGCTACTCGACGGATTTCGTCGCCGGCACCTGGGTCGGCTACGACGAGCCGATGCCGCTCGGCTACGGCGAAGCGGGCGCGGTCACGGCCCTGCCGATCTGGATCGCCTTCATGAAGGCGGCGCAGCAGGGGCGGCCCGCCGTCGACTTCCCGAGGCCGCCCGGCATCCTCACTGTGCGCATCGACCCAGTCACTGGCCTGCTCGCGTCGCCCGAGATCGGCGAAGGCATCGAGGAAGAGTACCTCGACGGCACCGCGCCCACCGAGGTCAGCGCGCCCGAAGCGCCAGCGACCGAAGAGGCGCCGAGCGGCGAGGACGAAACCGCGACCGCCAACGCACCCCCGACCGCCGACGCGAGCCCCATGGCCGTCGAGGCGGTGTCGCCGCCCGCGGGCGCGCTCCCCGAAGCGCCGCCGCCGTTTTAGCTCAGCTCTGCGGCTGCGGCGGGCGTGCGGCGCTCGGCCCAAGTCGTCGCCGCCAGCGCCAACCAACCGCACGTCATGTAGCCGGCGATCAGCGGCAGCACGCTGCCGTCGTAGGCGCGGCCGAAGGGCGTGCCGAGCGCGAGGGCCACGACGCCGCTCACCGAGCCGGTGACGGCGGCCGCGACGCCCGCGATGTGACCCATCGGCTCCATCGCGCGGGCGTTGAAGTTGCCGAACAGGATGCCGTTGAAGAAGAAGCAGGCGAGCATGTAGCCCATCAGCGCGAGCAGCGGCGGGTGCCCTCCCAGCAGCCACGCGCCAGCGAAGGCGGCCGTCGACAGGGTGCACGAGCAGAGCAGCGCCACGCGACTCAGCTTCTGCATGCCGAAGCGCATCACCAGCCGCGCGTTCACGAACGAAGCCACGCCGATCGCGGCCGCCAGCGCCCCGAACGCTACCGGGAACAACGTGCCCAGCCCGTACTGCTCCTGGAACAGCTGCTGCGCCGTCGATAGGTAAGCGATGAACGCTCCGAAGATCGCGCCCGACGCCAGCATGTAGCCGAGCGTGAGCGGTGTCGTGAACGTCTCGCCGACGGCGCGCGCGATGGGGCCGAGCGAGAGCGCGCGCCGGCGCTCGGGCGGCAAGGTCTCCGGTTGACGCAGCGCGAACCAAGCCAGATTCAGCGCCGCCACCAGCGCGAGCCCGTAGAAAATCGCGCGCCACGAGGCGAGCGCCAGCACGCCTTGCCCGACCGACGGCGCGAGCACCGGCACCAAGATGAACACGGTAGAGACGAACGACATCACGCGCGCCATGCCGCGACCCGCGTACACGTCTCGCACCAGCGCCGTCGACACGATGCGCGGGCCCGCCGCGCCGAAGCCTGCCAGCGCACGTCCGACGAGCAGCACCGCGAAATCTTGCGCGAGCGCGCACAGCAGCGTGCCAAGCGTGAAGATGCCGATGCCCGCGAACATCGCCGGCCGCCGGCCGGTGGTGTCCGAGATCGGGCCTACCAGCAGCTGCCCGAGCGACAAGCCGCCGAAGAAGGCGCCCAGCACCAGCTGTCGATCGTTCGGGTGCGCGGCGCCGAGCTCGCTCGCCATCGTGCCGAGCGCGGGCAGCATCGTATCGATCGACATCGCCACGAGTGACGTCGTGAGCGCGACCAAGGCGATCAGCTCGACTCCGGGCGGTGCGGGCTTGGCTACGGCGTCCATCGACGGCGGGCAGCTATAGCAGGCCGGGAAAATCGCGCCCCGCGCCGCCGACACATTCCCGAAATAAGCGTCAGCCGGCCGAAAACAGCGCGAAACGCCCGGCCCTCAGGCTCCGCTTCCGCTTTGGCGGTTCGGTGGCACAATCGCGCCCTTTCCATGTCCAAAGCGCCCACCATCATCTACACCCAGACCGACGAAGCGCCCGCGCTCGCCACCTTCTCGCTCTTGCCCATCGTGCAGGCCTTCACCAAGCACGCGGGCATCAACGTCGAGACGCGCGACATCTCCGTGGCCGGCCGCATTCTCTCCGCCTTCGCCGACAAGCTTCCGGCCCATCAGCAGCAGGCCGACCACCTCGCCGAGCTCGGCGAACTGGCCAAGAAGCCCGAGGCCAACATCATCAAGCTGCCCAACATCTCCGCGTCCGTGCCGCAGCTCAAAGAGGCCATCGCCGAGCTCCAGGCCCACGGTTACGCCGTTCCTGATTATCCCGAGACCCCCAAGACCGACGCCGAGAAGGACGCCAAGGCCCGCTACGACAAGGTGAAGGGCTCCGCCGTGAATCCCGTCCTCCGCGAGGGCAACTCCGACCGCCGCGCCCCCAAGGCAGTCAAGGACTACGCCCGCGCCCACCCTCACTCCATGGGCAAATGGTCGCCGGACTCCAAGACCTCCGTCGCCACCATGGGCCAGGACGATTTCCGCAGCAACGAACTGTCTATTACCCTCGATAAGCCGGTGACGGCCCGGATCGAGTTTGTGCCTGCTGCGCCCTCCGTAGCTTCAGCGAAGGAGGGTTCTCCCGCTGACATCAAGGTCCTCCTCCCCAAACTTTCCCTCAAGGCCGGCGAAATCCTCGACGCCACCAAGATGAGCAAGACCGCGCTCGTGGCCTTCTACGAGCAGCAGATCGCCCGCGCCAAGGCCGATGGCGTGCTCTTCTCGCTCCACCTCAAGGCCACGATGATGAAGGTCTCCGACCCCGTCCTCTTCGGCCACGCCGTGCGCGCGTTCTTCAAGGATCTGTTCGCCAAGCATGCCGCCACCTTCGCCGAACTCGGCGTGGACCTGAACAACGGCTTCGGCGACCTTGTCGAAAAACTCGCGAAGCTCCCCGCCGACAAGAAAGCCGCGATCGAGGCCGACATCCAGGCCGCCTACGCCGCCGGCCCGCAGGTCGCCATGGTCAACTCCGACCATGGCATCACCAACCTCCACGTTCCGTCCGACGTCATCATCGATGCCTCCATGCCCGCGATGATCCGCGCCGGCGGCAAGATGTATGACCGTGCCGGCAAGACCGCCGACGCGCTCTGCGTCATTCCCGACAGCTCCTACGCCGGCGTCTATGCCGCCACGATTGAGTTCTGCAAAAAGCACGGCGCCTTCGACCCGAAGACCATGGGCACCGTGCCCAACGTCGGCCTCATGGCCCAGGCCGCGGAGGAATACGGCTCCCACAACAAGACCTTTGTCGCCCCGGGCAACGGCACGATTCGTGTCGTCACGATCCCGTCCGATCCTCAGGTTTCAGGTTTCAGCTCTCAGGTTTTGTTGGAGCATCAGGTGGCCGAGGGCGATGTTTGGCGCGCCTGCCAGACCAAGGACGCCCCGGTGCAGGACTGGGTGTAGCTCGCCGTCAACCGCGCGCGCCTCAGCAACACGCCCGCCATCTTCTGGCTCGACCG
>JAEYWK010000250.1 GCA_023431345.1 Pseudomonadota bacterium
GCTGGTCGATTCGGCCGAAGTACTCCTCCAGGCGGCTTGCCGTCGCAATCTCCGAGATGTTTTGGGCCATTCCATGCCCTTCTCACGAAACTTGCTCGATGGAAAAGTTTTCAGGCAGTAGTGCTAGGGCGTGTCCCTAAATTGGGATCGCTCGCGCGTGCCCGTAAACGTTACGGGCACGGGCACGTTTACGGCGAGACCAGCAATTCAGGGACACGCTCTAACCCGTGAACGGCCAAATCAGTCGACGCCGCTCGAGTCGGCCTCAGAAGGGTGCGTCCACGTCGCCGAGCTCTGCCGAGTAGGCAACGACCGCGGAGTTGCCGCCGACGATACCGAGCGGGCTCCAAGGCGGGTTCACCGAGCCCATACGCGCCGAGTTGTCGACGACCACGTAGTACTGGCCGGGCGGCAGCGGGATGCGCTGGCGAGCTTCCTGACCGGGCTGAAGCGCGAAGGAGCTGAGCGGCGCCTCGGGCGGACCGGTCAGCGCTGCGCCCAGCTGGAGGCCGCTGCGCCACAGATCCCCCGCCCCGCGCCGGATCACCTGCACGTCCACGGCCGGACCCGTTACTTGAAAGCGCAGAAACAGCGCCTGGCCGTTCGACGGAACCTCCAACGGCCCGATGATGTCCACCTGGTCGACCCGTACCTCCGTGGTGTCCCGCTCGAGCAGGGTGCGGCCCCCACCGGTCTGAAAGTATTTGTGCGGTCGAGCCGGCGGCATGAGCACGCCGATGGCAAATTCGTCGCCGTCGTCGGTGTGCACCACCGTGAATCCGCTCGACAGCTGGCCCTGAACGATCTGCGAGCCGAAGGTTTGCACCATGTAGCCGGCCGGGCCCTGCGCCGCCCAGTTCACGACCTTGTTTTCGATAGCGCCCATCCGGAAGTCAGGGCCGTGCGCGATACGCGCGGGCTTGGCCCAGACGTAGGTGGCGTCTTCGGCCATGAAGAAGTCCATGCGGTACTCGATGGTGGCCGAAACGGCGAAGCCCATACGCCCCGCGACGGGCGTCCAGGCGTAGCCGGTGCCGGAGAACGCGAGGGTGACGGTTTGGGCCGCGTCGTTCACCTGCTGCGAGCAGCGCTCGGGGAAGAAGCGCCCGATGGCGTTGCCGTTCGGCGCGAGCTTCAGCGGGGCTCCGCGCTTGAGCATCTCCGGGCAGATGCGCTGGGCCCCGAAGTTGGAGAACAGGAACCACCGCAGCTCCGGGCTGGCGTTGACTGACCCGCGGAGCAAGCCGCAGCCAGTGAGCGAAAAGAGCATGAGCGCGACCGCGGCCACGGCAACGAGCCCTGGAAGCTTCCGCGAGCGCGAGGACGTTCGACGCATTTTCCCGGGCAGAGCCTAGCCCGGAGCCGCGCCCGAGAGCGAGCGAATAGCCACCCCCGAGAGCGCCTCGGCGAGCCCGGGGTGCAAGTTCAGCGCCGGGACCCGCGCGAGCTCCAGCGAAAACTCCTCGGCGATGGCGCGCGCTTCGATATCGAGGTCGTACAAGGTTTCGACGTGATCGGCGATGAAGCCGATCGGAGCCCACACCACGCGGCGCGCCCCGCCCTCTGCGACCTCACGCAGCG
The DNA here is from genome assembly GCA_023431345.1 of Pseudomonadota bacterium. Taxonomy (GTDB): domain Bacteria; phylum Myxococcota_A; class Polyangia; order Polyangiales; family Polyangiaceae; genus PMG-095. The sequence goes on from JAEYWK010000250.1 coordinate 1,582, forward strand.
TCTCGCGTACCGACGGCCCGAGCCAGTCTCCGCCGTCAGCGCCCTGGCTCTGATAGCAAAGCCGTACGGGGCGCCCGAGCTTCGCGGCGATGGCGGCGGAAGACGCCTCGACCAGGCGCGCGTACGGATCACCCCGCTCCACGACCACGCGCGGCAAGCTATGCGCCGAGAGCACCAGCGCAGGCGCGGCTGCGCCACCGGCCTCGTCCGCCAGGTGGCGCTCGATGAGCTCGGCGTGGGCGGCGACGAACGCCGGCTCCTCGCCCCAGGCCGAGCTCGAGACGAGGGTGATTTCGCTGCCGGCAGCGGCTTTCGCCTTCACCGCCGCCTCCCAGTAGACGTGCTGGCTGAACGGGGCGAGCGCGATGACGACGAGCCGGCGCAGACCTAAGGCCGCGGCTCCCTCGAGCGCGCGCTCCACGCTCGGCTCCCACAGGCGCATCGCGACCAGCACCGGGGCCTCGAGCCGGCGCGCGAGCGCCTGCGCTTGGTCGCGGGTGATCTGCAGCAGCGGCGAGCCGCCGATCACCTCGTAGCGACGACGCAGCTCCTCCACCAAGCCGGGCGGCGCGGGCCGGCCGTGGCGGATTCGGGCCACGAAGGCGCCCAGATCATCGAGGTTTTCAACGGTACCGTGAGCGACGAGCAGCACGCCCGTGTCGGCCGGGAGCTTCATGGGTCGGGGTCTTGATACGGGTAAGTGAAGGAGCGGGGCGGGCCGTACGTGCGTTTGATGGTGCGCGGGCTCGTCCAGCGCAAGAGGTTCCAAGGCGAGCCGGCCTTGTCATTGGTGCCGGAGCGGCGCGAGCCACCGAACGGCTGTTGACCGACGACCGCACCGGTCGGCTTGTCGTTGATGTAAAAATTGCCGGCCGCGTAGCGCAGCTTCTGCGAAAGCTCCTCGATCGCCTGCTCGTCTTCCGCAAAGATCGCCCCTGTCAGCCCGTACACCGAGCCCTGATCACACAGCTTGATCGCGTCCTCGAGACGAGCGTCGTCGTAGACGAACACGGACGCGATGGGGCCAAACAGCTCGCGCTGGAGTAGCTCGTGCCGCGGATCGAGCACCTCGACCAGGGTGGGCGAGACGAAATAGCCGTCACGGTCGTCGCTGTCGCCGCCGGCGAGCAGGCGAACGGCGGAGTCGGCCTTGGCGCTTGCCTGCGCTTCGCTCAGCCGCTGAAAGGCGCTCCGCCCAATCACGGCGCCCATGAAGCAGGAAAAATCTGCCGGATCTCCGACGCGGATCTGGGCCATCATGCTGGCGGTTCGTTCGAGCACGCGAGCGGCCAGGCTGCGCGGCAAGAGCACGCGAGAGGCGGCGGAGCATTTCTGACCTTGGTACTCGAACCCGCCGCGCACGATCGCGACCGAGAGCGCGTCGACATCGGCGCTGGGATGGGCGAAAATGAAGTCTTTGCCGCCGCACTCCCCCACGACGCGCGGGTAGGCGCGGTAGTCGGGCAGGTGATGGGCGATACGCTGCTGCAGCGAGTCGAACACCTGCGATGAGCCGGTGAAATGCAGCCCCGAGAGCTCCGGGTGAGCGAGCGCGTGCTCGCAAATCGAGGCCGCGTCGCCCTGAACGAGGTTGATCACGCCGGGCGGCACCCCCGCCTCCTCGAACAGCTGCATCAGGTGCTGCGCCGCCAGCGCCGCGAGCGGCGACGGCTTCCAGACGATCGCGTTGCCGAGCAGCGCTGGCGCCGACACCAAATTGCCGGCGATGGCCGTGAAGTTGAAGGGCGTCACCGCGAGCACGAAGCCGTCGAGCGGTCGCAAGTCGATGCTGTTGTGCGTGCCGCTCGGGCTGTGCAGCGGCAGGGCTTCGAGCTGTCGCGCGTAGTGCGCGTTGAAGCGAAAGAAATCGATGAGCTCGCAGGCCGCGTCGATCTCCGCCTGATGGGGCGTCTTGCTCTGCCCGAGCAGCGTCGCTGCGTTGAGCCGCTGGCGCCACGGCCCCGCGAGCAGCTCGGCGGCGCGCTCGAAGATGGCCGCACGCTCCGCGAGCGACAGCGCCGCCCAGGCGGGCTTGGCTGCGAGCGCGGCCGCGATCGCGCGATCGACGTGACCCAGGTCACCTTCGACGCGCTGGCCAATCGGCAGCGCGTGGCGATGCGGGGCGGTCATCGTCACGCTCCGCCCGGTCTCCACGTTCGCCCCGCCGATCACCAGCGGCAAGAGCGGCGGCTGCCCCGCTTGCCGCGCCACCTCGGCGCGTAGCGCCGCGCGCTCCGGACTGCCGGGCGAGTAGTCGAGCACCGGCTCGTTCGGCGGTAGGGCGACCACCCCGCGAGCGTAGCAGAGCGCGGCTCCAGGGGCTTCGTAAACGCACTCGACCGCCCAGCCGAGCGGCTCGGCACGTTCGGCCGTTCGCGCTCGTGGCGCGCGCTCGCCTGTGCCTCTCAGACTACATCGCCCTTCACTCACTCCGAAGCGCGCACCAGCCGGCGTCGCTCGTGAGCAATTTGCCCCATGGCGCGAGCGCCGTACTCGTACAATCTAGAACTTCCCCCCGTGCGCGCCCGACCCAATCCTGTCGAAGCTCTCGCAACGCTTTCCCGACTCGAAGGCGAGGCGGAGCGACGCGCGAGCTGGCGCCAAGCGATCGCCGCGCTCGGCTACAGCACGGCGGCGGGCGGCCCACCGCCGCTCGATGGCATCTCACCAGAGGTGCTGCTACGCGCGTCGCAGATCGCGCTCGAGACGGGGCTCGCCAACGATCTTGAATTTCTCGCTCCCGGTCCGGCGGCGGTAGCGCTCTACGAAATCAGCGCCGCCTTGCCGCTCGGACGTGAGCGCCGCGAGCTGGGTCGGCGCGTGTTTGCTCGCCTCTACGAGGGCACGGCCGCGACCTTCGCCACCGTCGCGGCGCGCATGGCGCTCAGCTCGGGCAAGCCGTTCGAGGCAGCGTCGCTGCGCGCTCGCATCGGGTTGGTGTTCGACTTGCCCATCGGCTGCGCCGTGAACGCCGACGCGCTCGCGCTCAGCTTGGTGACCCGCCGCGAGATCCGCGAGCGCTGGCTCGACAAAGCCCGCACCGGCACCTTGGCCGCGCGCCGGCTGGCCGCCAAGCTCATCGAGCACGCGGCGCGCGAAGCCGTCTCGCGAGCGCAGCAAGGCGATCCCTACCCGCGTGATCTGCTGCTCGGCGAGCCGATTCGCTCGATCTACGAAGGGCTGCTGCTCGACCGCGAGCCGCTCGTGTGGCGGCACGCCGCCGTGGCGCGCGGCATCTTGTCGGCGATTCAGCCGAGCCTGCGCGAGGAGATCGACGTCGCGCTCGATCCGAGCCTGTCGCCGACGGAGTGGCGTCGCGCCGGCGTCTCGCTGGTGGCGACGCTGGTGAGCGAGCCGGAGAGCTCCATGCGCGCGCTCAAGCAGCTGCTCGACGGCCCCGTCGCGGGCGCCGATCCGGGCTTGGCCGCTACCTTGTTGATGGGCCTGCCGCGCGTGATCGAAGCCGAGCCCGACGCGGCCGAGGGCCTGCTCGACATGCTGTGCACCCGGCGTCGCGCCGACGTCGCCGAGGCGGCCGCGGCGCTGTTCGCGGACCTCAGCAGCCCGAGCTTCGGCCAGCGCTCCGCCAAGCTGCTCAAGCAGACCCTACAGCAGCGCACGGACCCGCAGAGCTCGGTGCTGCGCAGCGTGGCCGAGCGAGCGGTGCGCATCTTGGATCGCGACCAAGACCCGCAAACCGAGGTCGTGCCGGCGGTGCGGCGCGCCCTGCTCGCCTACGAGTCGACGGGCGCGCGCGCGGCCGCCGACTTGGCGCTGCAGGCCGTCGCCAGCGCCCATCGCGGGATGGATTTCGTCGCCTCGCACGATCCGCACGACGAGCAGATGCTGCCCTACGTGCTCGGCGCGCTCACCGACCTCGACGCGGCCGTGCTCGAGAGCCCGCGTTTGTCGGACCTGATGCTGCTCGGCCGCCGCCCCGGCGACACCGACACCAGCGTGCCCGAGGTCGAGCGTCTGTACGATCGCCTCGGCAACTTCTTGCTCGAGGCCGAGAACAGCGCCAACGAAGCGCAGTCACCCGGGCTCGCCCTCGGTGAGCAGCGGCGGCTCAAAGCGCTCCTGCACCTCGTCGACTTGGAGGCCGCGCGCAGCGGCGACGACGAAGGCGGCGTGCGTAAGCGCGTGCGCCGCGCGGTGGGGGTGATGATGCGCCGGGTCGCGCACCAGCCAGATGCGATCGTGCACCGCATCGCGTGCGCCACCCTGGCGCGCAGCTTCGACGCGGCGGTGCGGGAAGGCGTGAGCGAGCCCGCGGATCTGCTGCTGGCGCTGGCGTCGCACGTGGATGAGCTACCGAGCCTCGAGGCGATCGCCGAGGCGTCCACCAACCCCGAGGTGCGGAGCGCCGTCTCGGGCTACGTGGATTTCCTGAACCCGGCCAACGTCGAGGGCGCCGATGGCACCGGCGAGTCGCAACCGTTCGACGTGGCCGTGCTCGGCCTCACCCTGCAGGCAGAGACGCGCAAGGTTCCGCGCCAGCTGCTGCGGCTGTCGCGCAGCCTGGGCGCGGGCGGCTCTTACCGCGGTGAGGCGCTCAGGCGAGTGGTGCAGCGCCTGGCGCGCTCGCTCGAAGGCGTCGCGGCCGCGCGCGGCCAGTCCGATCTGGTCGACACGACGGGCAGCTCCGCCGACGTGCTGGGCGATCTGGAGCACTCGGTCGACGACTTGCGACGCCTGACGCAAGGCGCGCTGCGCCGGGTGCTTGGCCTCGATCCGCTGGCGATCGCCGTCGTGGCGGACGTGGCCTCGGTGGCGTCGCTCGTGGAGCGCACCGTGCGCTCCAGCGTGCCGCCCAACGCCGCGCAGCTGCAGATGGCGGTGAGCGAGCTGGTGGCCGACGTGCCCGCGCCGATCGGCGTCGCGATCGGCAAGGTGCTCGGCCGGATCGAGCAGCTGCCCCTGACCGTCGCCCCCACCGTCGACAGCGCGCCCATCCCGCTCGAGCGCCGCCGCGCGCCGCTGCCAGATTGGCTCTTGCCTCGCCGCACCATCGGCGCGTTCTACGTCGTGCGTTCGCTGGGCAGCGGCGGCGCGAGCTCGGTGTTCATGGCGCGGCGCATGGAGGAGCGCAACAACCCCAAAGCCGAAGGCTTCGCGCTCAAGGTGCCCGCCTTCGATCCCACCACCGCGCGTAGCTTGTCGGAGCAAGAGTTCTTGCAGCTGTTCCGCGAGGAGGCCGGGGCGCTGCTCGGGCTGCCCCCGCACGAAAATCTGGCCCGCTTCGTGACCTTCGACCTGGCCGCCCGCCCCAAGCCCATCTTGGTGATGGAGCTCATCCGCGGCGCCGGCCTCGACAAGCTGATCCGTAGCCACTCGCTCACGCTCGAGCGTTCGCTGCAGTACCTCGACGGCATCTTGGCCGCGCTCGAGGCCATGCACGGCGCGGGCGTCGGTCACCTCGACATCAAGCCGTCGAACGTGATCTTGCGCGACGGGCAGACGCCGGTGCTCGTGGACTTCGGCCTGAGCGGCCGCCAGCTCCGCCCCGGCTGCGGTACCCTCGAGTACTGCGCGCCCGAGGTGCTCGGCCTGGTGGAGTCGAAGGCCCCGCAGCCGGCCGACATGTACGCCTTCGCCTGCACCGCCTTCGAGGTGCTCACGGGCGAGCTGCTGTTCGACGCCGAGGACGAGACGTCGATCCTGTCCGCCCACATCGGCCACGATGGCTGGCCCGACAAGCTCGCCCGGCTCGCCCACCTGCCGGACTGCTCCGACGTAGCGAGGCTCTTGGCCGCCTGCCTCCGGCGCGAGCCGAAGAATCGGCCGACGGCCGCTCAAGCGCGGCGCGCGCTGCGCGACTTGACGCCCCGGCTCTCGGGAGCGAGCTTCCCGCTCGGTGCCCCCGCCTCGAGCCCTGGTTCACCCCCTGCCATGCCCGCTGCGGGGCCGCGCGCGCTCGCGCAGGCCGGGAGCGCCTGAGCGGCTGGTCGCGCTGCTCGGGCTGACCGCGGCGCTCGTCGCGTGCCGCGAGCAGGGCGGACCGGAGGTGAGCATCCTGCTCGGCCCCCACCCCGCCGACGCCGCCACGCTGGTACCGCGCGCCTCGCTGGCCGAATACATCGAGATCAGCCCGGACGAGAGCGTGCTGCTCCTGACCTTGAGCTCCGAGGAGCGAAGCTGCGAAGCGCCCGCGACGAGCAGCCCGGACGCCATCAGCTTGTCGATGCGCGTCGCCCTCCCCGCGGGCAGCAAGCTCGAAGCCGGAGCCTACCCGGTCATCGGCGCCGGGCAGGCGCCTTCGCGCCCCCACGCGCTCGGGACCGTGAAGCTCAAGGGTCGTCGGCGCGAGCTACCTGCGGGGGGCGAGCTGCTGCTATCGAACATCGACGCCAGCCCCCAAGGCACGCTCGAGGGTGTGCTCAAGCTCGAGTTCACCGGCGACGCCCAGCGCCCCGCGACGCGGGTTTCTGGCCGGTTCCTCGCCCATTTCTGCCGAGTCAACCGCCTGCGTTAGCGGCCGCGCCTTCGTGGTAGCGTCCGGCCCGGGATCGACTCCGGATGACTCGCTACAAGCTCAGCTTGCGCACGAAAATCGTGGCCACCATCATCGGCGTCACCCTGATCGTGGTGGTGGGCGGGGCTTGGAAGGCGGCGCAGCAAGTCAGGGCCGCGGAGCGGACGATCTCGCTCGAGCGCCCGCTCAAGCGCTACGTCGACACGCTGACGCAAATCGGCAGCGGTGAGTACGCCGTGACCAAGTTGATCGCCAGCGAGCCGGCGCTGATCGCGGCCCTCGCCGCACCCGACCTGGCCGCCGCCGCCGAGGCCGTCAAGCGCGTCGGCGACGTCCTGCAAGGCACGCTCGTGCCCGACCTGTTCCTGATCTCGGACGCGAGCGGGCACGTCTTCCCCGTGTCCGGAGTGAAGGCGCCCGGCGACGCCGAGTGGCGCTCCGCGCGCCTTTTCCAAGATTTGCGCGAAGGGCGCGTCATCCGCGCTCGCTTCGCGGAGCTCGACGGCCAGGGCTATCGCATCTCGGGCGCGCCCATCAAGAGCGGGGAGCGCGTGGTGGGAACCGTCTTGTTCGGCGCCAGCCTCGACCGCTTTTTCTCCGACGCGATCAACCGCAGCGGCAACACCGAGCCGGGTAAAGAGCATCGCCTCGTGCTCGTCGTCGGCGACCGGCAAATCGTCGCCGGCTCGGTGCCGCGCGTCGAGTGGAGCGCGGTCAGCCAAGCGCTGCTCCGGCCCCTGCCGCTCGAGGAAGGCGACCGCCGCACGGAAGTGCTGGAAATTACGGACAAAGAATCGGGCGAGCGGCGCCGCTACGATTTCGCCAAGGCGCCCGTCTCGGGCTACTCCGCGGGCACGGATCCGGATTCGACTCCTTTCGGCAACGTGTACCTCTACCGCGATCACGAGCGCGCGACGGCGAAGGCGCTCGACGATCGCTTCGTCGGCTTGATGCTCGTGCTCGGCTTCGCGGTCGTGCTCTCGATCGTGATGGGCATCGTGTTGGCGATTCAGATCACGCGCCCGTTGCGCCGCTACATCGTCGCGACGGCCGAGCTGGGGCGTGGCCAGGGCGACTTGAGTCGTCGCCTCGAGGTCGATGGCGACGACGAGCTCGGGGCGCTCGCTACCAACCTCAACCGCGTCTTCGCCAAGATCCACAGCCTCGCCGCCGCGGTGCAGCGCTCGGCGTTCCAGGTGAACGCCTCGAGCGGCGAGATCTCGAGCATGAGCCGCAAGACCCTCGACGGCGCCAAGGAGCAAGCTTCGAAGATCACGAGCTCGACCGCGGCTGTCACCGAGCTGTCGAGCTCGATTCAACAAGTGGCGGAGAACGCCGCCGAAGCGACGCGCACCGCCAAGCAGAGTGGCCAAGCCGTGACGCGCGCCATCGAGCGGCTGCAGCAGATCAGGAAGAGCGTGGAGGAGGCGGCGCACCGCATCAGCGCCCTCGAGGAGTCGGGCAAGCGTATCGGCAACATCGTCGAGGTCATCCGCCAGATCAGCGAGCAGACCTCGATGCTCGCCCTGAACGCGGCGATCGAGGCCGCTCACGCCGGCGAGCACGGCCGGGGCTTCGCGGTCGTGGCCGACGAGGTCAGCTCGCTGGCCAAGCGAACCGGCCAGAGCGCCCGTGACATCGAGGACCTGATCGCGGCCATTCGCGACCAGACCGGCGAAGCGGTTCAGAGCATGGAGCTTGGCACCCGCGAGGTGGAAGAGGGCACGCAGCTGGTCGAAACCACCCTCGCCGACCTGAAGACGCTGATCAGCGTGATTGACGACACGGCGTCGGCGGTGCAAGAGCAGGCCATCGCATCCGACGAAATCGCCCGCAACATGGACGCCGTACAGCGCATCGCCGGCTCGGTCGTCAACTCCAGCGAAAGCGCGGTCACCGAAGGTGAGCGGCTGCAGGCGCTGGCGGAGGCACTCGAGCAGAGCGTGCGCGGCTTCAAGATCGATCCCGAGCGGGTCGCCCTCGACGAAGCCGAGCTGAAGGCGCTCCCCGAGCACCGCGCATGAAGCTTTCCCTGCTCCGACTCTGCCCCGCCCTCAAACCTTGGCTCCTCGGCGCGCTCGTCGCCCTACCGCTCACCAGCGCTTGCGGTGACGAGGAGGCGGCGCCCGTCGTCCCACCCACGTTCGCGCTGCAAATCATCGATCTCGAGGGCGGCAACGACCGCGAGCTGGCGCGTCCACGCTGCGACGGCACCCTCGCGGTCACCGTCGCGATCTCGCCGCGCGGGTCTTTCACGCTGCGGCCGCCGCGCGCCTGCGGAGCCTCGCGCGCCTGCGGCTTCGTGCGCGTCGAAGCCCTCACGACCGAGGGTGAGCTGCTGGCCCAGGCCGACTCCGTGACGACGACGGCGGTGCTGCAGGTCGCTCCCACCCGGCTGCCCGAGCTGGCCAAGGTGCGCGCGAGCCTGGTGCGCGGGCTCGACGGCTCGCTCGTCACCAACCCCGACGCGGCGGAGGTGACGAGCGAGGTCACGCCCGTCGTGGAGCTGCCGGCCGACTGCGAGCAGACCGGCGCAGGCGGACAGGGCGGACAGGGCGCAGGCGGACAGGGCGCAGGCGGCGCACCCGGCGGCGCGGACGCGGGCGGAGCAGCGGGTCTTGGCGGCGAAGGCGGAGCGCCGAGCGAAGGCGGAGCGCCGAGCGAAGGCGGAGCGGGCGGCGACGCCGGCTGAGCCACGCGGCGCGTTCGCCTGCTGCCGGGATCAGCGGTTCGTCACCCCCACGGGTGGCGACGCGAGGGCTCACTGGTGCACGAAGATGACGGTGCCAGTGAGCTTCAGCCGCGACGAGTGCCAGCCTTCGGGAAGCGCCGGCTCGGTGAAGAAGAAGAGCCGGCGAGCGTCCTCGGGCGTCAGGTTGATGCAGCCGTGGCTCTTCGGCGTGCCGAAGCGGTCGTGCCAGTACGCACCGTGCAGCGCGTAGCCTTCCTCGAAGTATTGGACGTACGGCACGTCACGCAGCTCGAACTCTTCACCCACCGCATCTGAATCCATCGTGGCGGAGACGTGCTTGGTGTGAATGCGGAAGATGCCGCGCTTGGTGGCCTTGCTGTGGGCAGGATCCTCGAGCCCGGCCTCGCCGGTCGAAATCAGCGTCGCGTACACGGCGCGCGTGCCGTCGTAGGCGACGAGCGTCTGCTTCGAGACGTTCACGTCGAGCCAGCGCTCGCCGTTCTTGCCCCACGCCGGCATCTTCTTGGCTTGATCCAGGCGAGAGGCGTCCTGGTCGGAGAGGTAGAGGCCCGCCTCGGTCTCGAAGTGCAGGCGGCGCTGAAAGAATGTCTGCTTACCGGTGAGCTTCTGTACCGACCAGTATTCGGCGGGGCCTGCGTCGACGAGCTTGCCCTTCTCGTAGCGCTTGAATCGCGCCTTCTCGCTGCGCACGAAGGCGAACGGAAACTGCAACTTGTCGCCGATCTCGACGCCATGGCGCTCCGAGCCCTGGATCGGCCGCAAGCGATCGGTGGGAACGACATCGAGATCGGTCGTGACGCCGTAGCGGCGCCCCTCGAACAACAGGGTTCGGAGCAGCGACAGCCCCTGCCGTGGCTTCATGCGCCCCGCGACCAGCTCCGTGCCGTGGTCGGTTTGGCCTTGAGGCGTCGGCAAGCTGCGGCCTTGTCCGAGAAAAGTCGGCAAGGGGTCGGATTGTCGCGCGTCCCACGCGGCGCGCGCGTCGGGCGGCGCGCTGCCGCGCAGCCAAACCTGCTGCGCGTAGCTGGCGCCGATCTCGCCGTCGGCGGCGAGCCAGCTCTGCATGCGCTCGCCCAGATCGCTCTCGGCCCGCTCCGCTTCGGCGCGCGTCGGCAGGCGCGTGTAGATCGGCCCCGGCTTGCGCACGGTGCCGTAGATGTAAGGCAGCCGGCTGCCGAAATCCGGCGCCTGCCCGCGGTAAGCGGTGACGACCGCGTCGCTCTCGTCGAGGGTCGCCGACCCTTCCGCGCACACGAAGCCACGCGGCGCGACCGGGTACCAGCCCGCGCCGCAGCCCTCGGTACCCGCGCTCGGGCCCGTCAACAGCAGCGAGCTGCCGGCTCGAAAGTAGCCGAGCCGCTCGGCCGATCGCGCCGGGCCATCGTGAATCCACGCGCGCAGCGAACGCGCGTAGATCCTCTTGCCCGGCTCTACCGCCGCTACGTGAAGCACGCCGTCGAGCGTGACGTGCGTCGGGCGCGACGCGGGGCGGACGACGGCGCTGGGGCTAGGCGCCGGCGGCTGGGCGCTGAGCGCGGCGCTCGGTGTCGCGCTGGGCGCTGCGTCGGGCGCCGGTTCGCGCTTGGAGCACCCCGCGGCAGTGAGGGCCGCGAGCAGCCAGGCGGAGGCGATGCTTCGAGCCATGCCCTTTCGACATGGCATAACGACGACCGCCTCCGCAAGAAAACGAGGGCTCGATCCGCCGAACACCACGTCGGGGCAAGAGCCTACAAAACGCCGCAGATCAAGGACTTGCGTCGTCATGGCTCAACTTGCGGCGCAGCAAGCGACTCAAATTGCGCCGCTCCTCGAGAACTGCGCGACTAACGGCGCGGAAATAGTTGCGTCTTGCCGGACAGGACCTATGTTCCCGCGGGTTGACCGCCACACCACGTTTCAGGAGCGCAGCTCCGCTCGCGTCCGCAGGCATCGCGTGCCTGGGGCTGGTGCCTACGTTCGGTGGCCCTGACGAGCCGCTCCATTGGGCGATGACGCTCGGCATGGTCGGCTTCGGCGCCCTGCTGTTCGTGCGGCACCGCTTGCGCGGCTGCGAGCCCGCCCTGGCCGACATCGAGGCCGCGCCGGCACGCAGGGCCGGCCGCGTCGTGTTGTGCATCACGGCCATGTCGGCGCTCTTGGTGCTCGGCATCATCGCCGCTCAGCTCGTTGCGGGCGGCGCCGTCGCTCCGCTGTCGCTGCTGATGCCCGCCGCAGCCCTCTTGTGGCTGCTCTCGGTCGGCCTCAGGTCCCTGCGCCACGCGGCGTTGCCGCCCGCAGCTGCCAGCAACGAGAGCGACCGACCTTCGCGGCGCCCCCCCGACTGGACGCCGCGCTCCCCCGGCATGCCCTCTGCCAGGCCCGCGTCCGATGGGCACGCCCGCGCCTGACCAGCCGTGTGTCGCATTGAGTCGCCTCACCGAGATTCAAGCCGAGTAAAAGGGGGGACCATGATGCGCTCTGCCGCCCCCGCGCTGCTGCTGCTGGCCGCCTGCTCCAAGACTGACCCGCCCGCGCCCAAGCCTTCGGCGCCACCTGCGAGCGCCGCCGCGAGCGTGGCCGCCGCCCCCTCCGCTTCGGCAGCTGCTGCCGCCGAGCCCGCGCGCCCGCGCAACGTGCTCTTTCTCACCATCGACAGCCTGCGCGCCGAGATGCCGTGGACCGGCTACCCTCGCCCCATCGCGCCGAACCTCACGGCGCTCGCCGAGAAGTGCACGACGTACACCAACGCCTACTCGGTCTCGAGCTACACCGCCAAGAGCGTGGCCGCCTTCTTGACCGGTCGCTTGCCGAGCACGCTCTATCGCAGCGGCTTCTTCTTCGCGAGCTACTCGAGCGCCAACCATTTCATGGCCGAGGATCTGAGCCGGAACGGCATCGCCACGCTGGGCTGGTTCGGCCACCTGTACTTTGCTCGCGCCAAGGGGCTCGAGCAGGGCTTCGATGAGTGGCGCACCGTGCCGGGCCTCACGTTCGACGCCCAGACCGACAATCATATCACGAGCGAGAAGATGACAGCGCTCGGCATCGAGCTCCTGAGCAAGCCGGAGCTCAAGACCAAGCAGTTCTTCGCGTGGGCTCACTACATGGATCCCCACGACCAGTACAACCGCCACGAGGTCGCCCCGAGCTTCGGCAACAAAGCACGCGACCGCTACGACCAAGAGGTGTTCTACACCGATTTGTGGTTGAAGAAGCTGCTCGATTTCGTGGAAGAGCAGAGCTACGGCAAAGACACCTACGTCGTGATCTCCGCCGATCACGGCGAAGCGTTCGGGGAGCACGACATGTACAAGCACGCCTTCGAGCTGTGGGAGGTGCTGACGCGCGTGCCTCTGCTCGTGTGTGGCCCGGGCGTGAAAGCGCAGCGCATCACCGAGCGACGCTCACACCTCGACCTGGTACCCACCTTCTACGACTTGCTCGGCCAGCAGGCGCCCAGTGATCTCATCGGCAAGAGCCTGCTGCCCGAGCTCACGGGCAGCGAAGCGCCGAAGAACCGCGAGCCCATCTACCTCGAGCTCGCGGAGGACAGCCACAACCCGCCGCGCCGCGCCATCATCCAAGGCGATTACAAGCTGATTTGGAGCGGGCCGCGCGACAAGTTCCAGCTGTTCAACCTCACTCAAGATCCGGGCGAGACGAAGGAGCTGTCGAAGCAAGAGCCGGAGCAGTTGAAGGCGATGGTCGCGGCCTACCGCGCATTTTGGGAGAAGCTGCCGATGGTGGAGCCCTACGGCCACATGAAGCTCAAAGAGGGCGGGACCGCGCGAGGCCCAACGGGGCCCGAAAAGGCGGACGAGAAAAAGCGCTGAACTTCCCGACCCCACGGCCGTTCATTTCGGCGTGACGAGCTCGATTCGGTACCTGCTGATTGCGGCTCTGGTTTCGCTCTGCGCGACCGCCGGCGCGAGCGTTCAATCCTGCAACACGCGCTGCCAGACCGCGCAAACGGACTGCAACTTGCGCTGTGATGGCAGCATCCCGTGCATCAATCAGTGCCAGACCATGGCCGACAGCTGCGCGGACGCCTGCTTGAGGCAGTAGCGATGAGCGGTCAGCGACCGCCCGGGGGCGTGTCGCGGACCGCTCATCACCCACCCCTCAGTTAGGCCCGCACTGCCACTCGGAGCCGGGCGGAGGCGGGTTGTCGCAGACGCATGTGATCGCCGCGTAGTTGCAGGTCAGCCCATCGGGGAGGCCGCTGCAGGCCGCGCCATCCGTCGGCGCGCTAGCGGGACACTGAGCGGAGTTGACGGCAGGCTCGCCCCCGGCGCCGCCGTCCCCACCACCGCCTTCGCCTCCTGCACCCGCGCCTCCCGCACCACCGGGCGTCGTCGCGCCTTCGCCACCAGCGCCGCCCCAGCCGCCGGTTCCGCCATCGCCTCCTGCACCCGCGCCCCCCGCGCTGCCACCCGCGCCGGCTCCCGCGTCGCCGCCAGCGCCAGCGGACGGGGTGCCGCCATCACCGGGGATGCCGCCCTCGCCCGTCGGACGACCACCCTCGGAGGGCGTGCCGCCGTCGCCGACAGTACCGCCCTTCCCCGCGGTGCCGCCGCCCGTACCGCCCGTGCCACCCTTTCCGCCGCCGCTGACGCCGCTACCAGCCGTGCCGGCGTTGCCGGAGGGACCGCCTTCATCGTCATCGCCGCAGGCAACGACGAGGCTACACCCCAAAAGCGCAAAACCAAGGACTTGAACGTATTTCTTTTTCATGAGCCTCCACCGTGCGAAGCAGCCTCGAGCGACAGACCGCCGCAGGCTCCGCCTACTCTTCTGTGAAACGATGGGCGCAAAACTATCAGCGCCTCCTCGTTAGTACGGCCGCGCGTGCTGCGAGTGATCACATATCGCTGGTCATGCGGGGAACCAGCGAGCGATACGTCCCTCGCGGCGCTGCGAGAGGCCGATGCCAGCGCGACGCACGGCTCAGGAGCGCCCGGGCGGCAGACGCTCACGCCGCCAGGCTCATCCGACAGAAGACGAAAAATCTGTCCGTGCTTCCGCAGCTAACTCCCCACTGACCTGACCTTCGCGCCCGCGCGGAACCAGCCCGATCACAGCGGGCTGCGGCCACAGCGGGCTGCGGCGGATTCAGGCAAAACGCCTGACGAGCGAGCGCCCGCGGTGCGTCAGCGATCTCCGCCACTGACGGCGGCAACTCACTACTGACGCACCGCTGACGTCGCCGCGTTACTTCAGAACGGAGCCCACGTCCTGCTCGACCTGTTCCGCGGTGTTGGCCGGGACCTTGACGTACCAGCGCCCCCACTCCGTCCGCGCCAGATAGTCATTGCCCTTCTCGCCCGGCTGCTTGTACAGCTCGACGAAGCCGACCGACTTGGAGCCCTCGAAATACTCGACACGAACCAGAGCGTCTTCGGGCTTGAGCGGCGTGGCGGGGTTCTCGACGAACTCGCTGCCGCGCAGTCGCCCGAGCTTGCTCATCCAGTTGCCGGCGGTTTCGTCCTGCTTGCCGGGGTTCGAGACGTCCGCCCAGCCGTCCCGCTTGTCTTTCACCCGCACGAGCTCGCGCGACTTCGCGCCCTTCTGCACCCGCACCTTGGTGATGTCGTCGGTCTTGAAGCCGTGCAGCTCGCGCTCGGGCAAGCGCGAGTCGCCGAACATCAAGCTTTGGGCGATGTCACTCGAGATCGCGAACACTTCGCCGTTATTCTGATAGCGCGCGTAGCGCTCGCTGCCGCCCGGCGTCGTGCCGCCGATCACGAGCACGTGCTCTTTGCCGTCGATCGTGACCTTGAGCGTGCCTTCGGGTTTGTCGAGCCCGAACTCTTCGTTACGCGCGGGCTCGACCTTGCCGACAGCGCGCAGCGCCTTGAGCGGAGCCAGCGCGGAGACCAGCGTCTCGCCCGCCTTCACCGACACGAAGCGGCTCGTCTCCTTCTTCGGCTCTTTGCCCTCGGGCGGCTTGAGCGGCCCGTGATCGCCGTGGCCGGGGATGCCCGCGTGCGGATCCGGCGCGTCTTCCTTGTCGACGGCCGTCACGTAGTAATAACCGAGCGCGTCTTTGCGACTCTCGAGGCGCACCTTGCGCGTCTTGCCCTCGAACGACAGCTTGCTGAACGACGCTTGGCTACCGCCCCAAACGTCGACCGTCGACGCCTGCGCGTCGGGGGCGGGCTCGTCTTTGCTCCACGCCGAGTACGCGAGACCGGCGGAGACGACCAGCGCCCCCGCGTGCCAAATCAGCGGCTTCATTTGCCACCTCCTTTGAGCGCGCGGCGCCTGAACCACAGCCCCGCGCCGAGCACGACGCCCGGAATGCCGAAGATCGTCGAGTAGAACCAGGCCAAATCTTGCTGCTTGGTGTGCTCGATGCGCACGTCTTCTTCCGTGTTCACTTGCCCGGCGTAGCTCTCTTCCCCGACCAGCCAGCGCATGGCGTCGACGAACAAGACCTGATTGCCAATCACGTTTTGCATCACCAGGTCGCTGAAGGCGTCGACGTCGGCGGTCACGAAGGCGCGCATCTCGACGGCCTCGGCCTTCTTGTCCTTGCTCTTTTCGTCCTTGGCCGGAGCCGGCGCCGCGCCCGCGACGGGCCGGGTGACGGCGGCGGCCAAGTTGTAAACGGCGCCCTTCTCGCTGTCTTTATCGAGCTTGAAGTTCTTGTTCACGTCGTTGAACGTGCTGCTCGCCGAGCGCACCGCGAAGTCGACCTTGCCCTGCAGGCTCTGCGGCTTGTCGAGGCTACCGGTGCCGAAGAACACGATCGCCGCGCGCGGCGCGTTGCGGCTCAGCGTCGACACCGAGGCGTGCGAGGAGAAGCTGCTCGTCGACAGCCGCGTGCGATCCGAGTCGTTGTTGCGCATACGGATGTGGTTCGTCTCGTTCGCGAGCAAGTCGGGCGAGTAGCTGAGGCCGACGATGCCGATCAGGCCCGCCAGGTGCGCCGGCACGGGCGTCGCGGGGGCGGGCGCAGGCGTCGGGGACGCAGAGCCGGCCGCTGCCGGCGCGGACGGCGCCGCCGGGGCGGCAGCGCCCTCGGCCGGGGCCAAGTCACCGAGACCCACGCTCGACGAGCCTTCGGGATCGAGCGCGAGCAGCAGGTGGCCGCCGCGCTCGGCGAACCGCGTCAGCGACGCGAGCTCTTCGGGCGAGAACGGATCGGTCGGACCGAGCACGACGACCGCATCGGCGTCGGCCGGCACGTCACTGCCAAGGCCTTGCCCCAAGCCCAAGTCTTTCACGGTGACGTTCTGCTTTTGCAGCAAGAGCTTCGCGATCGAGGCCGTACGACCGTCTTTGTCCGCGCTCTTGGGCGCGTCGTTGATCTCCCCGTGTCCGACCGTGAAGTAGACGGTTTTGTGCGAGCGCACGGCCTTGAGCAGCTGCTCTTGAAAGTCGCGATCGAGCGTCTTCAGCTTGGCGCGCGCGGACTCGATGTCGGCGCCGATGGTCAAGGTGTAGGTGGCGCTGCCCTTCGAGAGGATCACGACGCCGTCTTGGGTCGCGCGCAGCTCCTTGGCGAGCTTCGGCGCCAGCAAGCGGTCACGCACCTCTACCTTCAGCTTGGGGCTCTTCGCGGCCAGCTCTTTCAGGTAGCGCTCGACCTCGGCTCGCACCTCGTTGACCTCGGGGAAGAAGGCCACGACGCGCACGGGCTCGCTCAGGCTGCCCGCGATCTTGAACGTGGCCTCGCCGGGCCGCGACGTCTTGAAGTACGAGTAGTCCCACTTCTTTTCGATGCCGCCCGAGGCGTAGACCAGCAGCGAGCCGTACACGGCCACCAGCGCCAACGCGGCTCCCGCCATCGCCGCCGCCGTCACTCGCCGCGCCTCGGGGCGCTCCGCGTGGCGCATGGGCCGCAGCGCCACCTCGGCGAAGATTTGCGGCACGACCGCCAGCGTGAGGAGCGATACCCAAATCACGCGCAGCAGCTCGATGGCGTGATCGCGCTTGTCGCTCGCGAGCGTGCTCAAGCCCATGCGGTCGAGGCCGGAGTCGGTGGTCACGTAGTAGACGACCAGCGCGAGCAGGCCGAGCACCGATAGCAGCGCGAGCAGGCGCTCGATGTTCGCGCGCTCGCCTTGACTCTTGAGCTTGGGCGAGAAGCGCAGGGCAGTGGCGAGCACCGCCGCCGCGACGCCGAGCGCCGTCGCGAAGCCGGAGCCCTTCTCCAGCCCCGACAGCACGCGCTCGCCGACCAGCACCAGTAACAAGCCGCCGAGGTAGAGCGGCAGTAGCCAACCAGGTGCCCCCGTTCCGGCCGCCACCGCAGACAGCGTCGAGCTGGCGGGCTTGGGCGTGGGAGAAGCTCGTTCGGTCATTGCCACCTCCGAGCCTCGAGCACCTTGGTCGAGGCGAACAAGAACGCGTACGTGAACACCAGGTAGAACATGACGCCCGAGGGCAGCAGGATGCCTTGCATGAAGGGCCTGAAATTCTCGTGATGAACGGCCAGGGCCGCCAAGAACTGGTTGAGGGGCGGCTCGGAGGCCTTGGCCACGATCCAGAGCAGCACGAACACCAGCGCGATCACCGTGCTGATGATGGCGGCCACGACCTGGGAGCTGGCTAGCGCCGACCCGAACACGCCGATGGCGGTGATGGCCGCGCCCAACAGCAGGAGGCCGATGTAGCCGACGACGATGTGGCCGAGCGCGACCTTGCCGTGCACGAAGATCCACGCCGGCATGTACACGGAGAGCAGCGTGGTGAGCGCCAGCACCCCGTAGGCGGCCAGGAACTTGCCGATCACGATGTCCCGATCTCGCACCGGCGAGGTGCTCAGCAGAATCATCGTGCCCGTCTGTCGCTCTTCTGCGAGCAGGCGAATCGTGAGGATGATGGCCGCGATCATGGTCGGGCCCGAAGCGTTGTAGAAGAACTCCATCAGCACCTGCGCGCTCAGCAGCTTCTGATCCAGGCCGATCTTCCAGTAGAACAAGATACCGTCGGCCAGCAGCACCGCCGCCATCAAGATGGGGCCGAGCCACGAGCGGAAGTACGACGCGAACTCGCGCCGCGCGATCAACCAGGCTGTGCTCACGCCGCACCTCCTTCGCCCGGCGCGACCGCGGCGGCCTCACCGTCTTTGCGCCGCTTCTTCTTGCGGCGCACCGGTGCGCCTTCGCCCGTCTCCCCGAGCAGCTCGAGGAACATGCTCTCGAGCTCCTGCTCGCGGCCGAGCGCGATCACGCCCAGGTCGGCCTGAACCAGCGCGCGGCAGACGGCGTCGCGCAGGTCGCCTTCGCCGCGAACGCGGAGAGAAGCGATGCCCGGGCCCGCTTCGGACGCTTCGGCGGCTTCGACGCTGGCGACGCCGGGCACCTGCCGAACGATCTCGAGCGCGCGCGCTTCCGCCGCCTCGCTCGTCACGTCGGGGACGCGCACCGTGACCGCGATGCGCGCGCCCTGCCGCAAGGTGATCGAGAGCTCCGCCTCGGTGCCGGACCACTCGATCTTACCCTGATTGATGACCAAGATGCGATCGCAGGTCTCGCTGATTTCCGACAAGATGTGGCTCGAAAGCACCACCGTGTGCTCGCCCTTGAGGTTCTTCACCAAGTCGCGCATCTCGACGATCTGCACCGGGTCGAGGCCCGAGATGGGCTCGTCGAGGACGACGAAATCGGGCGCGTGCACGATGGCCTGCGCGATGCCGACGCGCTGCTTGTAACCGTGCGAGAGCGCGCCGATCACCTTGCGCGACACGTCACCCAGCTCGGTCAGCTCGATCGCTTCTGCGACCAGCTTGCGGGTCTTGTCGCCGGCGACGCCGCGCAGCCGCGCCGCGAACGCCAGGTAGTCGCTGACGTTCATGTCGTCGTAGAGCGGCGGGCGATCGGGGAGGTAGCCGACCTTGGCCTTGACCTCGGCCGGGCGCTCGACCACGTCTACACCGCCGACCTTGACCGACCCGCTCGTGGGCAGCAGGTCACAAGCCAAGATGCGCAGCGTCGTAGTCTTGCCGGCGCCGTTCAAGCCCAACAGGCCGATGATCTCGCCACGCTCGATGCTCGTGGTCAGCGGTCCGACGGCCCGCTGATCGCCGTAGTACTTATAGAGCTCTTGGATTTCGATCACGCACGCCTCGACCTCGGAAAGCGCCTCACTGGGGGCAACCACCTCGCCCCTGCGGCGCTTCGGCGGTTACCACAAAGTTTTGGCGCGGTGTTACCAAGAACCTGCCCCGCTTATTCCCACGCGGCGGCGGCAGCTCGCGCCAAGCAGTAACATCGAAGCTCTTGCGGATGCCAGCCAGCCCCGACTCCGTCCCCGCGCCGCCCGAGACGAGCCCCGTCACGTCCGCCGAGGCGTCGCTCGAGGCGCGCATCCTCGACGCCGCGCGCGCCGAGGGCTTCGTCCGCGCGGGGTTGGCCACGGCCGCGCGCTCCGAACGGGCGGCCGAGCGGCTCGCGACTTGGCTCGCGGCTGGTCATCACGGCGAGATGCAGTACCTCGAAGGCGGGCTGGATCGCGCGACGCCGCAGCGCCTGCTGGAAGGCGCCGAGAGCGTGCTCGTCGTGGCCCTGCCCTACGGGGAGCCTCGCGTCGCCCTGCGACGGAGCCGCGACGGAGCTCCCGCCGGCGGGCTGACGGGTCAGGTGGCGCGCTACGCGCGCGGCGAGGATTACCACCGCATCCTCAAGCTCAAACTCGAGCGCTTGGGTCAGGCCATCGACGCCCTCGTCGGCCGCCCCGTCGCCCGCCGCGCTTGCGTCGACAGCGCGCCCATCCTCGAGCGTGACTGGGCCGTGAGAGCCGGGCTCGGCTTCGCCGCCAAGTCGACGCTCACGATCGTGCCGGGCGCAGGCAGCTTCGTGCTGCTCGGTGAGCTGTTGCTGGAGCTTCCGCTCGCGCCAACTCCCGCCCTCGCTTCGAGCGGCTGTGGAGCGTGCAGCCGCTGTCTCACCGCCTGTCCCACCGGGGCCTTCGTCGGCCCCTACGTGCTCGATGCGCGCCGCTGCATCTCGTACCTCACCATCGAGCTGAAAGGCGCCGTTCCCCGCGGCTTGCGAGCGCTCATCGGTCGCCACGTCTTCGGCTGCGACATCTGCCAAGACGTTTGTCCCTGGAACCAGTCGCGGCACGCGGCCCCCCGTGACCCGGAGCTCGGCCTGCGGCCTGCCCTCGAAGAGCCCGCCCTCGAAGAGCTGCTCTTCTTGACGTCGTCGGGTTACCGCAGGCTAGTCGCGGGCACTTCACTCTCGCGCGTGAGCCGAGCACGCCTGGCGCGGAACGCGGCCATCGCCCTCGGTAATTCGCGGGCGGCGGCAGCGGAGGCGCCCCTCTCACGAGCTCTCACCAGCCACTCGAGCGCGCTCGTGCGCGAGCACGCGGCGTGGGGCCTGGGCGCTCTCGGCTTACCGCTGACGGAAGGGCTGCGGGCGCTCGAGCACGCCCGCGATCACGACGAAGCCCCGGAGGTTCGGGCCGAGGCCGCCCTTACCCTCGAGAGCTATTTGGGGCCCGCAGAGTCGCTCAAGTAGCGATAAAGCTCGCTGCCGCTCGACAGCACCAAGGTGTCGGTCTCGAGGATGGTCTTCTTGTACGTGTCCATCGTCTTCATGAACGCGTACAGGCTGCGCGCTTCGGCCGTCTTCGAGTAGGCCGCGGCGTAGACACCGGTGGCCTTGGCGTCGGCCTCGCCGCGCAGCTCTTGCACGGTCTTGTAGGCCTCCGACTCGATCACGCTCAGATCGCGCTCGCGGTCGCCCATGATCTTGGCCGCTTCGCCCTCGCCCTCGGAGCGGAAGCGCGAGGCGATCTGCTGGCGCTCGGAGATCATGCGCTCGTAGATCTTCTCGACCACGCTCGGGTTGTAGTTGATGCGCTTGAAGCGCACGTCGAGCAGCTCGATCCCGAGCTCGGCCAGCTTCACCTTCGCCGCTTCGCTGATCTCGTTCTCGATCGCGTTGCGCCCTTTGTGGATTGGGTGAAGGACGCCGATGTTGCTGGAGCCTTCCGCCGCAGCTTCGAGCGCGCTGTCGCGCAAAGGCTTGCGGTTCTTGGTCGTGCGCACCACCTCGATCAAGTCGTGCTTGGCGACGGCGTTGCGCGTCTCGCTGCCCAAGATGTCGTCGAGGCGCGACTGCGCGCTGCGCTCGTCACGCAGGCGGCGGAAGTACTCGAGCGGCTTGGTGATGCGCCAGCGCGCGAACAGGTCGACCGAGATGTAGAGCTTGTCGCGCGTCGGCATCTCGCTGCGCTGTCCGTCCCACTCCAAGATCTGCTTGGGGACGAGGTTCACCTCCTGAACCATCGGCGTCTTGAAGTGCAGGCCTGCCTCCGTCACGGGCTCACCCACCGGCTTACCGAACTGCGTGATGATGGCCTGCTCGGTCTCCTGCAGCGTGAAGAACGCGCTCGAGCCCGCTACGAAGGCGATCGACAGGGCGATCCAAACCAGCAGCGTGAGCTTGACTCCCCTCACTTGACACCTCCGTTCACGCCGTTGACGTTGAGCAGCGGCAGCAGACCTTTGACCTCTTCGCCGACGATCACCTTATTTTTCACCTTCGGCAGCACCTCCGCCATCGTCTCCAGGTAGAGCCGCTTGCGCGTGACCTCGGGCGCTTTCGTGTACTCGGCGAGCAGGGCGTTGAAGGCCGACGCCTCGCCTTCAGCTTGGTTGATGCGCTGCTTGGCGTAGCCCTCGGCGGCGCGGATGGTCTGCGCGGCGCGGCCGCGCGCCCGAGGAATTTCCTTGTTGTACTCGCCGTTGGCGACGTTGATGGCGCGCTCTTTCTCCTGCTGCGCCTGGTTCACCTCATTGAACGAGGCCTGCACCTTCTCGGGCGGGTTCACGTTCTTGAGCTGCACCTGATCGACCTTGATGCCCATGCGGTAGTCGCTCGTCAGCGCGCGCAGCTTCTGCAGCGCCTCGTCTTCGACCTCCTGCCGGCCGATGGTGATCACCTCGTCGACCGTGCGGTCACCCACCACCTCGCGCATCACGCTCTCCGAGGCGTCGCGCAGCGTCCCGTCGGGGTCGCGCACGTTGAACAGGTAGCTGCGCGGCTCTTCGATCCGATACTGAATCACCCACTCCACGAGCGCCGCGTTCAGGTCGCCCGTGACCATGGACTTCTCCTCGTTTTGCTCGTTCGGCTCGCCCCCCTGTTGGGCCGCGGTGGCGTTGGCGGTGGCGAAGCCGAACTCTTGCTTCAGCTGACGCTTCACCGGCACCAGGCGCGCCTCGTCGACGCCGAGCGGCAGCTTGAAGTGCAAGCCGGGCGGCTTGATGCCGTGAAAGCGTCCGAAGCGGAGCACGACTCCTTCCGACTCGGCTGGCACCGTGTAAACCCCGGTCCAAATGAGCACCAGCCCGCCGACGACGAACAGGGCGCTAGGGATCCAACTGACGGAGAACCTCGGGAGCCGAGGCCTGGAAGCATTGATGGTGGCCATGGAAATGCGGTCGCTCGGCGCAGCGAAAGGCGGCCGAGCGCGAGGAGCCTAGCATCAACGCGCCCCGCGCACGCCATTGGTTGCGTCTATCGCAACAACAGGCGAGGGCTATGCGTGAGGCGCTCACGGATCGGCGCGAATGCCGCCCGCCGCGCGTTGATCCTTGGTGTCACGCACGTCGAAATCCCACAAGCTGCTCGGGAACACGGGCGACGCGACGAGCGTCTTCAGCAGCTGCTCGCTCAAAGCGCGGTGTCGATCCGTCAGGCTGTGCGCGTCGGGATCCTCGGCGCGCAGGTCGTAAAGCTCGGGCACCCCCGCTTCGAGCGATAGCACGAGCTTGTAATCGCTATACGTATCGATAAGGCCCACTCGCACCAAAACGTCCTTCGAAGCCGACCGCAGCAGGATCGGCAGCCGACGGCGCGGCTGACGCGGCAGGAGCCGGGTCAACAGATCCTCGCCGGCGTAGCCGGTCATGTCGGGGTTCGACAGCATGTAGCGGGCGAGCGTCGGCGCCACGTCCACCAGCGAAACGCGCTCGTCCACGCTGCGCGCGGGCAGGCCCGGCGCCTTGAGGATCAGCGGCACCCGCACCAGGGGCTCCCAGAGAAACACCGAGTGCACCCAGAAGCCGTCGCGGCCCAGCGCTTCGCCGTGATCGCTGACGAACAACACCACCGTGCTCTCCATCAGCTTGCGTCGCTCGAGCTCGAGCACCAAGCGACCGAGCTCAGCGTCGACGGCGGCCGCGACCGCGCGGTAGCGGAACGCCAGCTTGCCAGGCTCATCGACGATATCGTGTCGCTGCATCGCGGTCTCGACGTACGACGCCGAGAGCTCGCGCCAGTTGTGGAGATCGAAGTTGAACAGCCACAAGAAGAACGGCTGGCGTTTGCGGCGCGGCTCGTCCAGAAATTCGAGCGCGCGATCGACGATGTGGCCCGACGTCGGCTGGTCCGCGCCGTACCCCCACACTTCCTGCGATTCGGCATGATCGGCGAGGACCAGCGTGCGATCGAAGCGAAACTCGGGGCGCAGCTTGGCCAAGAAGGCCTGCGCCGAACGCGGGATGATCAGCGTCGATTCGTAGCCGCCCCGCCGCGCCAGCCGCAGCACGTCGTTCTTCGGCGTCGTCAGGACGTCGTAGTCTCCGCCCGTGAGCGCGGGCAGCGAGCGCAGCGTGTCGGAGCCAGCGCTGTAGGCCCGCGGAAAGCTCAGCGACTGCTTCGCGAGCGCTACCACGTTCGGCATCGTCTCCGGGTCGGCGGCGACGTCGGCGCGCAGCGTGTCTACGTAGTAGACGATGACGTTGTAGCGCCGCAGCGGATCACGTAGCCGCCACAGCTCTGCTTGCTGCTCGGGGTCGAGCGGGGGTGAAGGCTCGCTCCACTCCCTCGCCTGGCCGACGTCGGTCAGGCCGTGCCGCTTGCGCAGCACCTGAACGCGCGACCACGACAAACTGCGGAAGCCGCGCGGGTCGTCGGCGAAGGCCTCCATCAACTGCAGGCGCCGCAGCATGCGCCCGACGTAGACCTCCTCCAAGAAGGCGTGCCGCAGCGCGCCCTCGACCTGCCCGCGCAGCTGCGAGCTGCCCGCGAGCGCGAGCGTGAGCGCGAGGCTCCCGCCCGAAGCCACGCGGACGAAGAGCTCGACGCCCGAAAAGCGCGCGCTCGCGAGCTCGAGCAGCAGAAAGTACCCGGCTGAGAGCGCCAGCCAAGCCGCCGCCTCGAGCACGGTGTGCAGCCGGACATAGAGCGCTACGTAGTGCGTCAGGTCGATCCGCGCGATTTGCAGGCCCAGCGCGCCGAGCCCGAGCGCGACGGCGAGCGCGAGGCCGTGATCGCCGCGTCGCGCCCGCGCGACGATCAGCAGCATCATCCACGCCGCGGCGCCGGCAACCGCCCCGCCCGCCAGCATGAACAGCAGCGGGCCGAGCCGACCGAGCCGGCTCGCGCTCACCGCCTCGCCCGAGAAGGTCCAGATCGCCACGTTCGACAGCAGCGCCGCGCCACACGCCGCGAAGAAGGCGGCGCGGACGAGCAAGGGTCGGTTGCCGCTCCACGCGCGCTCCGCCAGCAGCGGCAGCTGTGCCAGCGCGCCCGCCAACGCCCCGGCTGCCGCGTACAGCAGCAAGGACCAACGCCAGTGTTGACCGGTCGGAATGAAGGGCCACGCTTCGCGCACCTGCGCGTCGACCCAAACCAGGGTCAGCCCAGCGAGCACGCTAGACAAGACGGTCCGAAAAAACGCCGGGCGCAGGGCAGGCGCGAGAATAGTGGTATGACAGCCGCCGAGCAACGCGAGAGCGCGATGACGAGCCGCCCCGAAGCCCCTGCCAAGCCCGACGAAGCCGCCAGCCTGCCGTGGCTGACACCCCGGCAAATGGTCGTTATTTTGCTGTTCGTCTCGATGAGCGTGCTGTTCACCGCGACCATCGTCGGGTTCTGGTGGACGCGCGTCTACGCCCCCCATTTTCGCGCAGAAGGCTTGCCGGATTTGCCGCGTGGCCTACTGCTGAGCACGGCGCTCATCGCGCTCATCTCAGCCGGCATTTGGCAAGCCCAGCGCGCCATCAAGCGGAACCAACTGGAGGCGGTGCGCCGCTGGCTGCTCGTCGCGGGGGCGCTGGCCGTATTGTTCCTTCTGACACAGTCGGCCAACTGGTTCGCGATGCGGCCGCCGAGCGACGCACCGTCGCTCTACCTGGCGACGTTCTACATTTTGACCGGCGTGCACGCGCTGCACGTCATCGGCGGCTTCATTCCGCTCGGAATCGTAGTTCGTCACGCGTCACGGCGGCAGTACTCCAGCTCCAGCCACGAAGGCCTGAGCCTGTGCGCTCAATACTGGCATTACCTCGGCGCGGTCTGGGTCGTGCTGGTGACGATGCTCTACGTCGGCAACGCATGACCGACGACCTGCGCACCTATTTTTGGGATTTTTTCGGGCCCCGCGCTGCGCCGACGGCCGCTCATTTCAAGCGGCACCTGCTCGGATTCCTCGAGCAGCACGGCATCGCCGAGCTAGCGCTGGTCGAGCAATCGCAGGCTCCCGGTCACCACGCGGTGGGCGTGGCGACTCCGCCCGAGCACCGCGAGCTGATTGAGCGAGCGCTGCGGCCCAAGCGCTACGCGTGAGCGCTCACGGCGCGAGCCGCTGAATCGACCAGCCACCGTCGCCGCGTGGCCGGTAAAGGAAGCGATCGTGCAGCCGATCGGGGCGCCCGAGCCAGAGCTCGACCACCTCCGGGAACACGAGGTAGCCGCCCCAAAACTCGGGACGCGTCACCGGCTCGTCGGCGAAGCGCGCCTCGGTCTCCCGCGCGCGGCGATCGAGCTCGGCGCGCGAGGCGATGGGCTGGCTCTGCGGCGACGACCACGCGCCCAGCTGCGAACCGCGCGGGCGGCTCGCGAAGTAGGCGTCGGACTCGGCGGGGCTGGCGCGCTCGACGCGGCCTTCGATGCGCACTTGCCGCTCCCAGGCGGCAAAGTGCATCACCAGCGCCGCGCGCGGGTTCTGCTCGAGCTCGCGCGCCTTGCGGCTCTGATAGTTGGTCACGAAGAGCACGCCGCCGCGCTGGATGCCTTTGAACAAGACCACGCGCGCCGACGGCCGCCCATCGACGCTGGCAGTGGCGAGGGTCATGGCGTCGGGGAGCAGGTCCCCCTTTTGGGTGGCGTCGGCGTACCAAGCGCTGAGCACCTTCAGCGGATCGGAGCCGGGGGCCGCCTGCGCCGCATCAGCAAACTCCTCGAAATCGGCCATCTTTGTCCGGCTGGTTTAGCCTCCGAGGCGTCACTGATCAAACGCGGTCCGAGCAGGGGGCGCGGCGGGAAGATTCACGATGGCCCCGAGGTAGAGCATTCCGTATCATTGAGGAACCACCCATGACGCGCCTCCGCCCTTCCAAGCCGCTCGCCCTGGGGTCTGCCTTCGCCGGCCTGCTCTTCGCCTCGTTGACGCTCGCCGCCGACTCGACGCCCCTCGACAAAGCGAGCGGGCAGGTCAGCGAGGCGCTCAGCGTGCTGCGCGACGTCAAGCTCACCAATAAGGACAACGACGAGCACCTAGAAAAGGCCCGCGCCTACCTGGCCCGCGCTCGCGCGGAGCTACTGAAGGCGCAAGGTCAGCAAGCCAGCCAATAGCGCCCCCAGGCGGCGCGAGCGCAACACCCACGCGCTTCGTCTGGTTTTCGCAGTGGCGCAGGATTTTCTCAACGACAGCAGAAGCGTGTGGCGCCAGGGCCGGCCCACCGGCTGCGAGCGCGGGCCAAGCCCGTCCAGCTGGGCTATAAGGCACCCGCCCATGCGTGTACTGGTGACTGGTGGCGCCGGCTTCATTGGGAGCCACGTCGTACAGCAAGCCCTGGAGGCGGGGCTCGACGTCGCGGTGCTCGACAACTTCTCGAGCGGCAAGCGGACGCGCGTCCCCGCTGGCGTGCGCATCTTCGAGGCGGATCTGCGGGACCGGAGCGCGACCGCCCGCGCGCTCAGCGCGTTCGCGCCGCAGCTCGTCAGCCACCAAGCGGCGCAGATCAGCGTCGTCGCGAGCTTGAACGAGCCGCTCGTCGACGCGGAGATCAACGTGATGGGGGGGCTCAACCTGCTCGAAGCGTGCGCGAGCAGCCGCGTCCGCCACGTGGTCTTCGCCAGCTCGGGCGGGGCCATTTACGGGGAGGTGCCGGCAGGCCAGCGCGCTGACGAACGCGCGAGCACCGATCCCCGCACTCCTTACGGCATCCACAAGCTGGCGTTCGAGCGCCTGCTCGACGTCTACCGGGAGAGCCGCGGCATTTCCAGCAGCGTGCTGCGCTACGCCAACGTGTATGGCCCGCGCCAGGCAGCGCGCGGCGAGGCGGGCGTCGTGGCCGTGTTCTTCGCGCGCGCCCTCAGCGGGCAGCCCTTGTCCGTTTACGGTCAGAAGAGCCCTGGCGACGGCGGCTGCGTGCGCGACTACGTGTTCGTGGGCGACGTGGCGCGTGCCAACGTCGCCGCCCTGACCGGTGCCCTCCCCGAGCCGCTGCTCAACGTAGGCTCCGGGCGCGCCACCAGCACGGAGGCGCTCGCCCGGCTCGTGGGCGAGGTCTGCGAGCGTCCGGTCTCGCTCAGCCACGCCTCGCCGCGCCACGGCGACGTCGAGCGCTCGCTGCTCGATGTCACACGCCTCGAAGCGGCGCTCGGCCCTGCCACACCGCTCGAGAGCGGGCTCCGTCAATCTGCAGCTTGGTACCGTGCCTCCTAACCTGCGCTCCGCTTCGCTCCTGGCCGCGCTGACGGTCTTGCTCGCGAGCCCGTTGGGCTGCGGCTCGACCCAGCCTCGCGCGAGCATCGAGCCGCCCCGACCCGACCAGGGCGTGTCCGCGGCCCCCAAACCGGCTGCGACCGCCGACGCCGCCGACGAGACGCTGGCCCTCGGCGACGGCGAGACCGACGGACTGCACGACGACGACGGCGAGCCGCACGACGACATCGATGACAGCGACGAGCCCGAGGCCCCCGAGGTCCCCAGCGTTCGTCCGCATCCGCTCGACGGCTGGAGCGACGCGAAGATCGAAGCCGCGGTGCGGAGCGATCTCGCCTCCCTCGGCTCGATGTCGCTCGGCACCCCGAACGCCGGCGCGCTCTTGAATGGCGTGCAAGCGGTCGAGACGCCCTATTACAAGCCCGTGAGCCCCAGCGGCGCCTGGAGCACGCAAGAAACCCTGACCTACCTCGACGCGGCCATCAAGAAGGTGCACGACGCCTTCCCGGACACGCCGCCGCTGGCGCTCGGCGACATCAGCGGCCGGCGCGGTGGGCACTCCCCGCCGCACATTTCGCACCAGGCGGGGCGCGACGTCGACATCTCCTATTACTACAACGACGGCGCCCGCTGGTACGCACGTGGCACCGCAAAAAACCTGGATTTGCCGCGAAACTGGGCGTTAGTGCGCGCTCTCATCACCGAGACCGACGTCGACCTGATCCTGATCGATCACTCGATTCAAGCCCTGCTCGAGCGTTACGCCCTCGAGCAGGGCGAAGACGCGGCTTGGCTAGCCGGTGTCTTTCGCGGCGTGCCAGGTCGGCTGCGGCCCATCATTCGTCACGCGCCCGGCCACGCCACGCATATTCACATCCGCTTCTTCAACCCCACCGCGCAGGAAACGGCGCGCCGCTGTCACGCTGCGCTGCTCGCGGCCAAGCTCACGACGGCGCCGCAGAGCTTCATCAGCCACAAGGTGAAGAAGAACGAGACGCTCGGCATGATCTCGCGCAAATACGGCGTGAGCGTGCCGAGGCTCCGCGCCGCTAACCGCCTGAAGTCCTCGCTGATTCGCGCCAAGAGCGTGCTGCGCGTGCCGGTGGCGAGCCGCGGCCCCGTCTCCACCGCCCGCCTCAAGGTGCCCGCGCGTCGCCTGCCGCCCCCACCGAAGCCGCTGGCGACCGCGAGCGGCGGCCCTCAGCCCCCGCCGACCAAATGAACGATCTCGACCACGTCGCGATCGCGTAGCACCGTCGCGGTGTGCTCGGCGCGCGGCACGACCTCGCGGTTGCGCTCCACCGCGACCGGACCATCCGTCAACGCCAGCGCCTCGATCAGGCCGCGCACGGTGAGCCCCTCGGGAAAGGTCCTTGCCTCGCCGTTGACCGTGAGCACCATGCCGGCGAGCTTTGACCAAGCAAACTGGCGGCGCAAGCCGTGCTTGGTCTAAAATGGGCTCGTGCGGCTTTCCGGCGTCGCTCTGGCTACCGTGTTCGCCTCGGCAGTGCTCGGCGCCAGCTGCGCGCTCTGGCCCGTCGCCGAGCGCCATTTACCCGACCCCCCGCAGGTCACGCTCGACGGAGCGGTGCCGGAGCCGAGCGACTTGGAAGGCTGGATCGCGCGCCGCGCCCAACTGGACGGCGAGCGCGAGGTGCGAGTCAAGCACCCGGAGGGGGTGCTCGTCGCAAAGCGTCGTGACCTGGGGCTCGGCTTGGACGAAGAGTCGGCGCGAGCCCTGCTGGCGCGCCCGCGCGAAAGGCTGAGCACGTGGGCGCGCGTCCGCGTGGCGCTCGGCGGCGCGCCGAGGGAGCCCGTGGATATCGCGCCGAGTTACCGGCTAGACGCACGGCGAGCGGGCGCCTGGCTGGCCGACATCGCGCCGGGTCTGCGTCGAGAGCCTGTCGACGCCAAGCTCGATTTGCCGCGCCGCGCGCGCATCGAAGCCCAGTCCGGGCGGGACTTGGACCACGGCGCGTCCCTGTCTCGGCTAGCCGCGCTCGGCGGAGGCGATGACGTCGAGCTCGCGTTCACGGAGCTCTTGCCCAAGGTCCCGACGACGGCCCTCGCCGACGTCGATCCGTCCATCGTGCTCAGCGAGTTCGAAACGGACTTCGCCAAGCGCGGCGGACCACGCGTGAAGAACATCGCTCGCGCTGCGGCTTACCTCGACGGAACCCTGATGGAGCCGGGCCAAGTGTGGAGCTTCAACCGCACCGTCGGGCCCCGCACCCTGGAGCGCGGCTTCGTCGACGCGCCCGTGATCGTCGCCGACGAGCTCGAGCCGGGGGTCGGCGGCGGCGTCTGCCAAGTAGCCAGCACGCTGTTCGCCGCCAGCGTGCTCGGCGGGCTCGACGTCGTCAGGCGCCGCAGTCACAGCCGCCCGACCGGTTACACGCCGCTGGGGCTGGACGCCGCCGTGATCGACGGGGAGCTCGACCTCCAGCTCAGAAACCCCTACCCGCTGTCGATCATCGTGCACGCCTTCTTGCCCACGCCGACGACGATCCGCGTGGAGCTGCTCGGCGTCAGCGCGCCGGGCAAGATCGAGCACAGCTACGCCGTCAAGAAGAGCGACGACTTCTTCCGTCGGGTCGCCAAGCGCCCCGAGCTCGCCCCCGAGCAGGTCAAGCGCCAACAGAAAGGCATGCCGGGCTACGACGTCGTGAGCACGCTGCGCACGCGCTACGTGGACGGCAGCGAGCGCGTCCGGCGCTACTCGAGCACTTACTACCCGGTGCCCGAGGTGTATTGGGTAGGTAGCGCCGTCGATCCAGACACGCTTCCGCCGCTCCCCGAGCGCGCGACGCACACGGAGGTCTCGAGCGGCGATGAGCCAGCGGCGACCCCGGCCTCATTCACCGCGCCCTGAGCTAGCTCACTCCACGGGCAAACAAGCGGCGTCGGCCGCCTCGCAGTCGACCGTCTTCGCTTCCTCGTCGACGTAGTCGGCGTAGCAAGAGATGACCATGTGCGCGACGTCCATGTTGTTCTTGAAGCACGCCACGTAGATGTCGACCAGCTGATCCTCCGTGGCGTCCGCGCACACGGCGAACGGCGGCGTTCCCGCTGCGCAATCAGCGTCGCTGAGCCCGTCGATGGTGCAGCCAGCGCCCGCCTCGTCCACCGAGCAGCCGTTGGAGATCAGGCCATCGAGTTCGAACTCTTCCGCGCAGTTGGCAGTCTCGACGACGCCGGTCAGCGGATCGCACAGCGACGCGGTCTCGTCGTCGACGCACATCACCGTCGCGTCGGTGCAGCCCGCGCCGCCTCCGCTACTCGTCCCTGCGCTGCTCGAGCCCGCTCGCCCGACCACGCCTCCGCTTCCCGACGTGTTCCCGTTCGAGCCACCCCCGCTGGAGCTGCCCGCGCCAGTTCCACCTGTAGCGGAACCAGCGTTACCCTCTTCGGTGTCGACGGCCTTGCTCGAGCAAGCCAAAGACGCCAGGGACAACCATGTCATCAAGCCGAAAGCGGTCCGCATCATGCGCTGCACCCGTACCTTTCGTTAACCAGCTTAACCGCCTTCGGGGTCCAGCGTGAGCGGAACTAGCGACAGCAGGATAAACCCGCTAATTGCCGGCGCTTCTGCGGTGCTCGGCGGCTAGCTGCACGTAATGAGCGGCTCCGCGGCGGCCTTCCAGCCTCTGCTCCGCGTCGAGCTCGCGCACCACCTTGGCCGGTTGGCCGCGCACCATGCTGAACGGCGGAATCACCATCCGCGGCGGCACGACGCTGCCCGCGGCCACGAGCGACTCGCGCCCCACCAGCACGTTGTCGAGCAAGATGGATGCCATCCCCACGAGCGCGCCGTCTTCGACGGTCGCTCCGTGCACGATGCAGTGATGGCCGACCGTCACTTCTTCGCCGATGACGGCGTGGGAGAGGCCGTGAGTCATGTGCACGCAGCTGCCATCTTGCACGTTGCTGCGCGCGCCGACGCGGATCATGCCCACGTCCGCGCGCAGCACGCAGCCGTACCAGATGCTGGCGTGCTCGCCGATCTCGACGTCACCGATGATCACGACGTCGTCGGCGATGAAGGCGCTCGCGGCGACCTTCGGGGTCTTTCCGCCGAAGGGGCGGATGATGCTCACGGCACCACCGGCAACGCGCGCGGCGCAGCGCTCGCACGCGGCAGCGGCGCTCGCGGGGCCGGTCCTTCTGCGGCCACGCCCGGGACCTCGCCGAGCAGGGAGTTCTTGTAGGAGCCGGTCACCACGACCTCCCTGAGCTGGCCTATCAGCGAATCAGGCCCTGCCGCGTGCACGATCTCGCTGCGTTCGGTGCGGCCGCGCAGCGCGCCCGTCTTGCCGCGCCCCTCGAACAACACGCTCTGACGCGAGCCGACCTGCTCGCGCAAGAGCTCCGTGCGCATGGTGTCTCCGACCCGGATGAGCTCCGCGAGGCGCTCGACCTTCTCCGCCTCGGTCACGTCGTCACCCAGGTTCACGGCCGCGGTGTAGGGCCGCTCGGAGTACTTGAAGCCGTAGATCAAGGAGAAGCCGACGCGCCTCACCAGGGCCAGCGTCTGCTCGAAGTCTTCCCGCGTTTCGCCAGGGAACCCGACGATCATGTCGGTGGCGAGGGTGACGCCGGGTACCGCCTCACGCAGCGCGGCCACGCGCTCCTCGTACTCCGCGGCAGAGTAACGCCGCAGCATGCGGCGCAGCACGCGGTCACTGCCCGCCTGCACCGGCAAATGCACGTGGCGCGCCAGCACGTTCAAGTCCCGGTGGGCGCGGATCAACGAGACGGTGAGGTGGCGCGGGTGCGGGCTGGTGTAGCGCAGACGGAGCAGGCCCGGCACCTCCGCGGCGATGGCGCGCAGGAGCGCCGCGAACTCGCTCTCGTCCTCGCGAGCCCGCAGCCCGCGCGTGTGCTGCCAAGGCGCTTCGCCCGCGCCGGGCGCGAGCGGCAGCTGCCCGAGCGGATCACGGTAGCTGTTGACGGTTTGCCCGAGCAGCGTGATCTCGCGAGCTCCCGCGTCGACCAGGCGCTTGACCTCGTCGATGATTTCGCGCGACGCGCGGTAGCGTTCGGGACCGCGCGTGTGCGGCACGATGCAGTAAGTGCAGCGCTCGTTGCAGCCCTTCATCACGGTGACGAACGCGCTCACGGGGGTGCGCCCGGGCTCCGCAGCGGCGGCCAAGAAGTGGGGCGCGTCCAAGTCGAACTCGGTGCGGACCACGGCGCTCGCCTGGCTCTCGGCCTCGAGCAGCATCCGCGGCAGCTCGGGGATGTTGTCCGGCCCCAGCAACAGATCGACGTCGGGCATCCGCTTGAGCAACGCCTCGCCCTCCTGCTGCGCGACGCAGCCCGCCACCGCGATCGTGAGCCCTGGCCGCTTTTGCTTGAGCAGCGCGACGCGGCCCACCTCGCTGCGCAGCTTCTGCTCGGCCTTCTCGCGAATGCTGCAGGTGTTGAGCAGGACCAAATCCGCGTCGTCGAGCCCGTCGGCCTCGGCGTGCCCGGCGCCGCGGAGGACCTCACCGATCCGCTCGGAATCGTGAGAGTTCATTTGGCAGCCAAAGGTAATTACGGTAAATCGAGCCATTTTCACACAGGTCGGCGAGCCGCGCGCCCGGACCCTAGCACTTCCCGGCGTTGACGGAGGCGCGAGACTCCGTTTTGATTCCTCTTCCATGCACGAGGACTTTCCGGACCTGGTCTCGATGTGGCAACGCATCACCGCCCGCTACGCGGAGCGCCCACTTTTCGGCGAAAAGCAAGGCCAGAGCTGGGCTTGGCAGACCTACGCGGAGGTCGCGGAGCAGGTCGACGCCTTCCGGGCAGGTCTTGCGTCACTCGGGGTTGGCCCGGGCGATCGCGTCGCGCTGATCTCCGACAACCGCGTGGAGTGGGCGGTCACGGTGCACGCGACGCTGAGCTTGGGCGCCGCCTACGTGCCCATGTACGAGTCGCAGACGCGCGAGGATTGGAGCTTCATCCTGCGTGACTCGGCCGCCAAGGTCGTGTTCGGCGCCACCAACGAGATCGTATCGGCGCTCGAGCAGCTCAAGCCCGGGCTCAGCACGCTCGAGCACGTGTGCGGCTTCGAGCTCGAGGCGCGCGACGCGCGCAGCTACCAGGCGCTGCTCGCCAAGGGCCGCGCGGCGCCCCCGGCGCCGGCGATAGCGCCGTCGCCGGAGGAGCCGGCGGGCTTCGTGTACACCTCGGGCACGACCGGTGAGCCCAAGGGCGTCGTGCTCACGCACCGTAATTTCTGCGCGAACGTCAACGCGGTCATGGATCTGTTCCCCCTCGGGCCAGAGGATCGCTCGCTGGCGTTCCTGCCCTGGGCGCACGCCTTCGGGCAAACGGCTGAGTTTTATATGCTGCCCGCGCTCGGCTGCTCGGTGGCGATCAACGACGAGGTGCCGAAGCTGGTCGCCAACTTGCCGGACGTGAAGCCCACGGTGCTGGTGGCGGTGCCGCGCATCTTCAACCGCATCTACGACGGCGTGAACCAGCAGATGCGCGACAAGCCCAAGCCGATTCAGGCGCTGTTCGCCGCCGGCATCCGCGCCGCCACGCGCCGAGCTCGCGGTCACCAGCTGGGCTTCGGCGAGTCGCTCACGCTCAAGCTGGCCGACAAGCTGATCTTCAAGAAGGTGCGGCAGAAGTTCGGTGGCCGCCTGCGGTTGGTGGTGAGCGGAAGCGCGGCGCTGAGCAAAGAGGTCGCCGAGTTCATCGACGCGCTCGGCATCGACGTTTACGAGGGTTACGGGCTGACCGAGACGGCGCCGGTCGTGTCCGTCAATTTCCCCGGGAATCGCAAGATTGGCTCCGTCGGCAAGGCTCTGCCGAACGTCCGCGTCGTGATCGACACCAAGGCCACCGGTGACGCGAAGAACGGCGAGATCGTCGTCTACGGTGACAACGTGATGCGCGGCTACCACGGCCGCCCCGACGAAGACGCCAAGATCTTCAACGCGGAGCGCGGGCTGCGCACCGGCGACATGGGCTTCGTCGACGACGACGGTTACCTGTTCATCACCGGCCGCATCAAGGAGCAGTACAAGCTGGAGACGGGCAAGTACGTGGTGCCCTCACCGCTCGAGGAAGAGCTCAAGCTGTCGCCGTACATCGGCAACGTGATGCTGTACGGCGCGAACAAGCCGCACAACGTGGCGCTGGTGGTGCTCGACCCCGTCAACCTCGCCAAGTGGGCCGAGCGTGAGGGCGTGACGCTCGGAGATCCGACGCAAAACCCGCGCGTGCAGGAGCTGCTCAAGGGTGAGCTCGAGAAGTACAGCAAGGATTTCCGCAGCTACGAGCGCCCCAAGGGCTCGCTGCTCATCACGGAGGACTTCACGACCGACAACGGCATGCTCACCCCGAAGATGAGCGTGCGGCGTAACCAGGTCCTGAAGAACTACCAGGCTGCCCTCGACAAGCTCTACTGAGCACCAGAGAGCGGGATAACAGGGAGGCGAGGAGGCGGGGAAGGCGATTTTTTTGGGGGGGGGGACGAGAAAGAGCACGCCGTGCGAGGCCCTTGCGCAGCCGGCGAAGGCAACAACGGGCTTGCGTGACTCAAAAGAGAATGATTAATTCTCTTTTGAGTGGTACAAATTCCCAAAGAGCGTGTTCGTGAGGGCTTCGTGGCGGCGGCGGGGCGCGCCTTCGTCGAGCTGGGCTACGAGGCCACCAGCATGGCCGCGGTCGCGGAGCGTGCTGGGTCGTCGGTCGGCAACCTCTACAAGTATTTCTCGAGCAAGCAGCAGCTGTTCGACGCGGTCGTGCCCGCGGAGGTGGTGGCGCAGCTCGAGCGCCGCACTCGCGCTCGCGTGCGCGCGCTGGGCCGCGCCCGCGACGTGAGCGAGCTGGGC
Source organism: Pseudomonadota bacterium (assembly GCA_023431345.1). Taxonomy (GTDB): domain Bacteria; phylum Myxococcota_A; class Polyangia; order Polyangiales; family Polyangiaceae; genus PMG-095. The sequence goes on from JAEYWK010000250.1 coordinate 37,223, forward strand.
CCGGGCGCTAGCTACCACGCGCTCGCTGGCGAGCTGCTCGACTATTGCTTGGCGCACCGCGCGGCCGTCATCGTCGTCTTGGCCCGCGCCGATGGCACGGCCTACGCCGACTTTCGCCCGCGCTTCGTGGCGAGCCTCGCGCAGTGGGCGCTCGCCTACGCGCGCGCTGCCTACCCCGAGCTCGTGGTCACGGAAGCGCTGCGCTTCGTGCTGCGGCACGCCTACGACAGCTTCGTGTCAGGCGTCGCGGAAGTGCTGATGCGCTTCCCGGAGGACGCCCGAGCACGGGAGCTCGTCGCGCTCGTCACGCTCCAGCATCAGGGCGGCCTCAAACGCCTCTTCGAAGCCTGCACAGGAGAAATACATGCCGAGCTCGACCCTCCATCGTCCAAAGACCTCGCGGGCCCTGCTGGAGCGCATCCTCGCGATGCCGCAGCTGCCGGCGCAGGTGCGCGCCCTGCCCGGCCCCGCCCTGGGCAAGCTGATCGAGCGCGTCGGCCTCGAAGACGCAGGTGAGCTGATCGCGCTCGCCACCACCGAGCAGCTGGGCCAAATCTTCGACGACGACCTGTGGCGCAGCGAAGGCGCGGGGGTCGACGAGCGCTTCGACTCCGGCCGGTTCGTGCTTTGGCTCGAGATCTTCCTGGAGGCGGGCGAGCGCGCCGTCGCCGAGCGGCTCGCCGAGCTCCCGCACGATTTGGTGACGCTCGCCGTTCACCGCCACGTGCTCGTGATCGCGCTCGACGAGCTGCGCGAAGCGCTCTCCGACGACGACGACGACGGCGCGGCGGCCGAGAAGGCGCTCGCGAGCTGCCTGTCCGAAGAGCTCGACGACTACCAGCTCATTTGGCGCGGCGGCGAGGGCTGGGACAGCGTGCTCGCGGCGCTGCTCGCGCTCGATCACAGCCACCACGACGTGCTGGTCGAGCTGCTCGAGCGCTGCTCTTACTTGAGCCGCCAGCACATCGACGACGAGGGCGGCCTGTACCAGGTGCTCAGCGCCGATGAGATGCTCGAGGGCGACGTCAGCGCCGAGCGTGAGCAGCGCCGGGCAGAGCGGGGTTACGTCGCGCCCAGCGCGGCCGCCGGCTTCTTGCGCCTGGCGTTGAGCGCGGCGACGGGCGAGACGCCCTTTACGGAGCACGATCCGCTCACCCGCGGCTACTTCCGTGACTTGGGTCCGCCCGCTGCCCCCGCTGGCGTCGCTCCCTCCCCGCGCAGCAAGGCTCGCCCGCTCGAGCGGCTGCTCAGCGAGCTCTCCCTGGCGGACCAGCGACGGCCGCGCTTGACGGCGGCCTCGACGCCGACCGAGAGCGAGGAGCCGCTGCTGATACGCGCGCTCGGTGAGCTCGCGGAGGAGCCCGAGCTGTTCGCGAAGCGCAGCGACGAGCTGGCCTACGTCGCCAACACCCTCGTCGCCGGGGCAAGCTTCGACGGGCGCCGGCTGCGCGCCGCCGAGGCCGTCGAGCACGCCATCGCCAGCGTGAGCTTGGGCCTCGAGCTGCTTCAGCGCGAGCCCGGCTCAGCCGCGATGACGGCTCGAGAGCTGCTGCGCCGCTATCCCGCCGATGGTCTGTTCCGCCTGGCGGTTTCGCGGGCCCGCGCCGCGGCGCCGCTGGCCGACGAGGAAACAGCGCCCGAAGGCTTGAATCGGCTGCGGGACCTCCTCAAAGCGCTGAAGGTCTAGTACGCATCGCGCCGATCCATGCACTGGGCGCTCCTCAGCCTGACCTCGGCGCTCTTCCTCGGCCTCTACGACATCTGCCAAAAGCACGCCCTGCGCAACAACCCGGTGATTCCCGTGCTGCTCGGCAGTACCGGAACGTGCGCCTTGGTTTGGACGCTCTTGCTCTCGCTCCAAGCCATTTCGCCCGGCCTGCTGCCCGCGAGCCTGTACGTGAGACCGCTCGGGCTGCTCGAGCACGCGCAGCTCTTCCTCAAAGCGGCCATCGTCGCCTCATCGTGGCTTTGCACTTACCTGGCCGTCAAGCATCTACCCATTTCCCTGGCCGCTCCCATTCGCGCCACCAGCCCGCTGTGGACGCTGGGCGCCGCGCTGGTGCTGCTCGGCGAGCGACCGTCGGCGTGGCAGCTGCTCGGCATCCTGACCACCCTGTGCTCGTTCTTCGGACTGTCGTTGGTCGGGCGCCTCGAGGGCGTGCACTTTCACCGCGATCGCTGGGTGGGCTACATGGTCCTGGGGACGCTGTTCGGAGCCGCCAGCGGTCTCTACGACAAGCTGCTGCTCGGACGGTTGAAGCTGCCGCCCGCGGCCGTGCAGGCTTGGTTTTCGATCTACTTGCTGCTGCTGTTCGCGCCCTTGTGCGTCTGGTGGTGGCGGTCGCGCGCGCAGGGGACGGCCGGCGCGCCGCGCTTCGAGCCTCGCTTCTCGATTCCGCTCTTGGCCGTGTGCCTGCTCGTGGCAGATTTCGCTTATTTTCACGCGCTCGGCGATCCAGAAGGGCTGATCTCGCTGGTGGCGAGCCTGCGCCGAGGCAGCACGCTGATCGCGTTCGCGGCGGGGGTGCTGCTGTTCAAAGAAGCCAACGGCACCAAGAAGCTCGGCCCCGTGCTGGGCATCGTCGCCGGTATCGTGCTCACGATCGCGGGCTGACTCAGGCGGAGTCGAGCCGAAAGCGGCGCGCGCCCCAGAGCGCGACGCTCGCCACCAGCGGCGCGAGACAACCGACCACTATCAGCACGTAGTCGAGAGCGTGTCGGGCGCGCGGCAGATTCCAGACCAGCGCCTGGATCGGCGTGAGCACGGCGTCGCAGGTCACCGCGATCGCGAGGGCCGTGAGCGAGGAGGTCGCGCGCTTGTGCAGAAAGCGAAACAGCCCCGCCGCCACCACGATGTCGAAAGTCACCCAGCTCCACTTGAGCCAAGCGCTGCCGAACCAGCGCTCGGCGGGCGCGAGGGCGAGCAGCAGCGTCCAGGGCACCAGCAGCAGCGCCAAAGCTCGCAGCACCACCACTGGCCCCCGCGATAGCGTGCGCCAGCCAAAGCTGAAGAAACCCGTGCGCGTGAACGCCCACAGCGCGTCGACGAGCGAGCGCGCGCTACCTTGGCTAGGCGGATACGACAAGAAGATGGGCAGCCAGCGCTCCGGCTCGAGCTTGGCCTTGTACGAGCGAACGCCACGAAAATCATAGAGCAGCGCGCCGCTGCGCCGAGCCGCCCGCAGCAGCGGCGACACGTCGCCGGCCAGCGGAGCCAGCCCCAGGGTGAGCCAGGTCACGCCTCGCTCGCTGGCCCAGGTCATGACCGCGTCGATCAGCAGCTCCGGCGTCCCGTTCGGCGCCTGCGGATCGCGCAGCACGTCTTCGATGAACCAGCCGCCGCGCGCCGGCACGGGGACGACGCCGGCCACGCCGACGATTTGTCCATCGCGCTCGGCGACGAAGCAGCGACGGTCGGCCGTGAAGCTGAAGAGCTCGACCCGTACCAAAAACTCCATGGGCGCCAGGTGGCGCGAACGCAGCCAGCGTTCGGCGAGGCGCGCGATGGCGGCGCGAGTCAGGCCCCCATCGAGCTCGGAGGCCGCCACTTCGCGCACCGCCACGCCCTTGGCCCGCGCGCGCCGCAGCTGTTCGCGCAAGCTGCGGCGGCGCCGCAAAATCGCCGACCATTCACGGGGATCCCAGACCGGCTGCTCTCCGATGCGGAGCGATCTCAGCCGCTCGCCGCACAGCTCGAGCAGTCGCTCTTCGGTCGCGAACAGGCACGCGCGCCGTTCGGCGCCGCGCGCGGCGGCCAGGAACGCCTCGAGCACTTGCGCGATGGCGGAGCTCGGCGCGATCGGCGCGCCTGCCGCGACCCAAGCCGCCCCCGTGTCGACGTAAGCGACGCAGCCGTCCGCGGTGAAGAAATACTCGTAGCCCTCCTCCAGCGTCTGGAAGGACGTCGCGTTCCAGCCGTGCTCGCGCACCAGCTCGAGGACTCGCCCGCGAGCTCCGGCCACATCGACGGCGGCAGCGACTGCCATGGCTGAATTATCGATCGGGCCGCGGGCCCGAGCCGCTCACTTCTTGTTCGCGCCGCACATGCCCGGCGCGCAGCCACCCGGTGAGCACGTCTTTTCTTTCTCCGCGGAGCCGGCTGCGGGCGCGACCTCGCGGGCGCTGACCGCGGGGGCTGGGGCGTCGGCGCTCGGCGTCGCCGTCAGGGCGGCGGGAGCGGGGG